>NZ_QRGP01000002.1:0-300000 GCF_003367235.1 Sphingorhabdus pulchriflava
ACGACCGGAGGCTGCTGCACGGGTGGTTGGAGCACCGGCACCTGTTGTGGGACCTGCGGTTGCGGCAGTGGCGGCTGCTGCATCGGCTGCACGACTGGCGGTTGCTGCACCGGCGGTTGGAGCACTGGCACTTGCTGCGGGATCTGTGGTTGCGGCAGTGGCGGCTGCAGGATCGGCTGTACGACCGGAGGCTGCTGCACGGGCGGTTGAAGCACCGGCACCTGCTGCGGGATCTGCGGTTGCGGCAGTGGCGGTTGCTGCATGGGTTGTAGGACAGGGGGCTGGACTACAGGCCCTTGCTGTGGAGCCTGGGGGGATTGTTGCAGCAAAGGCGGGCTTTGCAGGGTGACGGGAGGCTGCACATTGGCCCCACCTGGAAAAATGATCGTTGGGGTTGGCTCTGCAATCAGAGTGATCGTGGGTTGGCTAGTCGGCGGTTGCACAATGACCACCGGGTGCCGGCTATTTGGAGGGCGCTTGGGGACATAGGATATCGATGGAACGGGTATTTGCGGCGGTGTTTGTGTGTCGGGCTTGGGCGGTAACTGTGTGACAACAGGGTGTGGGTCGGTTGGAGGCGTCCAGACCGGCGTGGATGAAGAGCAACTGTTGCTGTTGTGCGGGTTGCCGACCCCAACACACCAGCCGTGATGTGGATTGGCGTTACTGACATAGGCGATGCCGACAGCAGAGACCGCTCCCAACAACGTCCAGCGCATATTGCTGCCTATCCGCATGTCACCACCCCACGGTCAGGCTGGCGCGAAAGGCAGGATTGGCGGAACGGGATTGCGGACCATCGCGCAATGGCATAGCGGCCCATCCTGACAGGCGAACTCCGCCCTTGATCGTGAAACTGCTACCCACGCCGATTGAGGCGACGGTGTTTTGAGTACGCTCTGCCACGCGCGGTTTGAGGACATCGGTATAGCCCACCGCTCCGAACGCAAAGGGTGCGATTTCGGTCACGAACTTGCCCCCGGTCGAAATGTTATGCAGGACTTCGACAGTGGCGGCATATCCCCGATCACCAGCGACTTCTGCGGGGGCATAACCGCGCATGAAAGGCGCATGTCCCAGCGCGATGCGCTCGACTTCGGGCAAACGGGACGATGCCCATTGTCCCCGAAACTCAACCCTCAGGCTGGTCAGTTGGTGCTTATCGAGCGGAACAGAAAGCCCGATTTCGCTGCGCACATGCCCGAAAGTCTTTGCACCGTCTGCCAAGTTTCCGGCCGGGGTTTCTGGCCGCGTTCCTCCGCTGAATGTGATCGCCGCCCTATACAGGCTGCCATCGGCATAGTCCGCCCCTTTAAGCGCCCGCAGACGGATTGCATGGGCGCTGCTTTGCAATTTCTGCCCCAGAAAGCGCGATCGTGCATCGACAAATTCATATTCAGCCAGCAAATAGGTGAAGTCGGTCAAGCTCCGCTGCACCGGATGCCCGACAACGAATGCTGCATTCCATCCGGTCAGCCGACTATCCCCTGTGATGTTCGCAAAATCCCTGCGTGCGACGGTATTGCCGCCCATTGCCTCGATATAAGTGCCATCGAAACCAATTGGTGTCCGGTAATAGGCCAAGCCTGATATCGACCAGTCATCCCCTCGATCCAGCGTTGCCTGCCCTAGAAGGCGGACCATGTCACCACCCGTGGCAACGCCGTAAAATTCCTGCACGATGAACCCGCGTAAGGCCGATCCGGGACGAATGGGGACGATTTCGATTCCCGCTGCACCGGATGATCTGTTTTCAGCCCCGCTTATCGCAAGGATCGATCCGGCACCTGAAGGGTCGGGCAAAACCTGGCTGGCCAAAGTGACCCCGCTCAGGTCGGACGATAGGGCCAAAGCGCGTTCCAGATCAGCTTGCTTGACCGGCTTTGTTGCCGTTAGCTGTTCGGTGTAATGGCGCACCCGCTTTTCGGTGCCAGACCGAAGCCCGCTAATCGAGATTGCGCTCAGCGACCCTTCATCTACGCGAAAGACAGGGTTGTTTTCCTGGCTATAGGCCAAGGAAACTTGTGCCAGTGAATAACCGTCTTCGCGGTAAATTTGCTCGATGGCGGCGGCGATTGCTTCCGGGCTGGCTTTGCCATCGGCTGCAACTGCATGGGCCGTTGCAAATTTCAACAGTTGTGCAGGATCATAAACCGTCACGCCGCTGACGATAGCATGCGCGGCCATTTCAAATTCAGATGGCTGTTCAGAGCCAGCCTGTGCAACCGCCGGCGCAAAGCCCGCAGCAGCAACCGACGCCAGACCCGCAACAAAAAAATGGCGAAGCTTCAAGGGGTGTGTACCTAGCAGCTTCGCCACAGTCTACTTCTCTCGGGTACTGGAAGTTACCACGGGGTCAATCGCGGCATGTGCTTTTCGACACATGATCGAGAGAACTCACATATCCATTGCGCGAAACCATCACGAGGCACTGTTTTGAGCTGCCGTTCCAGAAGGTACGGTAGCGGCCATCATCGGTGCGCTTGTCATCTCGCATCATGAAACCGCGGCTCATCAGCTGTGATGTAGCATAATCCCGGGTCTGGCCATTGAGATCGCCCACATAGACATTGGCTGCATAGCCGCCGCTATAATGGTTGTTGTTGCGATAGCTCGTTTCATGCCCGCGCTGCTCGACACCTGCAGAAAAGCCATCTGAGTAAGCATCTGAGCGACCATAGTTGTGATAGGCATGGTTGTAGAGCCCGTCGCGATATCCACGCTCATATTCAGCTTCGCGCTGAGAGTCGTTATAATGGTTGCGGTCATTATGATGATCGGATTTGTGGCTGAGCGCGATTGCTCCCAAAATTGCTGCTGCGCCAACGGCCACGGCAACGCCAGCATCGTTCTTGTTCGACCGCTGACCGCAATCCGATCCGCTGACCTTGTTGATCGATTCAAACTTGCCGTCATAGGTCGTCACACTGACGCATTCCTTGGTATTGGGATTCCACCAATAGCCAATCTTGCTGTCATTTTTCGTGGTGCCATGGTGCAGGGTGAAGCCGCGATCTTCGAGGGTTGATTCCCCACCTGCCGCACGCGCGCCTACCAGATCACGCACCGAACCCGGCGTCTCCGCAAAAGCTACTGTCGATTGCGCAATCAACGCAGCCGATGCCATCATCGTTACTGACAGTTTTCCAAAATATTTCATAAAATAACCCCTCAACTTTGAAACACTCGAATCTTCCCAAGCGCAGCATGGGCTGAAGCGCAATTTGTCTCAATTTACATTTGATGACATGGACTAGACAATTTGCGCCATTTTTGTGCGGGAAGTGCGACAGTTGCGAAATGTTGTAACTATCTAGCGCTCACCGTCAGCGTGAAGGTCGACGCTTCGTTTCGGCGCGCAGCATTGCGCATCAGATATACGTCAATCTTATAGTCACCCGACGACGGCACTGCGCCACTATAGCTGTTGCCATCCGAAGAGCCGATGAAGAGGGCCTGATCCGCACCGGGGCCAGTTATGTTGAAGTAGTTGGATGCATTGCTCGGGGTCAGCTTCACGGTCAGTTTCTGCCCTGCACGAATATTCACGACATAGAGTTTGGATTGGTCTCCGCGAATAGAACTCTTGATGGTCTTGGAACTGGTTCCCTTGGCGAACTGGACGCGGGTGGGCGTTACCCCTGATTGCGCTGAAACGTTTGCTACCGGAAAGGTAACAACAGCAGCGCCTGCCAATGCAGCCAGTGCCCAAATCTTGATCTTTTTCATTTCAGTCCTCCTTATGTTGATCTGCTAATTCTCAGACCGCATGCTGGGCGTCGCTGTCGTCGCGCCACCCCGATCGCACTTGCTCGTTACGCAACAGCCACAGTCCAAAGAGGAATATCGGGCCGATAAAGCCAATACCGCCCAGTACCGCCGATAACAGCGATGTGTGCGCCGAAGGGTCCTTCACTGCACCAAAACCAATCAGAAACACGCCAAAGTCCCATAGCCCGTGCAGAACCATCGCAACCCACAGCGATGCCGTTCGAATGCGAATGGCAAGGAATGTCAGCCCGCTCATCGTTGCAATCATTGCCTGGGTAATGGCTTCATTGAATTCGCCGGTTAGGAATGTGTTGGCGATATGGACCGAGCCGAAAAGGACGGAAACCAGGATCGCCGCTGGCCAGAAAGACATCGCCTTGCGGGCACCACCCCACAATATGCCGCGAAACGCCAGTTCCTCGCTGAAGCCGACAATCATCGTGTTGATGAACACGATTGTGATGACCGAAGCGGTCAAGCCTTCAGAATCTTTCGAAAATCCGTAAAAAACGAAACCGATTATATACAAAAGCGGCAGCCAGATAACTTTTAGCATTCCCGCGGTTTTTGGAGCTTTGAAGCCCAGATCGCGCCAGCCTGTGAACCAGACTATAATCAACAGGAATGCCGCTGCGGCGGGCGTCGCCCACAATATCTGGCTCGTCACCATTTCGGACAGGGTTACATTCCCGCTGGTCTGGATATTGCCCACGCCGATCGTGATCATCGCCCAGATCACAACGATGCCAATCGAAATCAGCAACCTGTTTGATGTTTGCTGCATAAGCCCCTCCAATTCAGATTCTTGTCAGCACGACCATCAAGGCCAAAGCCACGAAGATAAAGGCGGTGACTATGCCCATCCCGATACCCATCAGCCAGGACCGGAACATTCCGCGCTTCAGCTTTGCCTCGAACCAGAAGGCTTGTTGACGCAGATACCAATAGAGTGTGACAAACAGCAGGGCACTCGCCACATATCCACTATGCGGTGCCGCCATATGCCGGATTGTCTGGCTGAGCCCCACCATCATCGCGACGGGTGCCGCAACAAAGCATTGGGCAAAAAAGGGCGGGCGCAGCGTATCGCGATCAAGTGGAATGTTTAATCCATTGAGCAATCGCAATGACATCATCAACGGAAAGAGACTGAATACCAGCACCCGCAAAGCCAACAGATTTTCCGGGTTTTGCATGAAAGAAGGAAGCGCGCTCAAGTTTTCCGGCCCGGGTGCTGCGCGCTCTGCCAGATAGCTGATGCCCACGCACATCATCAGGAACAATGGTGGGCTCAGTGTATCCTTATACTGTTCCGATTGGACATCGCCCAGCTCGGTATCGGCATAGTCCATCATCCGCTGCGGATAGCGAAACGTCAGCCAGAGCGTTTTGGGAAAGAAAACCAGCGTGACGATGATTTCGTATAGAAGTTCTTCGAGCGACTTGAAGAGCTTCATAAAATCCATGCTGATACATCCTTTCCTTCAACCCATTTTTTGCGAATTCCGGATCAATCCCCGATGACAAACACATCCGGAATTTCGTAGCGTTCCGAACCCAGCGTGGCGATTGTTGTGTCGCCGTCGCGCGTCGATCCAATTTTCATGGCGGCCGTACCATCGGCTTCGGCCGTCGAGAAAGAGAGGAACTTGCCCGACTTGTCGAACAGGATGGTGCGCTTGGTACCGTCTTTCAGTGTCACGTCGACATAGGTCCCCGTTTCGGTGTTGCGAACAACTCCGGCATCGCACATGCCCGAACCGGCACCTTTATAACCCGAACATTTGACCTGTGCGGTTGCGTTGTAATCCGTGCCAGCCACCTTGGCGTCGCCCTGGCCATCACCGTCGCCGGGTTTGGCTGCGCTCATCGGAACCGAAACGAGCGTTACGCCGTCAACCGTCCCAACGATTGCTCCACCCAATTTGGCCGCATCGTCGGCGGAAAGGCAGCCTGCCAATGTCGCACTGTCGTCGAGGTAGTTTACCGTCGCCTCGGTCTCGCCAATCTTGCGGCAAGCATCGCCCGGGTTGGGGAAGCCGTCGCCCACGACATTCAGGCTTGTCGGCCAACTCGTTGTGTCCGCCTCGGCAACTGCAGGGTTTTCCCCACCTTGCTGGCATGCCGTCAAGACCGATATAGACGTTAAAGTGGTCAAAACTGTTTTCATAGGAAGCTTCATTTTGTCACCCTCCGCGTTCGGGCTGCACGGTGCAGCGGGATATATCGCCAAGCGAACTTGCCCGATTGTAAAATCGCAGGACATCGACAAATGATGCCATCCGATGGACATTCGCGGCCAAAGTCTGGCCAAAAAGGTCAAGTCGGTGATTGAATCCGGTTGGAAATTTCCTTGTCTGCGGAATGGCCGCCGATTATCAAATGTAAAAAACAAGGTCGCGTTCACGAGAAAACTCAAGCCCAAACTGGGCGTGGAAGCTTAGGGACGTAGATGGGACTGCAGCAAAACAGAGCCGATTTTAACTCTGACCATGACGGCAGTCTTACGCCTGTAGGATCGCTTGTTGGACATCGACCTTCGGTTGAAGCGCTGACCAATGCGTATTCGGCTATCAAAACTATGGGGCCAAAATCGCAAAGGCATGTCCCGCCTGGCGTGTTGACGCAATTCGGAGAATGGCTCGATTGGCCCATTTGGTTCAAAAACTGTACAACGTTAGAGTCAGGGCCGGGATTGCCCGACAGAATTAGCGTAGCCGACGATCTGATCCTTATCGCCAATGTAGTAGACCACGGCTGTGCCTTGGAATTATTGTCGCGGCTGGCAGGTGAAACAAAAATTGCCGGCGCTCCAGTGGTCGCACCGGCGCTGTATAATGCGCCCAGTTTGTTTGATGCCTTATTGCTCGCCAAAAGATCGACAGAGGCGAGCACGCCCTATGTTAAAATGCGATTCCAGACCGAAGAGCATCAATTTTCCATTGTGATCGAGAGCGAAATTGAAAATGGGCCGTTGTTGGAATTTGCCGCAACCGCCTATTTGTGCACTTTACAACGCTTTGTGGGTTTTTTCCTCCCCGACGCGGTTGGCGAAATCGAGTTTAGAACCGTGGCCAACAAACGGCAGAATCCTTCCAGTTTTTTACTCGGCTTGCCTGGCATCAAGTTGTTTGGCGCTGATGTTTATTCAATTGTGGGAAAGGCCGAGTGGCTTAAAGCCAAGAACTCTCAAACCGATCCGGCATTCTGGAATTTCGCGCTCGACCGCGTGGCGCTACTAGAACGTGATTGTGGCCGGTCGGAAGTTGTGGACCGAATTCGCGCCGTTATTCGCACGACGATGGAGGCCGAACACCGTGTGCCCCGATTGAAACAGGTCGCAGCAGGCGAACGCGTCTCCGAAAGGACTTTGGTACGAATTCTGGCTGCCCACGGCACAAGCTTTCACAAGATTGTTGAAGAAGAGCGGCGGCTGATTGCGTCTCAGATTATTGGAAATACATCCATCAGCCTTGCCGAAGTCGCCAAATCGTTAGGGTTCACCGATATGTCAAGTTTTGGGCGGTCGTTCCGACAATGGTACGGTATGACTCCGAGGCAAGCCCGGCTTTGGCGAACGGATTGATCAGATGGCCTCACATTGCGCGTGTTTTGTAGCAAGCAATTGGGCCAAATAATCGACCTAGGGAGGGTAGCATTGAAACCACTGAAATTGGGTTTGGCGTTGCTCTTGGTTGCATCAACGCAACCCGTTCTCGCTCAAGGCTCCACCGTGAGTTCTGCTATCGAACTCGCGCGGCAGGCCGAAAAGTTGAAGCCCGGCCAATGGGTGTGGGCTCCGCAAATCGCACCAGTTGGTCCGATAACCGTTTATGTCGATCTGTCGCGACAGGCGGCAACGGTTTACCGCAATGGCGTGCGCATTGGCGTATCGACGGTATCATCGGGTAAGCCCGGGCATGAAACACCAACGGGTGTATTCACCATCCTGCAAAAGGATGCGCATCACCGTTCCAGCACCTACAACAATGCTCCTATGCCGTATCAGGAGAGGCTGACCTGGGATGGCGTCGCGCTGCACGCCGGTGGCTTGCCGGGTTATCCCGAAAGCCATGGCTGCGTGCATCTGCCCTTCGAGTTCGCCAAATTGCTATTTGGTGAGACCCATATGGGCGGGACGGTGATTATGGCTGGTCGCGCAGGTAATCCGTCACTCACCCACGCGGCCGGGGTGCTAGCCGCGCAGGGCGAAAAAGGCACGGGCATCGAACATGTCCCGCTTGGCAGCGACGAAAGCTATCGCTGGACGCCGGAAGTTTCGCCAAGTGGACCAATGTCGATCATCATATCGCACAGCGACCAGAGGGTGGTGGTGCTGCGCAACGGGCAGGAAATTGGCCGCGCTCGGGCCGTGCTGCCGGACAATGATTTCGAGACGCATGTGCTGACCTATGCGAAGCTTCCTAACGGCAACTCGCGCTGGGTGTTCGCCGGTGTTCCTGGCCATGATGGCGAAAAGGGGCAGCCGCTCGACTCTTCTATCTTGAACCAGTTGCGGCTGCCGGAAAAATTCCTGCATTCGCTCAATGCCGTCATCGAACCCGGCACCACGATATTGGTGACGCAAGCTCCCGTTTTGCCGCACAACAGCGGCAAGCAAATGACCGTACTATCTGCGGTTAAAAAGCGCTGAGGAGCAAAGCCATGAAACATGCCTTGGCAATTTGCACCGGAACTTTGGGACTTGTTCTTGGCGAGACAGCGGCGCTCCACGCCGTGCCGCCGCCGCCCGAACAATATAGTACCGATTGCGCACGATCGGTTTACGCTTCCGACCAGCTTGTATGCCAAACGCCGGAACTGAAGGCGCTAGACAGTGCGTTAGCTGCCCAGATTACAGCCGCAGATAGTGCGCCATTTGCGAGCGGCAACCGTTTCACCGAGGGCCATGGAGAATGGTTTCGCAGACGCAGCATGTGTGCAATGCAGACCGACCATCTGTCCTGCCTGCGGGCGGCCTATGCCGATCGACAGCGATTGATCGAGCGGCTAGGCAAGCCATTACCGGCGGCTGACCAGAGATTCATTTGCCGCTTAACGAGCAATGGAACCAGTGTGCTGCTATCGTTTATGAGCCCGGCTGAGGTGATCATTGCCAATGAGGCCGGCCTGGTTGTCGGCGTCGCGTCGAACGCCAAGCCGATATCGGGATGGCGTCCGTTTCTGACCTTCCAGAAGAAACGCAGCAGCCTGATTCTGACTGACGCTCAAGATGCTTCGATCAGTTGCAAGCTGACTCGATTTAAGCCTTGAGCGTCAGTGTAGCGCCACATCTTGCAACGGCAGGATGTGGCGCTGTCATGCAATCAGCTGGATGACTTCTGCCAGAAGGGCGGCACGATATTGCCTTTACGGACTGCCATCACCAACAGGATCACACCCGTAGTTGTGCACAGCAGAAACGCGGTCAGCGAGGCTTCGAGTCCGAACTGCCCTCCTGTCAACAGGTCGGGACCGTTGAGGATTGGTTTGATCAGACCAGGCTCGGCGATTCCGCCCGATACGATTCCCCCAAAGACTGCCGATTGCGTATAGTTCCAAGACACGTGGAAGCCGATGCTCATCCATAAGCGGCGCGTCACCATATAGGCCGCAGCAAGCAGTAAACCTGCCTCAACGCTGATAAACAGCGCGCCTATGAGCGTCGCGTCAGGATTGGCGAGATGAACAAGGCCAAACACAGCTGAGGAAATGATAATCGAAATCCAGCTTCCCAGCCATTCCTCCACAATCCGGAATAAGGCGCCGCGGAACAACAATTCTTCGAGGAAGCCGGAGCTGAGTGCCGAAGCGATCGCCGGAACCAAGAAGGAAACCGGATTGAAACCGTCCATTCGGTAAATACCCATGGCCATCAAAATCAGCATGCAGCCCGTATATAAGCCTGACCCAATCAATATTCCGACACCCATTTCTTTCACCATGCCGGGAAGCGCGAGCTCGCTGACTTCGCGGCGCTCTACCCATCGGGCAAAGCCGAAGTAAATTGCCATGGCCAAAGCGATCATAGCCACTGCCGCGACTGTGGAGGGCAGCGTTGCCCCCTTATTCTCCGACATGAACAGGTTACTGAAACCGATGCAGTAGAATAACATCCCACCCAGCAGCAGCAATTTGACGGGTGGGAATTGCAGGATTCGTAGCCACAAAGGCGTTGTCGAGGCTTGTCCGTTCATGTCTGTTTACCTTCCCCTTTGTTTGCCATTAGGTTGAAGTCAGTTGCCAGAAGGGCGGCACGATATTGCCCTTCCGCTTCGCCATCACGATCATGATGATGCCGGCAGTCGAACACACCAAAAAGGCAACCAGCGAAGCTTCGACTCCGAAGCTGCCGCCTGTGAGGTAATCAGGCCCCTCCATCGACGATTTGGCAAATCCGCTCATTTCGCCATTGCCCGAAACGATGCCTGAATAGACAGTACCTTGTGTGTAGTTCCATGCCGAGTGCAGGCCAATCCCGAACCACAATCGGCCCGTCAGCATATAGGTTGCAGCAAGCAGGACGCCAGCCCAGATGGTGATCGAGATTATACCCTGCATGGTCGAACCCTCATTCCCCATATGGACGTAGCCGAACACCAACGCGTTGATGACAATCGCGATCCAGCTGCCGAACCATATTTGTGCAAGACGGAACACGCCGCCGCGAAAGAGCAGTTCTTCAAAGAAACCTGTGGCCAATGGCGCTGCAAGACCAACAAGGAGGATTTTGGGATCGTTGAAACCCTCAAGGCGATAGACACCGAGCAGCATCAATATGATGATGCAAAGGCTATAGAGGCCGAAACCCAGGGCAAACCCCAATCCAAATTCGCTGAGCATCGGCCGCACCGCGACTTCGGGCACATCGCGTTTTTCGATATGCTCGGAAAGACTGCGGTAAACCAGCACCATCACGATGCAGCCTAAGGCGGATGCAAGAATGGGTGCGACGGGTCCGGGCGCGATTGCTTCCACATAGGACGTGCGCATGAAGTACAGACCGACATAGCAATAGGTCAGTATGACGTAGAGGATGCCGTAAAAGACCAAGGGAAATTTCATGATCCTCTGCAGCAGCGAAAGACTTGATACAGTTTCCCCGTTCATTGCTTTTTCCCTTGCTAATCAATGATCCAATTCATTTTCCGCTGGCAGATACTCCCTGCTTCCACACATTGTCTGACGGATAGAAATCGACAAAAATGCCGCTGTCGACCGACACCGATTGCAGGGCTTTCGATGAGGAGACAGCCACTGTGGTTGAACGCGGTGTCTCTTTCCAGACCACGGGCGACCGGTGCACCTGTTCGTTGCTGCCATCGGCATAGTTCAGCACGACATCGAACGGCATCGCCATGCCGCCTTTGTTGCGGACTTCCACGACATGCTGCCCGTTTTCGCTGCGCACCGAAGCTATGCCGATATCCATATGGTTGTAACTGAAAAACCAGTTGTTGAAGAACCAGTTATGGTTGCCGACACCAGCATTGTTGAAGCTGTTGAACATATCCCACGGCAATGGACGCTTGCCATGCCAGCGCCCCATAAATTCATGCAGTGCCTTTTTGAACGCCGCATTGCCCATTAAGTCTTTCAGCGCCAGATAGCCAAGCGCTGCCTTTCCATATTGGTTGAAGCCAAAGACCGGGGCTTGTCCGTACATCGTATCATGCGGTGTAATGATGGGCAGTTCGTTGCCCGATGTGGCGCTCGGCCAACCGGCCCGAACGACGCGCATATCCTTGAATAGTCGATCCGCGCTTTCCTTCCCAAGGACTTCGACATTTCGCAGATATTCAAAAGCTGTAGTCCAGCCTTCATCCATGAATGGATAGCGCTTCTCGTTGATACCCATGTAAAAGGGAAACCAACTATGCAGAATTTCGTGCGTTGCCACAAATCCGGTGAAGGCATTTTCCGGATATTCAGCGGCTTCCTTATTGCCGACGTTCGAGTCATCGTTGACCATCATCGGATATTCCTCATCCGCGCTGCCCAGCACGATTGTGGACTTGGGCCAAGGATAAGGAATTCCCGGGTATTTGGTCGAAGCGAATTGCATTGCTTGACGCCCGGTTTCGACCATCGGTTTGAAATCGGT
This sequence comes from Sphingorhabdus pulchriflava, assembly GCF_003367235.1. GTDB lineage: Bacteria > Pseudomonadota > Alphaproteobacteria > Sphingomonadales > Sphingomonadaceae > Sphingorhabdus_B > Sphingorhabdus_B pulchriflava. The sequence continues at coordinate 11,876 of NZ_QRGP01000002.1, forward strand.
CGCACTGTCTGGATAAGCTGCTTGAACCGATGTACGGCGCCCCGTGGACGGGTCGACAACCACGCTGGAGGCCTGCCAGCGATAATGGTTGCTCACCGCAATGGCAAAGTCAGGCACATGTGAAGCTTGCCATTTCCAGCTAAGCCGTTCGGCGCGGGTGGTAATTCTGCCAGCCTGAACATCGGCTGCCTCTGCCAGCGTTACGACCTTGTCGCTGGATTGACTGGATTTCAGGCTCGCCGCAACTTTAGGTTGCAGCACCTCTGCGGGATTCTGCAAATCACCGGTAGCCCAAACGACAAAATCGCGCGGGGCGTTTACTTCGACATTGAAGTCGGCAAAATCATTGTTGAATTCGCGGCCGGTTGTGAATGGGCTGTAGTCCCAACCGTTATAGTCGCTGTAATTGGTTATGCGGGGGTAAAAATAGGCCAGAAAATAGCTAGTTTCGTCAAGCGAGCCCTCCTTCCATCCGCCATCAGCTGTGAGTTCATAGTTCCAGCGCATCTTAATGCGCACACTGCCTTTCGGCGGCAACGGCTTTTCCAAGGCAATGCCGTGGACTGTGCTGCCTGGCTGGTTGATCGACGCTAACGGATTTGCCGGATCGTTCCATGGCATCGCTTTCCCGTCGATACTAAATTCTTCGACTGTAATACCTTTGTTGAGGAACTGGGTTGGATAAAGCCGGTCACGCATTGCCTCTGGCTGATGGGCGTTCAGATACATGCGAAAAATGAGGACCGGCAGCATGTCAGGGCTGTTGTTGGTATAAATGATTTCCTGCTCACCCTCGATACGCTTGCTCGGCGGCGACACAGTGATACGCATATTGTGCGTCGAATGGTTTTGCCAATAGTTAGGCCCAGGCTTGCCGTCGCGGCTGCGCGTGCCCTTGTCGTACGTCGCCTGAATGTCGCGAGGAACATAAAGTTCGTCACTCGATTGCTCGTCAGAGATTTGCCAAGGTGGCGAGGAAGGCGATTGCGCGCTGTCATCGGCAGCTAATGCGCCCGACGATAATGCCAAGGCGCAAATCAAACCAGTAAGCCTGCCAGCCGTACGCACTGTCCGCATAAAGTCCTCCACCCCAAACAGAGTCCTAAGTTACAATTCGATACGCGAACTATGGGTGATGCCGTGCAGCGCGACCATAGTACATTTGGCGACAAGCTTTGGACATTAGATGCCAAAAATGCCGGATTTTGACCAACTCACAGCGCGCTTCACCCAAATAAAGACTGCGGAATGTGACGATCAATTTGGCGCTTGCCTGCTTGCAAGTTTGATCGCGCGTCGAGTCCTAGTCCGACCTATTGCGGCCGAGTAATGGCACCAAATTGCCGCGCCGGATTGCCAATAACAGCAGCACAACGCCTGTGGTCGTGCATAAAAGGAATGCGATGAACGAGGATTCAAGCCCAAAGCTGCCACCAGTCAACCATTCAGGCCCCTCGATAACCGGTTTGATCAGCCCGGGGTCGCTTTCGCCGCCCGAAACAATACCGGAAAAAATCCCTTCCTGCGTGTAATTCCAGGAAAAATGGAATCCGATGCTCATCCACAGGCGGCGCGTGACCATATAGGCGGCGGCCAGCAGGACACCTGCCTCGATCGTAATGAATATTGCCCCCTGGAGCGTTCCCTGCGGGTTTAACAGGTGCATGAAACCGAAGAGAAGCGAGGAGATGGCAAGCGCCAACCAGCTGCCCAATGCTTCCTCTGTGATGCGGAACAGCACGCCGCGAAAAAGCAACTCTTCAAAAATGCTCGAACTGATGGCCATGGGCAGTGCAGTCAGCATGAACAAGGCAGGATTGAACCCCTCTATCCTATAGATACCGAGCAGCATGAGTATGAGGACGCATGTGGTATACAGGCCGGAGCCGACCAGTACGCCAACCCCCAATTCCTTACCCATGCCCGATAGCGACAATTCGCTGACCTTGCGCCGTTCGACAAAGCGGACAAAGCCGACATAGATTAAGGCCGCCAACCCGGCCATGCCGATGACAACGCCGAGCGATTTCAACAGATCATCCGCAACACGCGCGCGAAAGCCATTGGTCACGCCCATCAAAACAAAGATGATGCCGCCCAATATAATCAGGCGGACCAGCGGAAATTGCGCAATGCGAAGCAGAATTGACGGTTTCTGGTAGGCAGCTTGGTCCATGTTCAATCCTTTGCTGGCTGCGCAAGGGCGGCCTGATCACTCACCCGGTAAGTCGCACCCGGCGCCCGGCGCCGGGTGCTGAAGGTCAAAACCGGTTGCGGACATCGCCCCATTCGCCCGCGTCACATTCGCCGCGGAATTTTTCGATGCCATCGATCTTAATCCGGCCCGTGCGGCGATTGATCTCGACCTTTGGCTTGTTCGCGCCGTTCAGGCGATAGCGGGCAGTGATCCGATCGCTGGTGAAGCGCACGTTGGTCAAATCCCACCAACCTCTGCGACCTCCACTATGAATCGGCGGAATCATGCGACCGGTAAGATGGATGCGACCCAATCCGTCATGAAATTCGAGCTGAACCTCTGAATCAAACTCTTGTGTGCCCGATTCAATCCGTCCGCGATACTCATAACGATCTCGGCGCGGGTTCCATTCATAGCCGTTGCGATATTGCGTTCCGGGTTTGCGCCCTTCGCCCCAGCAAATCAGTGTCAGATTGGTGTCGCCATTGTCATCGCCATAATATTGCGACTGCGCCGCGCTCGGCAGGCCGACGGCAACCGCAGTTGCCAACACTGAAACGATCCCCAGCATCGTCCGTTTGATCATCATCCATTTCCTTCCGTGTTTAGTGAGACTTGGTTATTGCGCTGTCGCCAGTCCGGCGCCGAGCACATTCATGGTGAACAGTGTCCAGTCGTTGAGCACATGTGCGCCTGTGCTCACCCAGATATTCTTGCTGCGGATATAGGCGAGTGTCAGCACCAACCGAGCGCCTCCAATAACCACAAGGCACTGGATCCAGTTCCATTGATAGGTCGGCAAATGCACCAGCGCGAAGGGGATTGCCGACAAAATCCATGCGGCGATGATCGCTTTGTTCCGCGATAATTTGCCATGGCGAAAAAGCAGATACAGGATTGCAAGGAAGGGAAGGATGGAAATCAATTCTTCGCCGAAAAGTTGCAGCCCAGTTTTCAGATAGTAGAGGAAGGCGTCGGCCTGGCTGAGGTTGGCAATATCGGCCACTGCGCTATTGGAGACGACGCCGAAAAACTTCATGACAAGCATGCCGATCGCCATCGAAACCAAAATGTTCAGCGCAGCGTAGCCGAACATCTGCTTGATCTCGCGACCGCCAACTTTACGGAAAATCGCCTTCCAGTCTTGCGGTGCGACGATCGCAAGTCCGGCCAATGGAAGGGCAAAAAACAATATGGCCGGTACAAACTGTCCCCATGTGCCGCCAGGCCATGCTATTTTGGCGGTCAGCAGCGCAAAGCCTGCGGCCGCCATAGCGATGACAAACAGCCATTTGACACCTGAAATCGTGATTGGCAGGCCGTTGTAATAGGGAAAATCATCGTCGCCGCGCTCAAAAACCGGAATTCGGTCGCTCATAAATGCCCCCCGGAACCGTCCTGTTCAGTTCTGACAATGAGTGGGGTCATTCAACGTAGAAACACAATTTACATTTGCTGACACATAGTGGACAAATGGTGCCAATCACGAGTGTCGCCAGCATCCACGGTCTTTCCAAGATGTCCCGAGTGACTATTTGGATCGTCAAAGTTGCATAGAATATTTGTCGCCAAAACTTTGATGCAAATTTTGCAGGTGCAAGGGCTAATTTTGGATGGAGCACATTGAGGTTGAAAGAGCTGTCTCAACCATTGGCAACCGGACTTTAGCCGGCAGCAATGTAGAAGGCTTAGCAGACGGACGAAGTTCGGCTCGGGATGATGCAAGAGCAACGATTATCGCTCTTGGCCATGCTGCCAAAAAGATGGTGTTGACTGGACAACTGAGACATTTTGCAGAGTTGTGCGATAGGGCGGATTGGCTGTTTGACGGCACTTCGTTTCAAAATACCGAGCTGCTTCCTGATCGCATCAGCGTGGAAGCCGACCTCACAATAATGGCGAATATGCTGGATCATGGATATTCAGCCACAATGATTTCGCAGTTGGTCAGCCTTTTCGGTGTAATCAACGGGCCGATAAGCGCGATGGGTCTCGTGACCGCACCAACGCTGGCAGACGCGCTGCATATATTAAGAAGGATAATTGTGGTAAATAATCCACATGTAGAAATAGATATAAATCCAATAGATGATGAATTCGAAATTATTTTCAGATCATGTGCACCACCGGGAATTTTTCGTGAATTTTATACATTATCAATTTTTGCTGTAATGGCGCATGTTATCATTCGTTTTGTTCCGAAATCACAAAATGTTTTGCGGTTCGAACTCGATTTTGAACCTGAATCTGGAATCGTCGAAGCAATAGGGATATTGTCCCGGGATATTAAATCGGGCGTGGCATCGACCCGGATAATTGGCCAAAGCAACTGGCTCAGCCTGCCTAACGTCACCTTCGATCGTTCATTTTGGGAGCTATCTCTCGACCGCGTCCAAAACCTGGAGTCTGACAGTGAAGTCCCAAATATCGAGCAACGGGTCCGCCGATACATAAAAACCGCGCTGGTTCAGGAAAAACGCGTTCCGAGATTGAAACAAATTGCGGCGTTGGAAGGCGTTTCCGAACGGACCATGTTGCGCATGCTAGCGGAAAACGACCTTAGCTTTCACATCATTTCCGAAGATGTAAGGCGGGTAATGGCGACGGAGATGATCAGCCTGCCGTCAGTTCCGCTGTCAGAGATTTCCGAATCCCTCGGCTTTACCGATCTTTCGAGCTTCAGTCGTTCATTCCGGAAATGGTTTGGCGCAACCCCGGGCCAGTATCGGAAATCTCAGGAACGTTAGGCTTGCAACTGCTGCAATCAGCTAGTCCAGATGGCTTGGGTTTGGCATGGCCATTCCGTCTTAGTTATTGATCTGGATAGTTTGAACGCCACCTTTGTTGTGACCCTCATCTAGCCCGACGCCTGCATCGTTGCAGCGGTTGAATATACCTCATTGCAAAGGCTACATTCCGTGCTGGCGTTCCATGAAGGTGTGCAGCACCTTCTTGAATGTGGCACCGCCTATCACGTGCCTGAGTATCAGATGGCTGGGTATTGCTCTGCCATATTGGTTGAATGGGAATGCCGGAGTCTGACCATACAGCGAACCACAGGGTACAATGTCATGCTTGTGAGCCTCGCTGTCAGTCCCCAACGTCGTGAATGTCTCGGATACTTCCTTAGCCACTGGACTTCCCCACCAAACGAAGCATTGGTTGCAACGCGCATAGCGTTGTCGATGACGCGCCGCACACCTGACCATCCCCAATGGTCAGGCCTTGGTCGGTAGGGGCGGCAATGTGCTGCTCCTCTCGAACCAGGAAACACCAATCATGACAAAATCAGCAAATGGCGCGGGAGCGAATGTCACAGTAGACACTCCGCGCGTGACCAAAGCAGCCCAGCTTCTGACCCTCCTGCAGACCGGAACCGGCGCGAGCTTGGAGGAGATGGTCGAGGCAACCGGCTGGCAATCGCACACCGTGCGCGCTGCGATGACGGGCCTCCGCAAGAAAGGCCATGTTGTCGAAAAGCATGTTGAGGGAAACACTACCATTTGGTCGGTGAAGCCTACCGCATGATCAAGGCTAAGAAACAGGCTGCTGTCCGTGACGAGGTCGCCAGCCTTCAATCGATGACCTTGTCTGAACTTCGGATGCTGTGGGCGGCCCGCTTCGGTGCGCCGCCCAAACAGCGTTCGGTCGAACTGTTGCGCCGAGTGCTGGCGTGGCGATTGCAAGCGGAGGCCTTTGGCGGACTCGATGCAGTTACGGTTCGATTGCTGGGTAGCGAGCGGCCGCTGGTGATGGTTGCCGAACAACCAGGAACCAGACTGGCGCGCGACTATGCGGGCAAGCGTCATGAGGTCGTGATGCTTGTGGAGGGCGTCCTCTATGATGGCGCGACCTATGGCAGCCTGTCGGAGGTAGCGAGACTGATCACCGGCCAGCGTTGGAATGGCCCGCGCTTCTTTGGCCTGCGCCGCGAGAATGTCCGATGAAACAACTGCGCTGTGCTATCTACACAAGGAAGTCGACCGAGGAAGGCCTGGAGCAGGAGTTCAACAGCATCGATGCCCAGAGAGCGGCGTGCGAAGCGTACATATTGAGCCAGGCCGGTGAACGCTGGACTCTCCTTCCCCAATATTATGATGATGGGGGCTGGTCGGGCGGCAATATGGAGCGCCCTGCCCTTAAAAGCCTTCTTAAAGCCATTTCAGAAGGGCGTATCGATGTAGTGGTTGTCTATAAGGTGGACAGGCTTACCCGAAGCCTGATGGACTTCGCCCGCATCGTTGAAAAGTTCGATGCGCATCAAGTCTCGTTTGTCAGTGTGACACAGGCGTTCAATACCACCAGCAGCATGGGACGCCTCACCTTGATCGTGCTGCTGTCCTTTGCACAGTTTGAGCGTGAGGTGACGGGAGAACGTATACGCGACAAGATCGCCGCTTCCAAGGCGCGCGGGATCTGGATGGGTGGCAATTTACCGCTCGGCTATGATGTGAAGGACAGGAAGCTGTTCATCGTCGAAGACGAGGCCGAACTCGTTCGGTACATTTACAGCCGCTATCTCGAACTGGGCTCGGTCCTTCCGTTGGCGAAGGAGCTCGATGCGAGGGGCCACCGGACCAAACGTTGGACGTCCGCCAAAGGCAATGTGCTGGGTGGCTACCGGTTCAGCTGCGGAGCCATCTATCATATACTGGGCAACCGCATCTATCTCGGAGAGATCGTCCATAAGGGCAAAGCCTATGAAGGCGAGCATCCGGCAATCATCACAAATGAACTGTTCGATGCCGTACAAACAAAGCTCGCGGCCAATCGCGTCAAGCGCACAAAGCGCAAGGAGAAGGCCACAGCCTCACCGCTTACGGGCAAATTGTTCGATAGCGATAATCTCCCGATGCGTCCGACGTTCGGGCATGGGCGAGGTAAGAAGATCTACCGCTATTATGTGAGCGAGACGCTGCTTCCCATCGGCCAGTCCGCCAACGGTCATAATCGCAGCGGGATACGCCTATCTGCACCGCGGCTGGAACGCGTTATCGGTGCGACGCTCCTGTCGCTCTTGCCAGCACACCCACCAGGAACCGATGCCGAAGCGGTGTTCAAAGCCATAGCGCGTGTTCGCGTCAAAGATACCAAGCTCAGGGTGCGGCTTGAGCTGGCCGCTCTGCTTGGCGCGGACGAGATTGATGAGGATGTGCTCGACCGCGCGCAACAGATCGATCCTACCGCTTTAATCGATGGACATCATCTGATCGTTACCATCAACGGCACAGCAGCCCGGCGTGGCAGTACGCAATCCGCGCCAGACCACATTATCGACGATAGCGAGCGGCGGCGACTGCTGGTCGATCTCATTCGCAAGTCGCATCGGCAGCTTCAAAAGCTCAATGCTTCACCGCTCCATCCCGACGACCATATACATATGACGGCGCCCATCAATGAATGGGGACGGCAGCGGGTGGCGATCGGCCTGCTCGCGCCGGATATTCAGAAGATGTTGCTGCAAGGCAAGGCACCGCCGCATATCACGCCAGATCTGTTGCTCAACTCAGGCATTCCGATGGATTGGGAGGAGCAACGGCGGATGTTTGGTATGGGGTGAATGTCGGCTTTCGAGACATTTGCGACGTTCGTCGGCCGTGATGACTTTCTCAAAACCCGACATTCGTCTCGGCTACTGTCGCTAACTTTGTGAACCTTCGGTTAAACCAAATTGCCTCATGCTAGATACCGTCCATTCACCTGCTAATCCAGTTGGCGGGACGCTATTCCACGTAAATCCCCTCATGCTCGATTAGGCACTCGCCGATGGATTCCGATTCATAACTTAATTGAGTTATGACTCAATTAAGTTATTGCTCAGTTGGGTTGCTTGTGGCATGTGTGCATCATGGGAAAAGCTGACAAACTCGAATCGACTCCAAATCCGCCTGCAAAAGCGCGGGTTCGTGGCGTTTCCAAAAATTCTGCTGAGGCGCGGCGCAAGATTCTTGATTCGGCGACACTGATCTTTGGCAAGCAGGGCTTTGCCCGCACCAAGACCGATGAGATCGCTGAACACGCAGGCTATGGTCAGGCCACATTATTCTTCCATTTCAAAACCAAGGCAGGTTTGCTGGAGGCGTGTCTCGAGGAAGCATTGGAGCGCGCCAAAGCAAATCTGGTGCCTGCCGAAAATTCCGGGACTATTGATCTGATCCAACGCCTTGACCGCGCGTTTGACAATTCAACAACGGCCGACTTTTTCGCAAGAATGTTGGTTGAGTTTGGCGATAACTCGACCATCGGTCCTGTTTATGCCGATTTTCACGAACATCTGCGTCAGATGATCGCGGCGGAGTTAACGCGGGAAACAGGATCCGAGGGACGGCGCGCATATATCGCCGCTGCATCGATCCTTGTCATGATGGTCGGTGTCCACGCCGAGCAAAGGCTGGAAAACACGCGTTTTAGCCGTGCGGATTTCAGAGAAATGTTGATTGAGGTTACGCGGCTGGTGCTGCGTGACCTGGAAAAGCCCGTAGGGACCGGGCCATGATTTAAGTCCTTAATTTAAAATACAAAAAGGATGTTCAATTCACTCGCTGCTTCAGCGGGATAGGGAGGTTTTGTCTATGGCACAGGGTAATTTCAGGCTTGCATGCGCAAGCAGCATTTCAATTGCAGTTGCGTTGATGGCGGCACCTGCAATGGCGCAGGATTCGAATGCCGATGAAGCTGGCTTGGAGGAAATTGTTGTTACAGCGCAGCGTCGCGAACAGTCACTACAGGATGTGCCGATGGCCATCTCGGCTGTTTCCGGCGAAACGCTGCGCGATGCCGGTGCAATCGGGATCGACGGCCTCGCCAACCTAGTCCCCTCACTGGCCACAGTTTCCAACAACCAGCCGCTTGCACAAAGCTACCGCATCCGCGGCCTCGGCACCGATCCGAACATCCCGACCTTCGAACCAAGCGTCGCGCTGTTCATCGATGGCGTTTATCTGCCGCGCACCGGTCTGGGCGTAGAAGATTTGGTCGACATCGCGCGGATCGAAGTACTCAAGGGACCGCAATCCACCCTCTACGGCAAGAATGCCACGGCGGGGGTGATCAGCGTTGTTTCGGCTCGTCCATCCGACGAATTTGGCGGCAGCGTCGAAGCGTCGCTGTCGAATATCGAGGGTGGCCGGAATGCTACTGCCATGCGCTTCGCTGGCTCGCTGACGGGTCCACTTTCGGACCATGTGCGGGTGCGTTTGACCGGGGTCTATTATGATGCGGGGGCGAGCTTCCGCAATCTTGCGCCAGGCGCCGAGCAGGCCAACGAAGTGAAGCGCTACGCCCTGCGCGGGCAGGCCGAGTTTGACCTGAGCGATGCTGTCACCCTCAACCTGACAGCGGCGCGCAGCGAAGTTTTAGACAGCAACGGCATCAATCCCGATCTCTATCGCGGCGTTGCGCCTGAGCCCAGCTTCGTGCTCGACAACAACGCGGCACTGAATGCGCTTTTCGGCGTGACGGCCTGCCCGGACAATAACCCTTCGAACCGGATTATCTGCACCACCGACCCGAACCGGTCGAACAGCAGCTTCGATATGGCCTCGGCAACGATCACGGCCGATCTCGGAATGGCGACACTTACCTCGATCACCGCTTGGTCGCAGTATGAGAGCGGACTGTTGGCGACTGACATCGATCAGGTCTCGCTGCCGCTGTTCACTTTCCGCGATACTCAAAAAGGCGATTCCTTCTCACAGGAAGTGCGCCTGGTTTCGCCGACCGGAGACACCTTCGAATGGCTGGTGGGTGGCTATTATCTCGACACCAGCTTTGAGCGTGGTGATCGCGGCCAGACGCCAATGTTCGAAGTACAGGCCGCCGCGCCCCGCTTCTCCATCCCAGGTGCGCCGTCGCCGCTAATTGTCTACGGCCAGAATGGCGACAAGGGTTTCCTGGATTCCCGTGCAAGCTCGAAATATTTCGCGCTGTTCGGGCAGGCGACCTATCGATTCAGCGACATGTTCGCATTGACCGGCGGGCTGCGCTGGCAGACCGAGACCAAGAAGGCCTCAATCAATAACAGAGCGACTTTCACCCCCAACCCCAACCTGCCCGCAGGCCACCCGCTGGCAGGCGTGAATTTCCTGACCGCAGTGTTGGTGCCCGCGGCAACCTTCCCAGCAGGCGTCAGGATCAATGGCGCCTTGCCCGAGGTGAAGGACGACAATGTTACCTGGAACGTTATCGCCAATTTCACGCCGAATGACGATACGCTGATCTATGCAAGCTTTGCCCGCGGCACCAAGTCGGGCGGGCACAATATCGGCTTCGGTAACGCCGTTCCTGCCCAGCGTGGGTTCGGTGCCGAAAAGGTCGATAACTGGGAACTGGGCGGCAAGTTCGACCTGGCCGATCGCCGGGCGCGTCTGGCAGTGAGCCTGTTCCGGTCTGACTACACCAACTACCAGAACGCCGGTTTTGTTGGCTTGCAATATCTGGTCAACAATGCGGACAAGGTACGGGTCACTGGCATGGAGGCTGAAGGAACCTTCCGACTTGCGGATGGCCTCACCATGAATCTGGGCGGTGCATATATCGATGCCAAGTTCCGCCAATATACGGGCGGTGCCTGCTGGTTTGGGCGTGCGCCCAATGCCAATCCAACTCCGACAGGGGTATTCACCAGCTGTGATCTGTCCGGTTCTCAATTGCCGCTGGCACCCAAGTGGCGAATGACCGGCGCACTGCAATATGAGCATCAGTTGTCGGTGGGAGAGCTTTACGCCCGCACCGATCTGAACTGGCAGAGCAAAGCAAACGTCAACAGCGCCAGCCTTGATCCGCGCCATGTTCAAAAAGCCTTCGCACTTGTGAACGCACGGATGGGCATGCGCTTTGACAATGGGCTGGACCTGGCATTCTGGGCGAGCAATCTGTTTGACAAAACCATCGTGCAGCAATCGGGCGTGTTGAGTTTCTTTGGAACAACATCCGGCTATCAGAGCTTCCTTGGCGCACCGCGTCAGGTGGGCGTGACTGCCCGGTTCGGGTTTTGATCGATGCGCGGCGGAGGGGGACGATTTTCAAGTGCAGCGCTTCTTGCGACACTAGGCGTTCTGTTCTCCGCCGCAGTCATGGCGGGTCCGGGCAGAGCCGACGCGAGAGAAGCGCCGCCTGAGATTGTCACGCTTGGCACCATGGCTGGACCGATGGCGAACCCGTTACGCGGCCAGCCTGCAACACTACTCCACTGGGCAGGCGGTATGATCTTGGTCGATGCTGGCGACGGCACAGTCGAGCAAATGGCACGCGCCGGTTTTGATTCAGTACCGCTCAAAACTGTGGTGATCACCCATATCCATGCCGATCATATCGGCGGGCTGTTTGCGCTGCTTTCCCGTCGGTATCAGTTGATGGATCCGCCGATTACCATCTATGGGCCACCCGGGACGCAGGCGTTGGTTGCGGGGCTAGTCGCCGCGATGGAGCCGCTAAAGCTTACCAGTCCCGCTTTGCCGGGCGCGCCGCTGCGGCCGCCGGCTGATGGAGTGAAAGTGGTCGAGATTGGCGACGGTGCCGAGCTGACCATTGAAGGCGTGTCGGTGCGCGCGGTCGCCAATAAGCATTATCTCACCGACAGCAACGCACCCGATTCGGCACAGGCACAATCGCTTTCACTGCGTTTCGAGCTTCCCGGGCGCAGTGTGGTTCTGACCGGCGATACTGGTCCGAGCGAGCCTGTAATCGCACTGGCGCGCGGTGCGGATGTGCTGGTTTCTTCGATTCTTGACCTTGACGCCGCAGTCGCAGCAATTCGCGCCAGTCGGCCCAATGCGCCAGCCGCCTTTTATAATGCGGCACGCGCGCATTTTGCCCAGCATCATTTGAGCCCAGAAGCTGCCGGTCAACTGGCCCAGTCGGCAGGCGTGAAGCGGGTGGTCTTCACGCATATCGGTATCACGCCTGACCGGATGAAAGCGGCGAAGGCGGAGCTTAAGAAAACATGGAAAGGGCCGGTTGTGTTTGCACATGATCTTGGCCGCTATTGAGAGAGACCGAGCGATGGCCCATTTGAGGAAAAGCAAAAGATGACCACCATCCATATCGCAGGCGTCGCGATGACGAAGTTCGGCCCCAACCTAGGCGCCACGGTCAAATCGCTCACCGCAGAGGCCGTCGCGGCCTGTCTGGCCGATGCCGGCGTCACGCCTGATGCCGTGCAGGCCGCCTATTTCTCCAACACGCTGCAGGGTCTGCTTGAAGGCCAGTTGTCGATCCCCGGCCAGATCGCGCTCCGCAACGCAGGCGTTGAAGGCGTGCCGATCGTCAATGTCGAAAACGCCTGTGCGTCGGGATCGACCGCGCTGTGGCTGGCCTGCCAGCACCTGCGTTCCGGTGCCGCCGATATCGTGCTCGCCGTGGGCGTGGAAAAGATGGTCTTCGACGGCGAGGCGCAGCGCGCCACCGTCGTACGCGCCTTTGAAGGCGGCATGGACGTCAGCGCCGGGGACGAAGCGCTTAATGATCTGCTGCGGCTGGGCGCCGGCGTCGATGGCCGATCCGGCGACGGCCACCGCACCCGCTTCATGGATATCTATGCAGCGCTGTGCCGCGCCCACATGGCGCGCTTCGGCACCACGCAACGCCAGCTGGCGATCGTGGCGGCCAAGAACCATGATCATTCGGTCCACAATGAAAAATGCCATTTCCGCAAAGCTATGACGGTTGATGAGGTGCTGGCCTCACGGCCGTTGGGCTATCCGCTCACAGTAGCGATGTGCTCGCCGCTGTCTGACGGCGCGGCGGCTGTGCTACTGTGCACCGATGCCGGACTGAAAAAGTTGCAGGGACAGGCGCCATCCATCCTGATCAAGGCGTGCGAGCTGACCTCGGCCACCACGCGCGACTTTGCCGATTTCGAAGCGCATGTGGCCCGGCGCGCGGCGCTGACCGCCTATGACCGTGCCGGGCTGGGCCCAGACGATATCGATGTCGCCGAAGTCCATGATGCGGCCGCGTTTGGCGAGATCTTCATGACCGAGCTGCTGGGCTTCTGTGCAATGGGTGACGGCGGCCCGTTGGCCGAGCGCGGCGAGACACGGATCGGCGGGCGCATCCCGGTCAACCCGTCGGGCGGACTTGAATCCAAGGGCCACCCCATCGGTGCCACCGGCCTCGGCCAGATATATGAGTTAACCCAGCAGCTGCGCGGCACCGCCGGCGCCCGCCAGGTCAGCGGCGCGCGCACCGCGCTGCAGGAAAATAGCGGCGGCCTGCTCGGCATCGAAGAAGGCGCGGCCGTCGTCACCATTCTCCAACGCCAATATTGAGGAACGTCATCATGAAGCATACCCCCGTCTTGTTTGCCGAAGGCTTCCTCTTTCCTGAAGCGCCGCGCTGGCACGCCGGCCGCGGGCAATTCATCGTGAGCGATATCGATCGCGGCCAGGTGTTTGCGGTCTCCGCCGATGGCCAGCGCCAGCAGGTCTATCAAGGGCCTGATTGGGTTTCAGGCACGGCATTTGAGAACGACAAGACGCTGCTGGTCACCAATGCGCGTAGCCGGGGCTTGGTGCGGGTCCAGCTCGATCAGCCCGATGCTGTGCCCGAAATGATTGCCTCGCTCGCCGAAATCGCGCCCTATGGCATCAATGACATGGTGCGCACGGCATCGGGCGTCTGCTTCATCGATACGGTCAGTTTCGATTTCGTCGCCTATGCCCGCGGTGAGGGCACAGCCCAGCCCAGCGCGCTGGCCCGCGTCGATGCCGATGGTCGCGTTTCCGTGGCCACGACGGAGGTGAATTTCCCCAACGGCATGGTGATCACGCCCGACGGCAAGCGCCTGCTGGTGGCAGACTCGCTCGATCAATGCATCCACGCCTTCGCGCTCGCCGCCGATGGTACGCTCAGCCAACGCACCTGCTTTGCCGCACTGCCGGGCGAGATGCCGGACGGCATGTGCCTGGATGCCAGCGGTGCCGTCTGGGTCGCTGGCCATGGCCGGGTGGTGCGGGTCGCCGAAGGCGGTGCTGTGCTGGAGGAGGTCGACATGGGCACCACCTTGGCCACTGCCGTTGCCCTGGGCGGAGCCGATGGCCGCACGTTGCTGATCACCGCCTCGGACAGCTATGACCGCTCGGTGATGGCGGGCAATCCAACCGGGCGACTGTTTACGGTGCATGTGGATGTACCGGGCGCCGGCCTTCCGTCGGTTTATTGAAGGGAACGGGTATCATGACACAGCGACTGGCAGGCAAGACGGCCCTCATCACCGGGGCGACATCGGGCATGGGCGTCGACGTCGTCCGGCGCTTTGTCGCCGAAGGCGCAAAAGTGCTATTCTGCGGCCGCTCCAGCGAAGCTGGCGCAGCTGTCGCCGCCGAGATCGGCCCGGGCGCCCGCTTCCTGCGCGCCGATGTGACCGATGAGACCGACGTCATCGCGCTGGTCAAAGCCGCGGAGGACCTCGGCGGCGGGCGGATCGATTTTCTGTTCAACAACGCCGCCCCGGCCTTGCGCGACACCCCGGTCACGGCGCTGCCGGCCGAGGAGATTGCCAGCGCGTCCATGGCAATCTTTGGTAGTGTTGTGCTAGTCACCAAGCACGTTGCCACGGTGATGGAGGCGCAGGGCGGCGGCTCCATTCTCAACAACGGCTCGACGGCGGCACACCGCGCCAACAGTTCGCCTTCGCTGTACAGCGCATTGAAGGCAGCGGTTTGCCATTTCACCCGCTGCATGGCGCTGGAACTGGCTGATTACGGCATCCGTGTGAACACGGTATCGCCGGGCGCCATCCCCACACCAATCTTCCTGCAATCGCTGGGCATCCAGCCCGCCCACCAGGACCGCGCGCTGGCCGCGTTGCAGGGCGTTTTTGCGAAGGCCATGCCCGTCGGCCGCGCCGGCAACGGGGATGATATCGCCGCCGCCGCCGTTTTCTTCGCCAGTGATGAATCCTCCTATGTCACCGGGCAGGATCTGGTCGTCGATGGCGGCCTCACTGCCGGGCTATCGAACGCTGCCAAACGGGGCCAGGCCGACATGATGCGCACCGTCCTCGCCAACCTCGGGAACTAAAGCCATGTCCATCTTCACCCTGCTCGAACGCGGCGCAAAGCGCTGCGATGGCCGCCCGTTCGCGGTGTTTGACGGTGTCGAAACCAGCTATGCACAGGCGCTCGGCCTGGCGCAGCGCATCGCTGCCGCCCTGGGCACCGCTGGCTTCGGCCCGGGCAGCCATGCCGCCGTGCTCAGCCCCAATGACCCGGTCGCTTTTACCGCTGCCTTCGGCATTTTCGGCGCCGGCATGGCCTATGTGCCGGCCAATCCGCACAACCCGGCACCGGCGATCGCCAGCGCGCTCAACCTCGTCGATGTCCGCGTGCTGTTCTATCACAGCGCAATGGCGGCCGTGGTGGCGGAGATCCGCGATTCGCTGCCCAAGGTGGCGTTGTTCGTTGCATTGGGCACGCCGTGCAGCGGTGATCCCACGCTGGAACAGTTCATCGCCGGGCACGAAGCCCAGCCGCCGCGCGCCCTGGCCGCGCTCACCGATGCCGCCTATGTCGGCCAGACCGGCGGCACCACGGGTGAGCCCAAGGGCGTACTGCTCAGCCATCGCGCCGTGTTTGCCTTTGTCGAGAAATATCTCGCCGAAATGCCCCACCCGGCACCGGTGCTGCTCGCCGCCACGCCGCTTACGCATGCGGCGGGAATGCTCGCCATGCCTATCGTCGCGCAAGGCGGCACCATCGTGATGATGGCCCGCCCCGATCTGCCACGCTTCATCGACCTGATCGCCGAACAGCGTGTGACAACGACCTTCCTGCCACCCACCGTCATCTATCGCCTACTCGATCTGCCAGGTGCCGAGACTCGCGACTTCTCCAGCCTGCGCCACTTCATCTACGGCGCCGCGCCGATGTCGGTCAGCCGGCTGAAACAGGCCCTTACCCTGTTCGGCCCGGTGATGGCGCAATGCTATGGCCAGACTGAGTGCCACAGCTTCATCACATTTATGCGGCCGGAAGACCATTTCGTCGATGGCCGCCTGGCCGATGATGCCCGCCTGTCGGCCTGCGGCCGGCCCTCGATTGGCACGCGGGTGGTGATCAAGGGCGACGATGGCGCCATCCTGCCAGACGGCATCCCCGGCGAGATCTGCGTGCAGAGTGATCTGGCCATGACCGGCTATTACCGCAACGACAGCGCCACCGCCGAAGTGCTGCGCGATGGCCTGATCCACACGGGCGACATTGGTTTTGTCGATGGCGATGGCTTCCTGC
Organism: Sphingorhabdus pulchriflava; assembly: GCF_003367235.1. Lineage (GTDB taxonomy): Bacteria > Pseudomonadota > Alphaproteobacteria > Sphingomonadales > Sphingomonadaceae > Sphingorhabdus_B > Sphingorhabdus_B pulchriflava. The sequence goes on from NZ_QRGP01000002.1 coordinate 28,304, forward strand.
ACATCGTCGATCGCAAGAAGGACCTGATCATCACCGGCGGCTTCAACGTCTATCCGGCCGAAGTCGAACAGGTGGTCAACAGCCACCCCACCGTGGCCGATTGCGGCGTGATCGGCCTGTCCGACGCCGATTGGGGCGAAGCGGTGACCGTCGTGGTCGAACTCAAACCCGGCGCCGCTGTTTCGGAACAGGATCTGATCGATTATTGTCGGCCCCGGCTGGGCGGCGTGAAAACGCCCAAGCACGTTTTCTTCTGGCCCGAACTGCCCCGCAGCCCGGTCGGCAAGGTGCTGCGCAAGGAAATTCGTGCGCGGATCAGTGTGCCGGTTTAGGATAACGAATTGGAGAAAGTGGCAGAGAGGTAAGCATCCTGCACTGGCTTACAGATACGTGATTATCAATGACCCGTATTGGGCGCAAAGCGGACTTGGTCCGGTGCCGTGAACGTATTGCGGCTTATCCCAGCTGTGCTCCGAAACCGGACTGTTGGCACTGTCCAATGAAGCTGCCTTTCGCTGACGTTCGAATGTCACGATTCTCAATCGGGACGGGCTCGTTCTCAATAAATCGAATGCCGCCAACCGGCCAATAGCTGTCATGGCATTCACGTTGACAAATGACAGCTTCTGACGGTTCGCCCCCCAAACTTCAAAATATCTGCAACTGCTACCAACGCCTCTACCGAAACCGTCACAGCCAAATTCCGCGCAGAGACTCTGGCCAATTCTGGCCGGTTTTCACCCCTGTTTTTGCCGGCTAGAGACCAAATAAATGCAGAACTGGATGCAGATACTCGCCGAAACCCGCGGCATTCCAGCCGGAGACCCAATTCCGCAATTTAGAGACAATATGCTTGGAGGCCCGAGCCGGAATCGAACCGGCGTGCAAGGATTTGCAGTCCTCTGCGTCACCACTCCGCCATCGGGCCTCGCGCTGCGACAGAAAAACGTCACATGTGGTGCAGGAGCGCGTCCCTAGCCGCTGAAATTGTGCTTTGCAATCCGATTCGCGACCTATTGGCAACAGGCGGGAAACAAAGCGAAGTTGCCTGCATGGCAAAATCGGCCGTTTGTCCGAAAGCGGCTTGGACTTTGCGTTCGCGCTGACTAGAAGGGAAATGAAAGGCTGTATTGCATTGGCAACACAGCTGTGCCAAAACCCATCGAGCCAAGAATATAGCGGCAGCGGAAAGTCTTATGCAGTCAGCGCAATCGGAAACCAACCGTCGGCACATGATCGACAGCCAGCTTCGTACAAACGGTATTACCGCCGCGTGGATCTTGAAAGCGATGGGTGAATTGCCGCGCGAAAATTTCCTGCCTGCGGGCAAAGAGGCCTTTGCCTATCTCGACCGTTCGGTTCCGCTTAGCAATGGCCGCATGCTCAACCCTCCGCTTGCAACCGCAGAGATGTTGCAGGCGGCCGATGTTGCCGGAGACGACACCGTCCTGCTGATCGGCGCGGGGACGGGTTATATGGCGGCTTTGCTATCGGGTCGCGCCGGAAAGCTGGTTGCGGTCGAATCGGATGCCGACCTGGCAAAGACCGCCCGCGCGAATGTCGCAGGGCTCAACCTCGTTGAAGGCAGCCTCGACGAAGGTGCCCGCAAGGACGCGCCTTTTAATGTTATCATCATCGATGGGGCGATCGAGCAGCTGCCCGCCGCCATCGAAGCCCAGTTGGCAGAAGGTGGCCGGATCGTCTCCGGTTTGGCAGAAGGGCCGGTTCGTCGCCTTGCCAGCGGCACCAAACATGGCGGACATGTTGCCTTGCGCGCTTTGGCCGACATTGAAATTACCGCATTGCCCGGCTTTGAACGCGCTAAGGAATTCGTGTTTTGATTAACAACAAGGGCACAGTTCGTGCGCTCATGCTCGCTGCGACCGCTGCGCTAGCAATGGCTACGCCTGCCAATGCAGACACTTTGCGTGAGGCGTTGGCCGAGGCTTATCAGAGCAATCCGACGCTGACGGGTGCGCGCGAGGGCCAGAAGGCGGTGAACGAGGCGGTTCCGATTGCCAAGGCCAATGGTCGTCCTGATGTGCTCACCAGCGCCACTTATACCGAGCTGTTTCCGCGTTCGGATGGCACCAACTTCACCCCAGACCGGACGCTGAACGGGCGGGCTGACGTGACGGTGCCGCTGTATCTGGGCGGCGCTGTCAAAAATGCGGTGCGCGCAGCCGAGAACCGGGTCGAGGCCGGGATTGCCGGATTGCGCGCAACCGAGAGCGCGATTTTCTCGGCGGTGGTCGGCACCTATATGGATGTGATCCGCGACGAGGCGATTGTTGAGCTCAACCGCGCGCAGGTCGGTGTACTGCAGGTCAATCTGGAAGCCACGCGCGACCGGTTCGAAATTGGCGATCTAACCCGCACCGATGTAGCGCAGTCCGAGGCCAGGCTAGCGCTCGCTACCAGCAGCATGGAAGCCGCGCGCGCGAATCTTATTCGTTCGAAGGAAATCTATATCCAATTGGTCGGCAAGGCTCCGGAAAATCTCGAAGCGCCGCCGCCGCTTCCCAATTTGCCCGAATCGCCCGATGCGGCAGTTTCGGTGGCGCTGGAGAATAATCCGGACCTGATTGCATCGAAAGAATTGCGCGAAGCCGCGCGCTTTGACCGCAAGGGAGCCGAAGCCAGCCGCCTGCCGCAGGTGACCGGTTTTGGCTCGGGCAGCTATTCGAACAATTTCGGCACCATTGATTCGGGGACTTTGGCTCCATTCGACAAGACATCGACCTCGGCACAGGTCGGCGTGCGTGCAACATTGCCGCTCTATCAGGGTGGCCAGCCTGCAGCCCAGATCCGCCAGGCACAGGCACGGATGGGGCAGGCAATCGAGCAGGAAATAGCCGCCGAACGCGAAGCGATAGCCCAGACCCGCGCGGCCTATGCAAGCTGGAAGGCTTCACAAGATGTGATTGCCGCATCTGAACGCGCAGTGTCGGCAAACGAGCTGTCGCTCGAAGGCACGCGCGCCGAGAATAGCGTTGGAAACCGGACCATTCTCGACATTTTGAACGCCGAGCAGGAGCTGCTCAACAGCAAGGTCCAGCTCGTCACTGCACGCCGCAACGCCTATGTTGCAGGCTTCTCACTACTAGCCGCGATGGGCCGGGCGGAAGCGCGCGATCTGGGCCTTGAAGGTGGCCCGCTCTATGACCCGGTTGCCGAATATAACTCGGTCAAAGGCAGCTGGTTCGATTGGAACTCCAAACCAGACCCCACCGCCAAGGCCACTCGCACGGTTGACACGCAAGCCCAAAAGGCAGAAATAGAACCGCTTCCCAAATATTAAGGGAATCAGTGGGGCATTTAGGGGCGTTGGCACATGGCGACTGATCGGAACGAACCATCGATGGAAGCGATCCTGTCTTCGATCAAGAAGATCATCGCCGATGAAGACCGTTCGCGCGCCATCAACTCGCGCCGTCCTGCTCGCGATACAAGCCGCGACGAAAGCGAAGGCGAAGATGTCCTCGAACTGACCGAGGCCGCTTCCGATGAGCGCGACGAAGAACTGCTCGATGACAGCAAGGCGCAGAGCCTGCGCCAGAGCTTTTCGGTGCTGCAGACGCTTTCCGAACCCGGCGTAGCGCCGCAGATCGTCCGCTCGGGCGAGACTTCGCTTGAAGGCCTGACCCGCGAATTGATGAAGCCGATGCTCAAGGAATGGCTTGACACCAATCTGCCCGGTATCGTCGAGGCAATGGTTGCGCGCGAAATCGAACGCATCACCAAGAAGGGCTGATGCGCCTTCCTGCATTGCTGGCGCTGGCCGCCACAGCCGCAATTCTTACTTTACCCGTTAGCGCACAGGATGCGCCTGCCGTTGATCGATATGTAATCGCGGGCCGCATTGTCGATGTTGCCGGTGGTAAATTGCTAACCGGCCATTGCATCGCCATTGCGGGCGAGAAGATTTCGGCCGTCGAGCCGTGCAAGCCGCAACCCGACAGCATCCGGACGATCGACTGGACTGCCTATACCGTGCTTCCCGGCCTGATGGACTTGCACACCCACCTTGCCGATGCAGGACAAAGCGCTGATCTGGCGTTGCCGCTCAAAACTTCCCCTGCAGCCACTGCGCTGATTGGCGCTAAAAATGCGCACGACACGCTTATGGCGGGATTCACCACAGTCCGCGATGTCGGCACCTATCGCGGGCTTGCCGATGTTGCGTTGAAGGACGCGATCAACCTTCGCCGCGTGCCGGGACCGCGCATGTTTGTCGCCGGTGGCTATATCACCAAGCCCGGCGGCGGTGGCGAACTCAACGGCGTCATCGACAATGAAAAACTGCCCGAGGATATGCGCTATGGCGTCTCGATCGGGCCCGAGCAGGCGGCGACCAATGCCGAATATTTCATCGAGGAGGGTGCCGATTTCCTGAAGCTCATTGCGACCGGCGCGGTCCTCGCCATCGGCACCGAACCCGGTGAACCCGAATTGAGTGTCGCAGAAATGAAGGCAGTGGTCGATACCGCCGCCAAGCGTGGCGTCTATGTGACCGCCCATGCCCATGGCGCTCAAGGAATCAAAAATGCGATTGCCGCCGGAGTCCGCTCGATCGAGCATGCCAGCCTTATCGACGATGCAGCGCTCAAGCTCGCCAAGGCCAAGGGCACATGGCTGGTGATGGATATCTATAATGGCGACTATATCGACGATATCGGCACCAAAGAGGGCTGGCCCGAGGAATATCTGCGCAAGAATCGCGAAACCACCGACGTCCAGCGCGCAGGCTTTGCCAAAGCGGTAAAAATGGGCGTCAAAATTGCTTATGGCACCGACAGCGGTGTCTATCCGCACGGGGTCAACGGGCGGCAATTCCGCTATATGGTGCGCTACGGGATGACGCCAATGCAGGCGATCCAATCGGCCACCATCCGCGCCGCCGAGCTGTTGGGCAAGGAGCATGAGCTGGGCAGCATATCCCCGGGCCGCTTCGCTGATCTGGTGGCGGTGAAGGCGGATCCGCTCGCCGACATTGCCGCACTGGAGGCAGTCGACCATGTTATGAAGGGCGGCGAGCTAATCCGCTAACCGCGCTTGAACGGCCCCAGTTCGGCCAGAAATTCCTGCTCTCGATCCACAGCGCGACGTTCACGTACCAGAAAATCCTCGATAGCTGAGCGGAAGCCCGGATCGGCGATAAAATGCGCCGACCATGTTGTCACCGGCAAATAGCCGCGCGCCAGTTTATGCTCACCCTGCGCGCCCGCTTCGACCCTGGCCAAGCCATGGGCAATCGCGAAGTCGATTGCCTGATAATAGCACAGCTCGAAATGCAGGAAGGGGATGTCTTCGACACATCCCCAATAGCGGCCATAGAGGCAATCAGGGCCGAGCAGGTTGAGCGCACCTGCAACTGGCTGGCCGCCCCGATGTGCAAGGAAAAGGACGATGCTGTCGCTCATGCTTTCAGCGATCAAATCGAAAAAGGCCCGCGTCAGATAAGGCCGCCCCCATTTGCGCGCACCAGTATCCTGATAGAAGACCCAGAACATATCCCAATGGGCGGGCAACATCTGGTCACCGCGCAATATCTGAATGTCGACCGCCAATTGCGCCGCTGCCCTTTCCTTGCGGATCGCCCGCCGCTTGCGCGAAGCAAGCGTCGCCATGAAATCATCGACACTTGAATAGCCGTCATTCGCCCAATGGAATTGGGTTCCCGACCGGATCAGCCACCCTGCCTTGCGGAACAGATCGAGCTGGCTTTCATCGACAAATGTGGCGTGCGCCGACGACAGGCCATTTTGCACCACCACGCTTTCGGCGGCTCGAAGAAGTTTGAGCGCCGTTTGATCATCGCGCGCGAGCAGGCGCGGGCCAGGAACTGGTGAAAAGGGTGCCGCTATCTGCAGCTTCGGATAATAGCGTCCGCCTGCCCTTTCATAAGCGTCGGCCCAGGCATGATCGAACACATATTCGCCCTGGCTGTGCGACTTCAGATAGGCAGGAAGCGCGCCGCAAAGGTCGCCCGCTGCATCGCGCATTGTGATAGGAGCTGGCGACCAGCCGGTTCCCGCGCCGACGCTGCCTGATTCCTCAAGTGCTGCAAGGAAGGCATGGCTTACAAAAGGGTTGGCGGATATGTTCAGCCTATCCCATTGCGCGGCATCCAGCGCAGACACGCCCTCAGCAATCTGGGCTATGATCGGGTCGTCGGGCGTATCGCCTTCCGCCATATCCTTTTCCTCAGGCGGGCTTTACCGCCACTATGGCATCAATCTCCACCGTCGAATCGAGTGGCAGGACGGGAACGCCCACGGCACTGCGCGCATGTTTGCCGGCGTCGCCGAAGACGGCCTCCATCAGGTCCGACGCGCCATTTGCGACCTTGGGTTGGCCGGTAAAGTCAGGGGTGGAGGCGACAAAGGCGCCGAGTTTGACGATGCGTTCGACGCGGTCAAGCGAACCCAGCGCTTTTTTCATCTGCGCGATAAGCATCAGACCACAACCTTGCGCCGCCAATATGCCCTCTTCCTCACTGCGGCTGTCGCCAACTTTACCGGTCATCAGCTTGCCATCAACGAACGAGACCTGCCCGGAAATATAGAGCAACCCGCCTGTCTCGACGGTCGGCACATAGGAGGCAACCGGTGCGGCGGGCTCGGGAAGGGTGATGCCGAGTTCGGCAAGGCGGGCTTCGATCATACGGGTTCTTTCTGAATATTAGGGGCGGGGCTCCCCGCAAGCAGTTTATCGGTAATCCAATGCTCAGCCTCATGCCACAGATCAATGCGGGCATGCGCCAATTGCGATGATTGGACACGCTGCCATAATATCGGTTCGCCAACAAATTGCAGCCGCCAGACATCGGGCAGGGTTTCAGCCACCGATTCATGCTGATGGCCAAGATCGTCAACGAAAACAGCCACGCTGGGATTATAGCGTTCGACAATGCGTGCCAACGCCTCACCCTTGCCGCCCTGGTTGGTATAGACCGGTGCATCGATACCGACCGCACGCAATTGTTCGACACGCGATTCATTGTGGTGATCCATCAAATTGGTCAGGATCACGACATCGGCATGTTCGGCTATCCGGTTGATGGCCTCAACGGCGCCGTCGATTGGCTGCTGCCGGTGCATTTCGGTCAGGAAAAAGCCGTTCAACAGGTTCCAGACATGGCCGCGCTCGACCTGCGTGCCATCATGTTTGTGACGCAGCGCCTCTCCCCAGTCGCCATGAACCAGATCGAAATGGATGTGGTGCGCTTCGTCGAGCCAGTCACGGAACGGCACCACCATGTGCAGCAGCACCTCGTCACAATCGGAAATCAGCAAAGGGCGGCTCATGCTTCCAGCTCCATTCGGGCGCATACCAGCGCTTGCGGGGTTGCGCCGATATGTTCGGCGGCGGCAATCAGATCAGGCTCATGCGCCTCAAGAAACGCCAATATTGCGGCAAGGGTCGCTTTTTCCGAAATATCGTGGCGCAATATATTCGGCGTGAGCCCGGTGAGCGCGAGCATCCTCGAGGCACGATCGGTATCGGTCAGGATCCAGCCCAAAGCCCGCAAAGCAAGCATTGCCGGATCGGCTTGAATTTGGCCCAAGCTTTTCGCATTTGTTTCGAGCATGGCTTTCGCTTAAGCGAAAGCGACGGCGCTGCCTAGGCAGCAAAATAGCCAATGCTAAAGGGAATGTTGTGGGCAAAAAGGTTCTGATCGTCGAAGACAATGAGCTGAACCTCAAACTGTTCACCGACCTGCTGCGCGCGAGCCAGTACGAGGTTGAAGGACTGCGTGACGGCCGCGACGCCTTTGCGCGGATGCGCGAATTTGCGCCCGACCTTGTGATCATGGATATCCAGATGCCGCACATTAGCGGGCTCGAGCTGATCGAAGCGATGCAAAGCGAGGCTGACCTGAAGCTTATCCCCGTTCTGGCGGTGACCGCCTATGCCGGCAAGGGCGACGAAGAGCGCATACTGGGCGCAGGCGCGCGCGCCTATCTTTCCAAACCGGTCGGGATGGTGCCCTTTCTTGGTGCCGTAAAGGCGATTACCGGTTGATGCCTGCCCTGATCCGTTGGCTGCTACTGTGCCTTGCGCTGCTGGCCGCGCAAGCGTCGATCGCGCAGGAACTGAATGTTCCCGGCAGGTTGGTGGCCGAAACCGAAACGCCGAAACCGGGAAGCAATGTCACCCTCGCTTTCGTTTTTGAACCCAAGCCAGGCTGGCATGGCTATTGGGAAAATCCCGGCGATGCGGGGCTTGGGCTGCAACTCGAATGGAATCTTCCTGCAGGGGTCAGTGCAGGCAAGCTGCACTTTCCTGTGCCGAAACCGCTACTGATCGGCGGGTTGATGAACCATGTTTATGAAGCGCCACATGCAGTGCTGGTTGATCTTAGCATCCCGAGCACAGCCCAATTGGGCGACTCTTTGCCGATAGAGGTTGCAGCCAACTGGCTCGCCTGCACCGATAAAATTTGTGTGCCTCAGCAGGGTCGTTTCACATTGCGGCTCAAAGTTGGCGACGGCGTGGTCGATCGGGCGAGCCGCACACAGTTCGATCAATGGCGCGCGGCTATACCGGTGCCACTCGATCAACCAGCGCGCTATGCCATTGACGGCAAGAACTATCTTATCGCCATACCCTATCCGGAAAGCGCCCCACTCGACCGGCCTTATTTCTTTGCCTTGACCGCAGATCGAGTCCGCTACGCAGCCCCGCAAACCGCACGACGGATCGGCAACTGGCTGGTGATTGAGACAGAAGCGCAAGGTCAAGCCGGTCCAGCTGAAGGACTTTTGCGCATAGGGAATGAACAGGGTTTACTGATAAGCTCGGTTGCGGGAAACATTCCCGCAGGCGGCTTAGACGTTCCGACGCTGGGCGCGACTGACAAGCTAGCGCTCTCGGCGCCCCAACTTCCCGGCTTGCCCTGGCTGTTGCTCGGCGCACTGCTTGGCGGGATGCTTCTCAACCTGATGCCCTGCGTTTTCCCGATACTTGGCCTCAAGGCGCTCGCAATGGCAAAAGCCGGGGGTGAGGAAAGCGAAGCACGTCGCGATGCGCTTGCCTACACGGCAGGTGTGGGCGCAAGCTGCCTGGCGTTGGGCGCGATCATGCTATCGCTCCGCGCGGCGGGCGAAGAAATTGGCTGGGCCTTCCAGCTGCAGGAACCGATTGTCGTCCTCGGCCTGTTGCTTCTGATGGTTGCGATAACTGCGAACCTTGCGGGCCTGTTTGAGCTGAACGGTGTGGCTATAGGGGACGGTCTGACCCGTAGCGCCGGCCTCTCAGGCTCTTTCTGGACCGGTGTGTTAGCGGCTGTGGTCGCGACGCCGTGCACCGGACCATTTATGGCGGCAGCAATGGGTGCGGCGATCCTGTTACCAGCATCGGAAGCCATGTTGCTATTTACAGCACTTGGGTTCGGGATAGCCGCGCCCTTTCTGCTGATTGCCTATGTCCCGCCTGTCCGGCGTTTGTTGCCAGGACCCGGAGCCTGGTTGAGTCGGTTTCGTATGATCATGGCTATACCCATGGGGCTGACTGCCCTCGCCCTGCTGTGGCTTATGTGGCGTCTGTCCGACCAAAACGGTTTGCTGGTCGGGATCGCTTCGCTGTTGGCGATGCTGGTGGTGATTGCTGGCTATCGCTGGGCTCAGTTCCGCTTGCGTCTTGCCCCGCTCATTCTGCTTTTGGGGGGTGCCGCAATTTTGCTTGCGGCTACACGATGTCTGCCGGACGCGGATAGAACTTCTTCTGGTAAAGAGACTGCCTTTCCGGGCGCTGTCACATTTGATGCAGACCGGTTGTCGGGTTTGCGCAACGCCGGCAAACCCGTCTTCCTCTACTTTACCGCCGATTGGTGTGTGACTTGCAAGGTCAATGAGGCCGCAGCCATCAATCGCGAAGAGACGGTCCGGTTGTTCAGGAAAAAAAGCATCCAAGTGATGGTGGGCGATTTCACGCGCCGCGATCCGGCTATAGCACGCTTTCTCGCCGACCGCGGGCGGTCGGGCGTACCGCTTTATCTGTTCTATCCGGCACAGGGGGAGCCGCGCGAACTGCCCCAGCTGCTGACTCCTGCAACGATTGCGGACGCAATAGCGGAGTGAGGGGTTTGGGAGCAGGCCGTTGTTGAGGAGTTGCCTTGCACGCAAGGCAAACCGGCCTGCCCCCGCCCCATATCCGACGGTTTTGCGACCCTAAACGGACTCGTCGGAAATTTCGATTTGTTTGACCCGATTCGCGCCGATCACGGTGATCCCACGGATGCCCGTGATGCCCGCCAGCGGTACCGAGCGCTCAAATTCGAGCGCAGTATCACTATCGGTCACGTCATTGGCTGGGGCCGGGATTGTAACCGCCGCCACTTCGATATCCCAATAATCGGGGCGCCCGTAATAATAGCGCGGCGCCAGTTTCACTTCGAAACCGGGCCCGGGAAGCTTGCCGCTCACCCAAAGATACAGCGAATCCTGAAAGGGGACGCGCCGCAACTCGGCACGTTCGAAATCGATGATCTGTCCGTTGGACGCGCCTGAAAGCGAGCTGCCAGCGATGCCGCTCATAAATCACTCCAAAGAAAGCGAAATTGCAAACGCCACCGCGAAATTATTCAACATTTAGGCGTTATTTAATTGCGTATATGGCATATATTATGCCTTTTGGCTACCAAAAGGTGCGGAAAACGCGGCTCTTCCCGCGTAAGACGCTGTGTGAAAGGTGAAAAATTTGCAACTGCATGTGCACAGCGCAGACTTGCGTTGCAGCCGCCACACCATCATATCGCCGCCATGCTTTCAGTCGATCCTATTGTCGCTCGAACAACTGCCACCCCCCAAAAATTGGCCAACTGGTTGATGTCCGTAGCCTTTCTGGTGTTTCTGATGGTGATCGTCGGTGGCATTACACGCCTGACCGAATCGGGACTGTCGATTACCGAATGGAAACCGGTGACCGGGGCACTACCGCCGCTGAACGAGGCGCAATGGATTTCGGAGTTTGAGAAGTATAAAAGAATTCCAGAATATCTGGAAATCAACGGCCCTGCCGGAATGACGCTGGCCGAATTCAAGTTCATCTATTTCTGGGAATGGGTGCACCGGCTGTTGGGGCGGGTGATCGGCCTTGCCTTTGCGCTGCCGCTGGCATGGTACTGGATCAAGCGCCAGATCCCCACAGGCTATCACGCCCGTTTTTTGGCGCTGCTCGCACTGGGCGGACTGCAGGGAACCATTGGCTGGTGGATGGTGTCGTCAGGATTAAGCGCGCGGACCGATGTCAGCCACTACCGCCTCGCCGTGCACCTGCTGACCGCTTTGTTCATCATGGGCGGCCTGATCTGGACGGCGCTTGATTTGAAGGCACAGGCCGCTCGGCCAGCCACTGGCAATGCGCGGCTCGCCGGTTTTTCGCTGATTGTATTAGTTATCCTGTTTATCCAGCTGCTGTTCGGCGCCTGGGTTGCGGGGTTGAATGCAGGCTATGTTTCGAACAGCTGGCCGCTGATGAATGGGAAGTTCTATCCCGAGGGGGTCGACTGTTCCAATGGCCTTTGGTTCGCACTCACGCATGATCCATTCCTGACCCATTTCATCCACCGATGGTGGGCGTGGATCGCCGTCGGGGCCCTTATTCTAATGGCACGACGGCTGAAACACATCGGAGCGCAGCCGGTATCTATTGCGATCCATTCAGCATTTGGCACACAGATTTTGTTAGGAATCGCCACGGTAATGACCGGGATGAACATCATATTGGCGGTCCTGCATCAGGCGGTCGGCGCGATTGTCGTTGCCACCACCGTCTGGGGTGCTCACCGCCTTTCGGTTCAACAGGGTGGTAGGAATGAATGAAATTGTCATGGTCTATTCGCTTTTCCCGAGCGCTGGCGAAGCACATGATGCCTGTCGCAAGCTGCTCGACGAACGGCTGATTGCGTGCGCAAACCGTCTTTCTCCTGCAATCTCCCATTATAGCTGGGATGGCGACATCGAAACCAGCGAAGAGCATCCGGTGATTTTCAAGACGACCGCAGACATGGCCGAGCGCACGATCGAACGGATCGCTCAACTACACAGCTATAAGACACCAGCCATCTTGTCTTGGCCGGTCGACAAGGTGAGCATGCCTTTCTTGCAATGGGTGCAGACACAATGTACCGACTAGGGTATTATTTTACCCGCCTCGAAACACCCGCATTTGCTTGACTATTCATGGCTGCCGCGCCAATAGCGCCCGTCCGCTGATGAGGAATCGATTCTCTTCAGCACCCCATCCCTATCGGAGGTTCGAACAGCAGCCATGAAAACGCTGTCCAAAGTCACGAAGTCGATCCGCCCGCAGGACGTCCAGAAGGATTGGCATATTATTGATGCCGACGGTCTGGTTGTCGGTCGCGTCGCGTCGATTATCGCCAACATCCTGCGCGGCAAGCACAAGCCGAGCTTCACCCCGCACGTCGATTGCGGTGACCATGTCATTGTCATCAACGCCGACAAGGTAAGGTTCACCGGCAAGAAACTGGGCGACAAGGTTTATTATCGCCACACCGGTTATGCCGGCGGCATCAAGGGCGTTACCGCTGCCAAGGTTCTCGAAGGCCGTTTCCCAGAGCGCGTGCTCGAAAAGGCTGTCGAGCGCATGGTTCCGCGCGGCCCGCTGGGTCGTCAGCAGATGCGTGCCCTGCACCTCTACAACGGTACCGAACACCCACATGACGGCCAGCAGCCCAAGGTGCTCGATATCGCTTCCATGAATCGCAAGAACAAGGTGGGTGCATAATGTCCGACACCGCTAATTCTCTCTCCGATCTCGAAACGCTGGGTGCTGAAACCGTGGCTCCTGCCGCGCCTGCCGCGACTTTGCGTGAGAAAATCATAGACGCACAGGGCCGCAGCTATGCAACCGGCCGTCGTAAGGACGCTGTTGCCCGCGTCTGGCTGAAGCCCGGCACCGGCAAGATCGTGGTCAATGGCCGCGACCAGACTGTTTATTTCGCACGTCCGACTTTGCGTCTTGTCATCAACCAGCCGTTCGACATCACGGACCGCGTTGGCCAGTATGACATCATCGCTACCGTCAAGGGCGGCGGTCTTTCGGGCCAGGCCGGTGCAGTCAAGCATGGTATCGCCCAGGCATTGACCCGTTTCGAACCTGCGCTGCGCAGCGCGGTCAAGGCAGAAGGCTTCCTCACCCGCGACAGCCGTGCGGTCGAGCGTAAGAAATACGGCAAGGCTAAGGCACGCAAGAGCTTCCAGTTCTCGAAGCGTTAATCGCTACTGCGTCCTTGCAGGGTTTCGAAAGGGCGGCCTTCGGGTCGCCCTTTTTCTTTTGGGAATGCACCGCTACAGTCACCGCATGGGGAAAATCCTACTTGCGGTTCTGTTGCTCGCGGTGCTCGCCTTTGGCATCTGGTTCTACCGACTGGGCGGGCCTGCACAGCTGGATCTTGCCGACCGCTGGTATTGGGGCAAAGGCGATTCTGCGCAGCCAATGGTCGAAACCGATATTGCCTATGGATCAGGCGACGATCCGCGTCAGCGTTATGATGTCTACCATCCGGCAAACGCGGATGGAATGGAATCGGACTGCGAAGGGCGCCGGTATCCTACGCTGATTTTCTTTCACGGTGGCTCTTGGCGGGATGGCGACAAGAACAGCTATGCCTTTGTCGGGCGTGCCTTTGCCGAGCAAGGCTTTTATGTCGTGGTCGCTGACTATCGCAAAAGCCCGCAATGGCGATTCCCCAGTTTTGTGGAGGATGCGGCACGCGTTATCGCCGATGTTCACCGCAATCCGGGCCGCTGCGCCGACCCATCGCGCCTTTACCTGATCGGGCACAGCGCGGGTGCACACATCGCCATGCTGGCGACCCTAGATCGCAAATGGTTGAGGGCGGAGGGACTGGACCCGTCAATATTGGCTGGCGTCATCGGGCTGGCAGGGCCTTATGATTTCTATCCCTTTACCAGCGATGCCGCAAGGATCGCGCTAGGACAATGGCCGAAGCCGAACGACACCCAACCCATCCAATTCGCGCGAGGAGATGCCCCGCCGCTGCTATTGCTGACTGGCGATGCCGATACGACAGTCAAGCCACGGAATAGTGAAAGGCTGATGGCCAAAGTCGAATCGTTACGCGGTGTTGTCGTGAAGAAACTCTATCCCGGAATTGGGCATAGCGGGATTATCATGGCGATCTCTAGACCATTCCGGAGCTTGGCACCTGTCGTCAAAGACGTAGTTGATTTCACCCAAACAGGAAACATATAGTCGCCCGTTCATAGTTAACATCTGCTTTACACATTGCTGCGATAGAATGTCGCAGAACTGGGTGTGAGGCGCTTTCATGGTGCAATTCGGCAATTTCCGCGATCTGTTTGCAATCTTGCTCGATCTGAAAGGCGAGGTGCAAATGCTGCGTCGCAGCGCGAGCGGCGAAAATCGTAACATTTTGCAGGCGCAGCTGCAGGCCGCTGTCGGTGCCAATGTCGCCATCATGCTGACCGCCGTTCTGTTCTATATTGGAACCGGAGCCCTGATGCTGTCGGTGACGACCCCCTATTTCGCCATCGTGGGTGCACCGATGGTGTTGCTGTCGCAGTTCCTGATTTTCCGCCTGCATGTGGCGTTGAAGGTCTATAATCCCGATACAGACGAAGACAGCCTGCGACTGCTCAAGCTGCGCAACCGCTTTGTCGAATATGTTGCCATCGGTTCGGTCGCTTGGGCGGGGCTTATCTGTGATCTTTGGACCATTCCCGGAACGATCAATCATGTATTGGCGGGGATCACCGCCTTTGGCTTGATCGGCGTTGGCGCGCTGACCTTTTTGTGCCTGCCCCGATCCATGTTCGCTTGGCTGCTGATCGTGACTGCAGGCGGGGTGATGGGCCCCTTGCTGTCGGACGAACAACTGCCGTGGTATTTCTATGTCGCCACGGCAATTTACGGCTTCGCGCTGCACCGCGTCGCAATGCGGCAATGGCGGTCATTCCTGTCCTCCATCGACGATGCGCATGCCTTTGCCCATGCCCGAGCCGACTTTTACGAACAGGAACAGCAGCGCCGGATCGAAATAGAGGCCGAACGCAAAAGATCTGAATCACTTGAAGCCGAAGCCCGCGCCAAAGCCGACGCGCAGCGCCAGGCGGAAATGGACCAGTTGGCAGTAGAATTCGAAAGGTCTGTGGTTATGACAGTCGACGCCATCGGTAATGCGATCGAATCAGTGGGTGAATCCGCTCAACAGCTCGTACAAATCGGCGCGCAGACCCGAACCCGAGCAGACTCAATGGCAGTTATGGCTGAAAATATGAGCGTCGCCATTCAGATGGTCGCAGGTGCAGCCCGGCAATTGGGCGATGCCACCCATGCGATCTCTGATCAGATCAGCGATCAGGTCGATGCGGCAACCGCAGCCACTGGCAGTAGCCGTGACGGCAGCACTGCCATCGATGCCTTGGCCCGCGATGCCGACAAGGTCGGTGAAATTGCTGCCATCATTGAGGATGTCGCCAGCCGGACCAACCTTCTCGCCCTCAATGCGACCATCGAAGCTGCGCGTGCGGGTGAGGCTGGGCGTGGCTTTGCCGTCGTTGCGCAAGAGGTGAAATCGCTCGCCAACCAGACGCATCAGGCCATCGCCTCGGTCACCGGCACGGTCGAAAATATCCGCAATCAGATGGCATCGACCGCGCAAACGGTTGAGTCAGTGGTCGACAAGATTGATCGCGTCCAACAGGGTGCGGGCAATATCGCCGTTGCCATCACCCAGCAGCAAGCGGCCACCCGCGAAATCGGTGACAATGCAGAGCATGCCGCGCGCGATGCCGAAGAAGTGCGCACGCAAAGCCGCGAAGTGAATCAAGACGCCCTGCGCGTTGGCGAAGTGGCCGATGAAATGCATCAGGTCATGCGTGAAATGGAGTCGCGCGCGCAAACCTTGCGTGATGCAAGTGCCGCATTCTTGCAGCGACTGCGAACCGCCTGATTCTAATCCAGACGGGGCTGGAGCGCGCCCGCAATCCGGTCCATCGAACTTTGCAGCCAGGCGGCCATTTCGGCATCGCCTAAGCCATCTAGGCGAACGACCTGTGGCATCGACAGGCCAACGCGCAGAGTCGCGCCCCAGCGCCCGTCGGGCAGCTTGACGCAGCGCACCGGTTGGCCAAGACGCACTCCGTCGGAGGTCATCGCCTTGTGGATTGCAACCGCGCTGTCAAAGTCGAGCGTACGGCTGACTGCTCCATTCTCGTTGTGGCAAAGATCAAGCGTCACCAGCGTCTGCATCTCGATGGGGTGTTGTATCTCTTCGTCGGCATCCTCGGCAGGGGTGGCAGCCACCTTGCGCGCGCGCAACTGATCAGCCAGCGCTCCGGCCGCCTGATTGAATGCAGACACGACCCGGGTTACCCGATTGATGCTCAATTTCTGAAACCGCTCCAGCTCAAACAGTGAGGCCGAAAGCCGGAGCGCCAGCCCTGCATTGCCACTGTCAGGAAGAGCCTCTGCGCCCGCCCACCCAGTTGGCACTTCTGCGCGACGGAACACCGTTGCCATCCCCGAAGCAAGCCGTGCGGCTGCGTTTACGGCACCTGCGGGCAGCAAAGCAAAACCGCTGAACGGCGGGCCACCCATGAACTTAGATCCGGTAAGGAAAACGATAATGCCGCGCGCTAGATAATCATGGATCGCCTGCGTCGTGATCCGCGCCTGACAGGCATCGACGACGAAGGCGACATCGCCTGCAAAGCGTGCTTTCAATCGATCGATGTCGTCGAGGTGCGGCAGCACCAGGCCGGTTTTCGAGCCGTGAACCACATGGACAAGCGGAAAACGACCATCGGCCAGCGCGTTGGCGATTGCCATTTCCATGTGGCCAACCAAAGTCTCGCTGTCGAAGGCCTCGCCCTCCGGATTGCGTACCGGAAAGTCGCCCATCTCAATTGGCGGAAAGCCAGCTATGCTGTCGCCCGGCTTGACCCCATTAACCAGCGCGGTTTCATTGGCGAAGTAGCGTCCGGCGGCGCTGTGGATACAGCCCGAACCGACCTCGTCGGCACCAAGCAACAGGTTGGCAATGCCATTGGGCTTGCGATCCGCAACAGCTAGCAACGCAACATATTCAAGATCGGTGCCCGAAGGCGCGAAGAAAATATCGGCTCCCTCTGGGAGGCTGTACGCCGCCGATATCCGAACACGCATCTTATCCAGATAAGAGGCATAAGCATCGCCAGCTTCGAGCGCGCCTGCGCCTTCAGCAAACTCGGTCTCCAGGAAGGCCATGGCATCGGCGCTTAGATCGTTCGCGGTCGAGGACGCAAAAGACAGGACATCGCGCGGATAGGGGGCGCTGTGATAGCGGTTCAGCGCGGTGGCTGGATCGAGCACGATGCGCGCGTCGCCGCCTCTGGTCATCCAGTCGGCCAGTTCGGAAATATTCATAAGCGCGTAACTGGCCCTTTGTTTCCCTTGATGGCCCCGGCGTATAGCCGCCGCACCGCAATTAGGAAATTGCGAAATTCGGCAAAGCGACTATGAGCGGCGGCAAATTTGAAAGCCGAAGGACGACTTATGGCAAACCCCACACGCCTTACCGCCGATGCCCGCAAAAATCTGCGCATCCTTTTCATCGCCAAGCATGCGCTGGGTGATGGCAGCCTGCACGGCACCGATGGCAATCACTCGCCCTATCATTATGAGATGAAGACGATCCTCACCGGGCTTTTCGAAAAATTGAGCGTGGCCAACAATTATGAAACGCTCTTTACCGATCCGGGCGTCGATTTCGTCTGGCCAATGCTCAATCGCGGCGGCTTCTTCAATTCGGAGATGCTGTGCCCGTTGCTCTGCGAGCGCCTCGGCGTTCCCTATCTCGGCGCCAATCCGATCCTGCGCGGACTGGCTGACGACAAGCACCTCACCAAGCTGGAAGGCAAGGCACGCGGCGTTCCGACTTGCGACTGGGCTGTCTACCGCGCGGGCGCGCCTGTCGAGGAAGCCCGCTGCCCGAAAGGCAACCGTTTCGTGATCAAGCCCAATAACAGCTCGGCCAGTTGGGGCATTGGTGACGCGCATGATTGGGAAGGCGTCAAGGAGGCTGTGCTGCGCATCCATGCCGAGGGCCATGATGCCATTGTCGAACCGTTCATGAATGGCAGCGATGTCGAGGTGCCGGTCATCACCAAGGACGACGCCCCCTTCGTGATGCCGCCGATGCTGTTCAAGCAGAATGACCCGTCGCACCTGCGCACCCACGCCGAAAAGCGCGATCTTGTAGAGCGCGAGCATAAATATACGCTGGTGCCGTTCGAAGGCGATGAAGCCTGGGAAAAGATCAAGGCGATGACGCTGACGCTCGCGGAGATTTTCCGGCCGTTTGATTTTGGTCGCTTCGAATTCCGCTTCAACGAGGCGACGGGCGAGATCAATCTTCTCGAGGTCAACCTGCAATGCAACCTCTGGTCGGAAAAGGTCTATGGCCGCTCTGCGGTGCTGATGGGCTGGAAACAGGAAGACCTGATCGAAACCATCGTCGCCGAAAGCCTCATCCGTCGCGGTTTGATGCCTAGGATATAAACCCGCATTCAACTGCGCGGTTAAAAATTGCATTTGCTTGGGGGTGCCCGCTTGGTTAGGGCGTTCACAGATTCAGTATCGGGATAGAAACATGGCCGAATTTACTTTGCCCAAGAACAGCAAGGTCCAGAAGGGCAAGACCCACGCAGCAACCAGCAATGGCACAGCGCGCAAATTCAAGGTCTATCGCTACGATCCCGACAGCGGCGAAAATCCCCGTTATGACACGTTCGAGATCGATACTGACAATTGCGGCCCGATGGTGCTCGACGCACTGATCAAGATGAAGTCGGAGCAGGACAGCTCGCTCACCTTCCGCCGCTCTTGCCGCGAAGGCATTTGCGGTTCTTGTGCGATGAACATGAACGGCAAAAACGGCCTCGCCTGCACCACCGCGATTGAAGATTGCAAGGGCGACGTCACCATCACTCCGTTGCCGCATATGGAAGTGGTCAAGGATCTGGTTCCCGACCTCACGCATTTCTACGCGCAATATGCCTCGATCAAACCCTGGCTGCAGACCGTAACCCCGACCCCTTCGGGCAAGGAACGACTGCAATCGCCCGAAGATCGCGCCAAGCTTGATGGGCTTTACGAATGCATCCTGTGTGCCTGCTGCTCGACCAGCTGCCCGTCTTACTGGTGGAACAGCGACAAGTTCCTCGGCCCCGCAATCCTTTTGCAAGCCTATCGCTGGCTCGCCGACAGCCGCGACGAAATGACTGGCGAACGTCTGGATGATCTGGAAGATCCGTTCCGCCTTTATCGCTGCCACACGATCATGAACTGCGCCAATGCCTGCCCCAAGGGCCTGAACCCGGCCAAGGCGATTGCCGAAACCAAGAAGCTGATGGCGGAGCGCCAGATTTGAACGACGGCATAGAGGCGCCGCTTCCAGCCGGACATTTTGACGCGCAGGCGCAGGACGGCGGCTGGCTCAGCTGGAATCTGAACGACAAGACCCGGTTCAACGCCTTTATAGAGCCTTTGGCTGTTCGGCCAGAGGCGCCCCTACCCGATGGCCGCCCACGCGCACGCATCCGGATGCACCCGACGCGCAAACACAGCAATCTGGGCGATAATGTCCATGGCGCAGTTACGCTGGCGCTGATTGATGTGTCGCTGTTTGCTGCCGCCCATCAATTCGGTTCATTGAACGCGGGTTTTTCAGTGACATTGGATCTGGGCACACAATTTATCGGCGGGGGCAGGCTGAACGAACCGCTCGACGCGGTCGTGGAACAGGTACGCGAAACCGGTCGCCTCATCTTCCTGCGTGGCATGGTGGTGCAGGGGCCGAATGACGAACATATCGTCGCTTCTTTCTCCGGAACAATCCGCAAGGCGTCCCAAGACAAGAGATGACCGGACTGCTCGCTGCCTATCAAGCATTGGTCGCGGCGGACGAACTCAAGCCGGATACCGATCAGGCACGGGCTGCCGCCAAATTGGCAGATATTCAGCAGCAGCTAGAAGCCGTTCCCCCGCGCGGCAGCACCTTGTGGCGCTTCCTCGGAAAAAAGCCTGATCCGGTGCGGGGGCTCTATCTTTGGGGCGGGGTCGGACGCGGCAAATCAATGCTGATGGACCTGTTTTTTGACCAAGTTCAGGTGAACCGCAAACGGCGTGCGCATTTCCACGAATTCATGCTCGATATCCATGCCCGACTGAAGGTTGAGCGCGAGAAGGAAAAGGGCGACCCGATTCCGCCTGTGGTTGCCGCACTCGCCGACGAAGCACGATTGCTTTGCTTTGACGAAATGGTGGTCAACAATATGGCCGACGCCGCCATCATGTCGCGGCTGTTCGCCGGACTGTTCGACGCGGGCGTCACGGTCATCACAACATCGAACCGCCACCCCGACGATTTGTACAAGGATGGTCTCAATCGCCAGCTTTTCTTGCCTTTTATCAAATTGGTGAAGGAGCGGCTTGACGTCATGGCGCTCGATGGGCCGACCGATTATCGCCGCGACAGGCTGGGGAAGGCACGGACCTGGCTAGTACCCAATGGACCCGAAGCGACCAAAGAACTGTCGGAGACATTCTTCCATCTTACTGACTATCCGCCCGAAGACAGGGCGCATGTGCCGTCGACCGATATCGATGTTGGTACGGGACGGACGATGCATGTGCCCAAGGCGCTGAAAGGTGTCGCGGTTTTCTCGTTCAAACGGCTGTGTGCGGAGGCACGCGGCGCCGCCGACTATCTGGCAATCGCGCGCCGGTTCCACAGCGTCATCATTGTCGGCATTCCGGTACTCGGGCCGCACAACCGCAACGAAGCTGCCCGCTTTGTCACGCTGATTGACGCCCTGTATGAATATCGGGTCAAACTGCTCGCGGCGGCCGATGCGGCACCGGATGCGCTTTACCCGGAAGGTGATGGCAGGTTTGAATTTGAACGCACAGTATCACGACTGATGGAAATGCAGTCCGAAGAATATCTGGCCGAAGGGCATGGGTCGCGTTAGGCTGACACAAGGGAGAGTCTTATGAGAAAGAGTGTTTCAGCGATGGCAGCGGCTTTACTGGCCTGCGTGGCATCGCAGGCAATCGCTGCAGAAAGACCAAACCGTCAGGCGGAACGCGATCTGTTTGCCAAGATTGTTGAAATCCCGACCGTCGAAGGACGAACCGCCGAGTTCAAGAAACTTACAGCACTGCTTACGGCCGAGTTCCGCAAGGCTGGTATCACCAATGTCGTCGTCAAAGATCATGACGGAACGCAAACGCTGATCGCGCGCTGGTCGGCAGCCAAACCGAGCGGCAAAAAGCCGATCCTTCTGATGGCACATATGGATGTGGTTGAAGCGAAGGACAGCGATTGGAAAAATCCACCCTTCAAATTCCGCGAGGAAGGCGGCTGGTATCTCGGGCGCGGCGCCAATGATAACAAAGCGGGGCTGACCGGCATATTGATTGCGCTGCAATATCTGAAGGCCGAAGGCTTTCAACCGACACGCGACCTTATTGTACTCTTTACCGGCGACGAGGAAACCACTGGCAATGGCGCAAGGCGGGCAGCAACCGAATGGCGCTCACTTATCGATGCCGAATATGGTCTCAACAGCGATGCGGGCGGCGGTTCGGTTTACAAAGACGGGCGCCCTGAGTTGTTCGCGATGCAGATCGCCGAGAAGACCTATGCCGATTTCAAGCTGACCGCGACCAATCGGGGCGGGCATAGCAGTGCGCCGCGCCAAGACAATGCCATCTACGCGTTGTCGAATGCGCTGTCCGCGCTCGAAGCGCATCGCTTTCCGCCGATGATCAACGATGCGACCCGTGCCGGCTTTTCCTTGCTCGCCGAGAAGGACGGCGGGCAATATGGCGAACTGATCAAACGCTACCTCGCCGATCCCACAGACCGGGAGACGGCGGATCTGGTGGAGGCCAATGATCCAGGAAGCACGCGCACCCGTTGTGTCGCGACGATGCTGTCGGGGGGGCATGCGCCCAATGCTTTGCCCCAAAAGGCCGAAGCAAATGTCAACTGCCGTATCTTCCCGGGCGTGAAGGTGGAGGAGGTAAGGCAGCAATTGCAGGCGCTGGCTGGCCCCGATGTGGCAGTTGCGGCGGTCGAAGGATCGCAAACTCCCGAAACCGCACCCACCCCGATCCGGCAAGACGTGCTCGATGCCTATAAGGCCGCAGTTGCGACGCGCTTCAAGGGCGCGCCCGTTGTTCCCTATCAGTCGGCAGGGGCCACCGATGGGGCGTTCCTTCGGGCCAATGGGATACCGGTATACGGTTTTGGCGGGTTGTGGGGCATCGTGGGCGAGCGCGAAGGCGCGCACGGGCTTGACGAGCGTGTTTATGCCGACGGGTTTCACGACCAGATACCGATCTGGATGGACATGCTGAAGCGCGTAGCGGGCTGAAAATATACAAAGTCGACACCAAGGAGCGTGCCGGCCATACTTCTTATGGCTATTGCGAACTAATATCAAAAAAAGCATTAACTTAGGCCTTTTATAGGGTTGCCGTAAGGTTCGAATCGGCCTAACGCGCCCTTAATTCCCTTAACGGCACGTCCCGTGCGGATGGCGCGTGCCTCAGGCCCAAAGGAAGGACATTGATAATGGCCCGCAAGAAGATCGCGCTTATCGGCGCAGGCAATATTGGCGGTACGCTCGCCCACCTCGCTGCTCAAAAGGAACTCGGCGACATCGTCTTGTTTGACGTAGTTGAAGGCGTGCCCCAGGGCAAAGCGCTAGACCTTTCGCAGTGCGGGCCAATCGAGGGCTTTGACGCCAAAATCACTGGATCGAACGACTATAAGGATATCGCGGGCGCAGACGTCATCATCGTCACCGCCGGTGTAGCGCGTAAGCCGGGCATGAGCCGTGACGATTTGCTCGGCATCAACCTGGAGGTCATGAAAGCAGTCGGCGAAGGCATCAAAAACAATGCCCCCAACGCTTTTGTCATTTGCATCACCAACCCGCTCGATGCGATGGTCTGGGCCTTGCGCGAATTTTCGGGTCTGCCGCATAACCGCGTAGTCGGCATGGCAGGCGTGCTCGATTCGGGCCGCTTCAGCCATTTCCTGGCCGAGGAGTTCAACGTCTCAGCGCGCGACGTTACCACCTTCGTGCTTGGCGGCCATGGCGACACGATGGTGCCTGTGGTGCAATATTCGACCGTTGCGGGCATTCCTGTTCCCGACCTGATCAAGATGGGCAAATCAACGCAGGAGCGCATCGACGCCATCGTAAAGCGCACTCGCGGCGGCGGCGGCGAAATCGTAGCGCTGCTCGGCACCGGTTCAGCCTATTATGCGCCCGCGACCAGCGGCATTGCGATGGCCGAAGCCTATCTGTTCGACCAGAAGCGCCTGCTGCCCTGCGCCGCCTATGTGGATGGCAAATATGGCCTTGATGGCCTATATGTCGGCGTCCCCTGCATCATTGGTGCCGACGGCATTGAGGAGATAGTCGAAATCGCGCTCGACGACGAAGCCAAGGGCAATCTGCAGGTCAGCGTCGATGCGGTGAAGGAACTGCTTGTCGCCTGCAAGAATATCGATCCCACACTGCAATAAGGTGCTGGGCGCGGCGCTCCTGATGCTGGCGGCACCCGCCGCCAGCCAGCCTTATCCGGCTACAGAGGTGCTCGATGCCTTTCGGGCAGCCTGCGCAAATACGCGCAAGTTCGAAAAGCTCGAAAAACAGCTGCCGAAAAAGGGCTGGGAGGCTTTGCCTGCAGGAGGCGAACCGCGCATCGCGCAGTTGGTATCCAAGGGCAAGGCAGCGCTCGAGGATGGCGAGAGACTGGACGGCCATGAATATCGCAAGTCGGTTGCGGGCCGGCAACTCTATCTGGTCACCAGCCGGGTGACTGACAAGAGCGGTATCTGGGCAAGCGGATGTCGCCTGTATGATTTTGAGGCCGGTGCCCCGATAGCGGATGCGGATTTGAACAAATGGATGACGCGTGAGCCGACCCATAAGGAAGATCTGCCTAATGGTGGCGTAATCCGCAAATGGGAGCCGGGCTGGCGCAGCGGTGTTAGCGTGGATGTAGATTTCGCCGGACATGGCGGTGAGTTCAACGAAAAATTTGGTTTGGCGGGCGTCGTGATGATCGCCTCTTCGATTGGAGGATTTTGAATGTCGATTTTAATCAACAAGAATACAAAGGTCATCACCCAAGGTATGACGGGCGCGACCGGCCTGTTCCACACCGAAGCGGCGCTTGCCTATGGCACGCAGATGGTCGCAGGCGTCACCCCCGGCAAGGGCGGTGAAACGGCTCTTGGCCTCCCCATCTATGATACCGTCGCCGAAGCCAAGGCTTTGACCGGTGCGACTGCCAGCTGCATCTATGTTCCGCCGCCATTTGCAGCCGACTCGATCCTGGAGGCGATCGACGCCGAGATGGAACTGATCGTCTGCATCACCGAAGGCATTCCGGTGCTCGACATGGTCAAGGTGAAGCGCGCGCTTTCCGGTTCCAAATCGCGCCTGATCGGCCCGAACTGCCCGGGCGTTCTCACCCCCGATGAATGCAAGATCGGCATCATGCCGGGCAGCATCTTCAAAAAGGGATCGGTCGGCGTCGTCTCGCGTTCGGGTACGCTGACTTATGAAGCCGTGTTCCAGACCACCAATGAAGGCTTAGGCCAGACCACGGCTGTCGGCATTGGCGGCGATCCGGTCAATGGCACCAACTTCATCGACGTGCTTGAGCTGTTCCTTGCTGACGAAGAAACCAAGTCGATCATCATGATCGGTGAAATCGGCGGCGACGCCGAGGAGCAGGCCGCACAGTTCCTGATCGACGAAGCGAAGAAGGGCCGCAAGAAGCCGATGGCCGGCTTCATCGCCGGGCGCACAGCGCCTCCGGGCCGTCGCATGGGCCACGCCGGTGCAATCGTTTCGGGCGGCAAGGGTGATGCTGAATCGAAGATCGCTGCGATGGAAGCTGCAGGTATCCGCGTGGCCGCTTCTCCCAGCGAACTTGGCACCACGCTCGTCGAGGCGCTGAAAGGCTAAAATAGGGACGGCATTTTCCTCCTCCCCGGGAAAGGCAAGACCAATGGGTTTTGAAAATCACGAATTTGAAGCGGAGCGCGGCCCCAGCTGGCAGCGCCCCAACTGGCGCTTCGGCGAAACCGACGAGCTGACCGGCGCACTTGACCCCACGCAGATGGCGGTCGAGATCAAGGCGGCTGCAAAGGCGGCGGGCAAACCGATGGCGCAGGGCGATGCTGTGGCCGCCGCGGGCGATTCGATTCGCGCGATGATGCTGGTGCGCACTTATCGTGTGCGCGGACATCTTGCGGCCAATCTTGATCCCCTTGGTCTTTCCAAACAGGAAATCCCGGCGGACCTTGACCCTGCCTATCACGGCTTCACAGAGGCTGATCTGGACCGTCAGGTCTATGTCGGCGGCACGCTGGGCTTTGAATGGGTCAGCATGCGCGAGCTCGTCGCCACGTTGCGCGCCAATTATTGCGGGCCGGTCGGCCTTGAATATATGCACATCGCCGATGTCGAGGAACGCCGCTTCCTGCAGGAACGCCTCGAAGGCCGCGATGCCGCGATCAGCTTCACCCCCGAAGGCAAGAAAGCCATATTGGGCAAGGTGATCGAGGCCGAGCAGTACGAAAAATTCCTCGCCAAAAAATATGTCGGCACCAAGCGCTTCGGCCTTGATGGCGGAGAGGCGATGATCCCGGCGCTCGAAGCGATCATCAAATATGGCGGCCATCTGGGCGTGCGCGAAATCGTCTATGGCATGCCGCATCGCGGCCGCCTGAACGTGCTCGCCAATGTGATGGCCAAACCCTATCGAATCATCTTCCACGAATTTTCGGGTGGCTCGGCCAACCCCGAAGATGTCGGCGGGTCCGGCGACGTGAAATACCATCTCGGTACCTCGACCGACCGTGAGTTTGACGGCGTCAAAGTCCATATGTCGCTGGTCCCCAACCCCTCACACCTCGAGGCGGTAAACCCGGTTGTGCTCGGCAAGGTCCGCGCCAACCAGACGATCCGCGACGACCTCAGCAAGCATGAGCAAGTGCTTCCCGTGCTGTTGCACGGCGATGCCGCCTTTGCCGGCCAGGGCATCGTCTGGGAATGCCTCGGCTTTTCCGGCATCCGCGGGTATAATACCGGCGGCTGCATCCATTTCATCGTCAACAACCAGGTCGGCTTCACCACCAGCCCGCAATTTGCGCGCTCTTCACCCTATCCGAGCGACGTCGCCAAGGGCGTGCAGGCACCAATTTTCCACGTCAATGGTGACGATCCGGAGGCCGTGACCTTTGCCTGCAAGATGGCGATCGAATTCAGGCAGACTTTCCACCGCGACGTTGTGATCGACATGTGGTGCTA
Organism: Sphingorhabdus pulchriflava; assembly: GCF_003367235.1. GTDB lineage: Bacteria > Pseudomonadota > Alphaproteobacteria > Sphingomonadales > Sphingomonadaceae > Sphingorhabdus_B > Sphingorhabdus_B pulchriflava. Next base: position 54,706 of record NZ_QRGP01000002.1, read on the forward strand.
TCGCCGCTTCGGCCATAATGAAGGCGATGAGCCCGGCTTCACCCAGCCACTGATGTACAAGGTGATCAAGGGCAAACCGGGCGTGAGCGAAGTCTATGCAGCACGGCTGCAGGCTGAAGGCGTGATCGACGCCAATTGGGCTGCTGAACACACCATGCGCTTCACCCAGATCCTCGAACAGGAATTTGAAGCAGGCCAGACCTACAAGGCCAATGATGCTGACTGGTTCGGCGGACGTTGGGCTGGCTTCAACAAGCCTGCCGATCCGGAAACGTCGCGGCGCAACGTGCCCACCGGCATTTCCAAGAAACTGATGGACGGTCTTGGCCGCATCCTGACCAATGTTCCCGAAGGCCATAGCATCCACCCGACACTGGGCCGCGTGCTGGAGGCCAAGAAAAACATGTTCGCCAGCGGCGAAAATTTCGACTGGGCGACGGGTGAGGCTCTTGCCTTCGGATCGCTGCTTTCCGAAGGTTTTGGCGTGCGCTTGTCGGGTCAGGATTCGGGTCGCGGCACATTCAGCCAGCGCCACGCCGTCTGGGTCGACCAGACCAATGAAGCCAAATATATACCGCTGTCGACCGTCCCGCATGGCCGGTTCGAAGTCTATGATAGCCCGCTCTCCGAATTCGGTGTGCTCGGCTATGAATATGGCTTTGCGGGAGCCGATCCCAAGACGCTGGTGATGTGGGAAGGCCAGTTTGGCGATTTCGTCAACGGCGCGCAGACCATTATCGACCAGTTTATTGCCTCGGGCGAATCCAAATGGCTGCGTGCAAATGGCCTCGTCATGCTGTTGCCGCATGGCTTTGAGGGTCAGGGGCCGGAGCATAGCTCGGCACGCCTCGAACGCTTCCTGCAACTGTGCGCCGAGGACAATATCCAGGTCGCCAACTGCACCACACCGGCCAATTTCTTCCACCTTCTGCGTCGCCAGATGCACCGTACTTTCCGCAAGCCGCTTGTCGTCATGACGCCAAAATCGCTGCTGCGGCACAAGCTTGCGGTCTCAAAAGCCGAGGATTTCCAAGGCGAAAGCCATTTCATGCGAATCCTTTCGGACCCATGGGCGCCGGCAGACAAGGATGTGAAACGGCTCGTGCTCTGCACGGGCAAGGTCGCCTATGATTTGATGGAGGCGCGCAACGCAGCGGGCGATTCCAACACCGCAATCGTCCGGCTTGAGCAACTTTATCCCTTCCCGGGTGAGCCGCTGATTGTCCGCCTAAAGCGTATGACGAACCTCGAAGAGGTCGTCTGGGCGCAGGAAGAACCGCAAAACAACGGCAGTTGGTTCTTTGTCGAACCCTTCATCGAAGCCTGTCTGGCTGAGGCCAAGGTTGGTCCGGCACGCGCCCGCTATGCTGGTCGCAAGGCAAGTGCATCGCCAGCTACGGGCCTTATGAAGCGCCACCAGGCCGAGCAAGCGGCGCTGATCGCGCACGCACTCGGCCACGGCGTCCGCGACGAAATCCGCCGCCAGCGCACTTCTAAAAAGAAATAATCTCCGCCCAAGGAGCGAATGATATGAGCACCGAAGTCAAAGTCCCCACCCTCGGCGAATCGATCACCGAAGCGACGCTCGGCCAGTGGTTGAAAAAGCCCGGCGAGGCCGTGGCCGCTGACGAACCCATTGCCAGCCTTGAAACCGACAAGGTTGCGGTCGAGGTTCCTGCACCTGCCGCTGGCGTGATGGGCCAGTATCTGGTTCAGGAAGGCGATACGGTCAATGTCGGCGCCGTGATTGGCAGCATCGAGGCTGGTTCCGGCGCGCCAGCCGCCACCCCGGCTCCTGCGGCTGCCCCTGCGGCAACGCCTGCACCGGCAGCACCGGTCGTCGAAACGTCACCCGCTGCCACGGCAGACCTGACGCTGTCTCCTGCCGTGCGCCGCTTGGTCCTTGAACTTGGCATTGATCCGACCAAGGTCAAAGGGAGTGGCAAGGATGGCCGCTTGACCAAGGAAGATGTGCTGGCAGCTGCCAAGGGCGGCGCTCCTGCTGCACCGGCTGCTGCTCTTGCTGTATCGGCACCTGTCGCAACCGCTGCTGGCGAACGCCGCGAAGAACGCGTCAAGATGACCCGCCTGCGCCAGACGATCGCCAAGCGTCTGAAGGATGCGCAAAACACCGCGGCCTTGCTGACGACCTTCAACGATGTCGACATGTCGGCGGTGATGGAAGCGCGCAACCGCTATAAGGACAGCTTTGAAAAGAAGCATGGCGTGAAGCTGGGTTTCATGAGCTTCTTTGCCAAGGCCGCTTGCCTCGCGCTCAAGGATTTCCCGGCGGTCAACGCGCAGATCCAGGGCGAAGAGATCGTTTATCACGACTATGTCGACCTGTCGGTTGCGGTTTCCGCCCCCAATGGCCTGGTCGTCCCGGTCGTCCGCAATGTCGATCAGCTCGGCTTTGCCGATATTGAAAAGGCGATTGGCGACCTCGGCAAGCGCGCCAAGGACGGCGCTCTCACCATGGAGGACATGGCTGGCGGTACCTTCACCATCTCCAACGGCGGTATTTTCGGTGGCCTGATGTCGACACCGATCATCAATCCCCCGCAATCCGCCGTGCTCGGCCTGCACCGCATCGAAGATCGCCCGGTCGTGCGCGACGGCCAGATCGTCATCCGCCCGATGATGTATCTCGCACTCAGCTATGACCACCGCATCATCGACGGCCGCGAAGCGGTGACCGCGCTCAAGACGATCAAGGAAGCGATCGAAGATCCGACACGCTTGCTCATTGATTTGTAATGCTGCGCTTAGCTCTTTCGCTTTTCATAGCCATTTTGGGAGGGTGTTCCGACCTTGGGGGATTTGAGCAGGACCTTGATGGCGCTGAAGCAAGAGCTTGGAAACTATGTGAAGAGAGATTTGATGGTCGCGTTTATTCAGCGCCTGTATATGGCGAGACCAACGACCAACATATTCTCTTTTCGTGGAATATTGATGAAGCTGAGCGAGAAGGCGGCCCGCTATTTTGCAGAACCAACGCCGAAGGCACAAATCTGATCGAAATGCAAATGAGCAGAACAGCTACAGACGAGAGTAAGTAACATGGCAGACGACAATTACGACTATGACCTGATCGTTATCGGTGCCGGCCCCGGCGGCTATGTTGCGGCCATCCGTGCCGCACAGCTCGGCCTGAAGACCGCGTGCGTTGAAAGCCGCGAGACTTTGGGCGGGACCTGCCTCAATGTTGGCTGCATCCCGTCCAAGGCGATGCTACACGCGTCCGAGCTGTACAACGAGGCCGCCAGCGGTGCGCTCGCAAAGCTCGGCGTCAAAATCGACAAGATGAGCCTCGACCTCGAAACCATGCACGGCCAGCGCCGCGATGCGGTGAAGGGGCTGACCGGCGGGATCGAGTTCCTGTTCAAGAAGAACAAGGTCGAATGGATCAAGGGCCATGCCGCCTTCACCTCGGCTAATGCCATCGAGGTCGCGGGCAAGAGCTATACCGCCGACAATTTCATCATCGCCACTGGTTCATCGGTTACGCCGCTGCCTGGCGTTGAAGTCGACAATGCCAAGGGCATCGTCGTCGATTCAACCGGCGCGCTCGAACTTCCCAAGGTGCCCGACCATCTGGTTGTGATCGGAGGCGGCGTGATCGGGCTGGAACTCGGCTCAGTATGGCGCCGCTTGGGCGCGAAGGTCACCGTCGTCGAATATCTCGACCAGATCCTGCCCGGCATGGACGGCGACGTTCGCAAGGAAGCGAACAAGATCTTCAAGAAGCAGGGTTTTGAATTCAAGCTGTCGACCAAGGTTACCGGCGTACAGGTGAAAGGCAAGAAGGCGACCCTAACCGTCGAACCCGCCGCAGGTGGCGCGAGCGAAACCATCGAAGCCGATTGCGTCCTCGTTTCGATCGGTCGTCGTCCCAATACCGATGGCCTTGCGCTCGACAAGGCAGGTCTGACGGTCAACAAGCGCGGCCAGATCGACATTGATCATGAATTCGGTACCTCGGTCCCCGGAATCTGGGCCGTCGGCGATGTTGTCCCGGGCCCGATGCTTGCGCACAAGGCCGAAGATGAGGGCATTGCCTGCGCCGAATATGTCGCGGGACTGACCGGCATCATAAATCATGACGTCATCCCCTCTGTTGTCTACACATGGCCCGAAATAGCCGGTGTCGGGCTGACCGAAGAGGCAGCCAAGGCCAAAGGCGAAATCAAGGTTGGCAAATTCCCGATGATGGCGAACAGCCGCGCCAAGACCAACCATGAGCCCGACGGATTCGTCAAAGTGATCTCCGACGCCGCGACCGACCGCGTGCTCGGCGTGTGGTGCATTGCGAGCGTCGCGGGCACGATGATCGCCGAAGCGGCTTTGGCGATGGAATTTGGCGCAACGTCCGAAGACATCGCCTACACCTGCCACGCGCACCCGACCCATTCGGAAGCGCTGAAAGAAGCCGCAATGGCGGTGCAGGGCAAACCGATCCACATGTGATGGAAGACGGTGTCGCCGAGATCGCGCCTGCACTGATCGCTGCGCTCGATCTGTTCGGCATAGCTGTCTTTGCCGCTTCTGGTGCGCTCGCCGCAGCACGGCTCAAGCAAACGCTGGTCACATTTGCCTTTTTCGCGCTGCTCACCGGAGTAGGTGGAGGCACGGTGCGCGACCTGCTGATCGGTGCGCCGGTTTTCTGGGTGCAGGACTGGCGCTTTCCAGCGACCTGCCTAGCCACTGCCCTTTTGGTTTGGCTGACCCCCGTCCGCATCTGGAGCCCGCGCGCGCTTGACTGGTTCGACGCGGTGGGGCTCGCGGTCTATTCGGTCTTTGGTGCCTGGAAGGCGGCGAGTCTTGGGATCGGACCGCTGCCTGCGATGATGATGGGCGTGATTACCGCCTGCGTCGGCGGCGTCATACGCGACATGCTGGCGGGTGTTCCGTCAATCATCTTGCGCCCCGAACTCTATGTGACGGCGTCAGCATTGGCGGCAGGCCTTTATGTTCTGCTCTTCTGGCTCGGTATGCCTATAATATTGGCCGCCGCCATAAGTGCGGCCGCAGGCTTCGCATTACGAGCCGCCGCCATTCAAAAGGGATTGGCCATTCCGGCCTATAAAGGATGAGCGCATGAAATATGGCACGCTGCACAAATGGCATGTCTGGCTCGGCTGGCTGGTCGGCGTGCCGCTGATCTTTTGGACTGCATCGGGACTGTTCATGGTTGCTCGTCCGATCGAGGAAGTTCGCGGCGAACATTTGCGAGCCAAGCCAGCACCGATAGCAGCAATCGCACCGACAGCTCCATTCCTCGGCGGACGTACTGTCGAGAAACTCACGCTAGAACAGCGCGCAGACGGTCCGGTCTGGCTCATTCGCTATACCGATGGCGGTGAACGGCGTGCAGATCCCGCAACGGGTAAGTTGCTGCCTCGGCCCGGTGCGCGCGAGGTGCGGGCGCTCGCCGAAAGCTATTATCGCGGGAAGTCAGCGATAGCGTCTGTCCAGCTCTTTCCTGCCGATAGGGAGCCGATGGAACTGCGCCGCGGGCGTCCAGCATGGCAGGTGGCGCTAAAAGATGGAACCAACCTTTACGTTGATGCGGAAAGCGGCAGCCTGCTTGCGGTGCGTACTCCACAATGGCGTGTCTTCGATTTTATGTGGGGGTTGCACATCATGGACCTGCAAACACGCGAGGATACGAGTCATCCGATTCTCATCGGCTTTGCGGGACTTTCATTGTTAAGCCTGCTGATGGCATTCGGGCTTTTGATTGCACGCCAGCGGCGTAAATCAGCGGCAGCATCATAAAGAAACGCCCGCGCCGGAAATGCCGGTCGCGGGCGAAGCAGCAGCAGGTTTCGGGTCGCAGAAAGCCTACTGCTTGGGGAAATTTGAGGCGGAACCAACTGCCCTAACCCCCAACGAATCGCATTTTACAACGACTCATAGATGCGACAAAGCGATTCCCTACTGACGATGCCTGCCTTCATGCATGTCACGGGATTCAAACAAATATATCTATATGTAATTCGTTAATTTCCCGGCTTTTCCGGGACCGAAAGTCAGTTTGTCGAAACGAACGACAGCGACTCGATAACGACAGCCTTGCCCTCATAACCCTCTGTCTCGGCGCTTGCCGGACGAACCAGTGCAATACCTGCGATGCCCAAAGCGAAACCGCCAGCAAGGCTCAAGAACAGGTCAGAGCGAAAAAAGGCAATCATGCGAGTCATCAAAAGAGCTTCTGGCTGGAGTCGTGCTGTCGACGCTGCCGCTAGAGCAGCATCGACGCTTTCTCAACCATGACGCTGGTTAAGCCCGACTTAACAACCGGCAAATTGCGGTCAAACGAGTGCTGCGCACGCCGACTGGATTCGGGTGCAGGCCTCCTTGAGCGCTTCGGTCGATGTCGCATAGCTGATGCGGAAACCCGGCGAGAGGCCGAAGGCGGCGCCGTGCACTGCAGCTACATTCCAGTCTTCGAGGAAATAGTCGATCAGATCGGCGTCGGTTTCGATCTTTTTGCCCTTGGGCGTGGTCTTGCCCATCACACCGCTCGCATCGGGATAGACGTAGAAGGCTCCTTCGGGCGTCGGGCAGCTGAGGCCAGGCGCGTCGTTGAGCATCGCCACCACCAGATCACGCCGTTCCTTGAACTTGGCGTTGCGCTCCTTGAGGAAATCCTGCGGACCATTGAGTGCGGCAGCCACAGCATATTGGCTGATCGAGCAAGGGTTGCTGGTCGATTGCGACTGAAGGTCGCCCATCGCCTTGATCAGCCATTCGGGGCCACCCGCATAACCAATCCGCCAGCCGGTCATCGCATAGGCCTTGGACGCACCGTTCATGGTCAGCGTGCGGTCGTACAAATCGGGACAGACCTGGAGCATCGTTGCGAAAGGCTGCTGCGCGTACCAGATATGCTCATACATATCGTCGGTCAGCAGCATGACATGCGGATGCTTGAGCAATACTTCGCCCAACGCCTGCAGTTCGAGCGCTGTATAGGCGGCACCCGTCGGGTTCGATGGTGAGTTCAGGATCAGCCAGCGGGTCTTGGGCGTAATCGCTGCATCAAGCTGCGCCGGGGTTATTTTATAGCCCTGATCCGCGCCCGCCAGCAGAACAACTGGCGTACCGCCCGCAAACTGGACGATGTCGGGATAGCTGACCCAATAGGGCGCGGGGATGATCACCTCATCACCCTTGTCGACGGTCGCCACTAGCGCGTTGAACAAGGTGTGCTTGCCGCCCGCATTCACCGTGATCTGCTTGGTGGTGTAATCAATACCATTATCGCGCTTGAACTTCGCCTGGATCGCCAACTTGAGTTCAGGGATGCCATCAACGGCAGTATATTTGGTCTTGCCCGACCGGATTGCCTCGATCGCCGCATCCTTTACGAAGTCCGGTGTATCGAAATCGGGTTCACCAGCTGACAAGCCAATCACATCCAATCCTCGCGCTTTCATTTCCAGCACACGGCCCGACATAGCGAGCGTGGGCGAGGGGGCGATGCGGCCAAGGGCGGCGGAGAGCCTGTCGATCATTTCTTATTCCCGAAGCTAGTTTGGACGAAGCAAGATTGCGCGCCCGCCCCTAGAGCGAGCGTGGAAATTACGCAACCCTTCTGGCCGGGATCAGACCGCGCAAACTGTTGCCCAGCAGAAATTGGCCTGTCACATCAGCGACCTTCAGATCCGCTTCGATGGCGCGCCCGCTTTCGATCAGTTCACGACGCAGCACAGAAGGCAGCAACCCGCGCGACAATGGGGGGGTGCAAAGCTGGCCATCGCGCTCGATATAAATACAGGTGAAGCTGCCTTCGGTAAGATTACCATCCCGGTCGATGAACAGCACCTCATCCACCGGAGCGGCATTTCGCGCGTCATCGTAGAAAGCCCTGTCCGTCGTCTTATGTCGTAGGCGAAAATCGGTGCCATCAACGGGAAGAGGGAGTATGGCCACGCGGAACGGCTCATCGGTTATCGCCGGAGCAATGCCTATCTCAATCGACAGGCTGCCGCTGCGCGAAGCCAGCAGACGTATCTTGGCGTCATGATCGAGATGGAAGGTGGCGGCGTGCAGCCGGTTGCGTGCCTCGTGCCGGTCAAATTCGAAATCGAGCGCCTGCGCACTCGCCTTTATCCGCTCTAGATGCAGTTCCAGGCGCAGTATCCCGGAGGCGGGTTCGAACCGCATGGTTTCAATCAGATCAAAGTCGCGTCGCTGCACCCGCGCAAATTCCCCCTTGGCCAGGCACTCTGCCCATTCAGTTGCAACTTCGGAATCTGCAACCACCCCCGAACCAAGCCCCAAGCTTGCCTGCTTGTCCGCTTCGTTCAAGTGAAATGTGCGAATGGCAACGTTGAAGGCGGCATCGCCATGGGGATCGATGCGCCCGATTGAACCGCAATAGATGCCGCGGGGGCTGGTCTCCACCTCATCGATAATCTCCATCGCGCGGATCTTTGGTGCCCCGGTGATCGAGCCGCAGGGATAGATAGCGCGAAGCAAATCGACTGCATCCTTGCCATTGTCCAACTCCGCCGTAACCGTTGAGGTCATCTGGTGAACCGTGGGGTAGCTTTCCACCGCAAAAAGGTGCGGTACTTCCACCGAAGCGGCCTTGGCGATGCGCGACAGATCATTGCGCAGCAGATCGACGATCATCAAATTCTCGGCACGCTGCTTGGGATCGGTGCGCAATTCGTCTGCCAAAGTCTTGTCAGTAATCGCATCTGCTCCGCGTATGGCGGTTCCCTTCATCGGCTTTGCCGTAACCCGGCCGTCACGCAGCGCGAAGAACAGCTCGGGTGAGAAGGAGAGAAACCAGTCCTGCCCTGTCCAGATCACGCCACCATAGCCCGCCGCCGCTCGCGGCCGGATTGCGGCATAAAGCGCCAGCGGATTGCCCGCATAACGCGCGCTTGCCCTGAAAGTCAGGTTTGCCTGGTAGATATCGCCTGCCTCGATATAGTCTTCGACCGCATCAAACGCGTCGCCATAGGCTGCACGACTGATAGAGGGCCGCACCGCACCCAACCAGCTGCCATCGGATGCGGGTAGCTGGCTTGGAATTATGTCCGCCCCGATTTCTTCATAGCCGTCGAAAATCCCAAACCAGCAAAGCGGCTTCGGCATTTGCCGCCCTGCCAGCTTAGCCGACAATTTCGGTTCAAGTGCAAATCCGGCTTCGTAGGACAGAAATCCTGCGACGTGCCTCCCGGCCTGCTGAGCCAACTTTAGCTCGTCGAAAGCATGTTCCAGTTCAACTGCATCGGTTGCGACAATCGTTCTTTGTGGCCTCGTGTACAACCGGGCAGGCGACGCATCGCCGCGCCGGGCATCGTCAAGCAGGACAAAGGGCTCAGTCACGTCGATCATGGTGGACGCTATAACGGCTTTAGCGATTTGGAAAAGGCTGGAGAGGGTGAGGGGGAGTCGTAGACGAACGCGCATCGCGCGGACAATCGAACCCGGCGCGTTCGAAGAACGGGCTGGAGCGGGTGAGGGGAATCGAACCCCCGTCGTCAGCTTGGGAAGCTGCTGCTCTACCATTGAGCTACACCCGCGATTCGCGTTTTCTAAGATACGCATGGAACGTCGCAAGCGCCAGCCTGCTAAGGCAGATCGTCCAGGCGATTGATGTTCCGCAGAGGGGTGCCAAGTTCCACCCGTCGCGCTCCGATATGGTCGGCAAACTTGTAAACTGAACGGTTCGCCGAATCCGAAAGCCAATCGAGGAGCACCTCCCGCATCGATACGGGCCACAATCCGACAATCGGCATATCCGCAACTATCGCAGGCCCCGCATCCAGCCGTTCCGCAAGGTCAGCCGGAATCCCGATTACGTCGCAGCCTGAACTGAGCACCGCATCAAAATCATGACGCCATGCATGATCAAGGGCGCCGGCAAGGCCGCCGAGCGGGCCAATCCCCGCCTCCGGCAAATCGGCGGCCTTGGAAAGTCCCGGCCATTCGCGCCCCGCGACAACCAGTTCGGTAACCTGCGGTCGCACGACATCGGCAACATGGTCGAGCAGCGCCCGTCCCTCGTAAAGCGCCTCAGCCTTGTCCGAGCCAAACCGACGCGATTGACCACCAGCAAGGATCGCGCCGAGCAGCTTCATTTCAGCCGTTCGGCGTGCCAGGCAAGGTGATCGGCCATGAAGGTCGAGATGAAATAATAGCTGTGGTCATAGCCGGGCTGCATTCGGATCGTTGCCTTCTGCTCCGCCTTGGCACAGGTTTCTTCGAGCAAATGCGTTTTCAACTGCTCGGCTAGGAAATTGTCGGCCTCCCCTTGATCGACGAGCAAGTCAGGTAGGCGTGCGCCGCCATCAATCAGCGCACAGGCATCATATTCCGACCAGGCATTTCGATGTTGCCCCAGATATCCGCCCAACGCCTTTTGCCCCCACGGAACCTGTGCAGGCGCAACGATCGGCGCAAAGGCAGAGGTCGAACGGAAGCGACCCGGATTGCGTAGCGAAATCGTCAGCGCGCCATGCCCACCCATAGAATGGCCCATGATTCCCTGGGCGGACATATCGACGGCGAAATTGCTTGCGATTAACCCGGGCAGTTCGCGCTCGACATAGCTGCGCATCCGGTAGTGCTGCGCAAAGGGCGCTTCGGTCGCGTCGACATAGAAGCCCGCACCCAGTCCGAAATCATAGGCGCCATCGGCATCGTCGGGCACGCCCTCTCCGCGCGGCGAGGTGTCGGGCGCGACGAAAATCAATCCGAGTTCGGCGCACGCGCGGCGAAACTCGCCTTTCTCGGTCACATTAGCGTGGGTGCAGGTTAGGCCCGAGAGATACCAGACCACTGGCAATTTAGCACCCGGAGCATGGTCGGGGACGAACACCGAAAAGGTCATTGTGGTTCCGGTTTCGACAGATGCATGAGAATAGACCCCCTGCGTTCCGCCGAAACTGCGATTGGTCGATAGCGTTTCGATTGTCATACCACCGACAAAGCCTGTTGCCGCGAACAGGTCAAGTCAGTTGCTTGCGGCAATACGCTGCGACGGTTTCAAGATGACTTGCCCCAGATCGACCGTCGGGCTCTTACGATCGAGAGAGGCGGCCACGCTGATTTCGGGCTGCACTCCCACGATACTCGCGGCCACCGCGCCGACGCGAAGGCGGTATTGGCCATAGGGCACACTCTCGAACAGGAAAAAGCCGTCATATTCGCTGCGCGTGCTTTTCACGACACGACCGGCCTTGTCGAGCAGCTCGATATCCACGCCATTTAGCGACTTCCCGCCCTCTTTGAGCAAATAACCACTGATTTCACCTGCTGACACCAACGGCAGTTCAACGACAATCGGAATCCCTGGCCGCGGGACGACGACCATCCCGCTATTGGCAGGCTGCACAAACGGATCAGGCAGGCTGCTTGCATCAATTCCGATCAGGATCGGTACATAAGGTTCCAGTCCTCCGATAACGGTCTGCCCCGCATCGTCGGTAGCTCTGCCACGCCCATTCAAGCCGGCAGTAATTTCTATCGCTTTTTCAACAGGTTCGTTCGGTTGACGGATGCCATCCACATTCTGGTCCTGATAGACCAGCACCGCAGCCTGACCACTTGACGCCAGCTTTTCCGACGACATGTGGAAGCCCTTGCCATGCGGATTGGGACCCATGCTAAAGGCAAGGCTGATCTGCGCGGCAACCGCGCCATCGGTTGCGCCCATGACCTGGCCGGTTAATGCAAACTTCTCGAACTGCCGCGTATAGCCAAATGTCGCGCGCGCGCGTTTGTTGCGCGCGTCATAGCCAAGCTCGGCCCGCCAGTTCGCCTTATCATCCGCACGCCATTCGCCGGTGATGCGCGATTCCTTGAAACCGGTTTCACCCATCAAGCCAAAGCGCGCTTCACCGCGCAAGCGCAACCCGCCCACTCGGCCGCTGAGGCGCAATTGTGCGTCAAGCTTTTGCGGGGGATCGGTACCGAAGGCGAATTTCGTCTGCTCCCAGATTATGTCGGTAGATGCAGCTATATTCTTGATATTAAATGATATTCTGCCTTTGGCTTCGATAGTCCGATTGCCGTTCAACCACTCACGCAGCGTCGCGCTTACACCGTAAGGGATTGATCTTGTTCCGATTTTAATGCTGTGATCGACAGAGAGCATATGCTCTCCACGCAACCCCGGCAGATATTGCTCGCTGCGGAAACCACCAAACAGCCATAGCGACTGGGCACCGACCATAGCCTGGCCAAATTGGCCAAGCATCTGACCGCGGACCGCATATCCGCCATCGATATTAGCCGCTCCTGCTACTTCGACCAGTGTCGGGCCGACTGCACGGCGAACCATGGCTTCGAAATAGCTGTCACGGCGGCCTTCATAGATCGAACTTATCGCCGACGCGCCGACAGAGGTCTTCGCATCAAGCCCCCGTTCGACACCGAAACCGGCACGCAAACCATTATAGGGCTGCTCATCACTATCACCAAAGTTGAAAAGATCGCGGCCAGCATCTTGGATGCCCGCCCAATAATAGGTTTCGCGCGGCGGAATCGAATTGGCCCCGACCGGGATCATCCGGACATCGCGCTTGATCTGACCCTGCGGACCATACAGCACGACTTCCATGCGGTTTTGGCCATAGAGCAACGGAACATCGAGAAATTCGTAGCGCCCATCGCCGCGACTCTGGAAATAGCCGATCAGCTGGTCGTTGCGATATAGCTCGGCATCCCATCCATCGGGCAGTTCGCCCCGGAAGCTGGTTCGATCAAAATTATCAGGCCGCGACAAGGGGCGGTTGGTGACAAAAAGCCCGCGACCGGCGGTTGTCTGGCTGCCCAGGAAGGATGCGGGCAGTGAAACGTCGCCGATCCCGAAATGCGTGGCCTTCAGTGGCCCGAGCAGAGTACCCTCTGCGCTCGTCCGATAGGCGCGCACGCGAAAGCTTTCGGGAACACCATTTTCGTTCGAAGACAAACGCGCGTCATAAGAGGCACCCGCGATTTCACCGCTGGCAAAGATATCATAACGCGCGTTGAATTTGGCTGGGCCCTGCGCATCCTTGGTAAAGCCTGTTGACGCCACGACGTCGAACGAAGGCGTACGCCAAAAACGATAAGGATCCTTGGCTTGCGGAAGATTACGCAGGTCAAAGGTTGCAGCCGGGCGGACTTTGGCGGCGCGTTCTTTGCGCTCTTCGGCCAGTTCGAACGGCAATTTGCGATCCGCCTTCACAACAAGCATCGCGTCGGACAGATCGGGAGTCAGCGACACATCGAGCCAACGGCTGAGCGCTTTGCTGTCCACGCACCAGCCTTCGGGCGTATCATAAATATCCGACGCAGCGAGCGCCGAACTTTTGTTCATGATTTGTACCCTACCCGCTTCGCGGTCGAGGGTGAATGTCCGGCTTTCTTCGAACAACCAGCCAGTTGCGCGGCGCGACTTTTTATCCAGCCGTACCGGAAGGTCGAAAGCTATGATGATGTCAGCAAAATCGATGCAAACGCCGGCGTCGGTCTGATAGCCGCGCACGCCATCGCCCACACGGTAGCGACCGGCGCGCACGTCGAGAAGCAATTGGTCATCGTCGCTGGCTTTCCATCCGCTCTGCGCAAAGGCAGAAGCCACCGGGGCCGTGACAGCTCCGGTGGCAATAGCCAGGGCAACTAGGCCTTGGCAAAAGATGGAAAATATCGACTTCATAGTCGTTTTCGGTCTGGGTCAATCCCGACGGATCAGCGCACCACGGTCCGCAATTCGGTGATCAGGCCTCCGCCATTTTCGGGCGTGTCATGATAAGAGATTACAATCTCTCCGCCTCGGATGACTGCAGCCTCTTCTTCGTTTAATGGAAGCTCGACTTTGCGCTTTTCAATCTCAGGATAGATAGCGATGCCCTTTTGCACGATGATCGGCTTGGACTGGCCGGGCTTGCTGACGCGAAACTCGCCATAGACCGAACGGCTACCTTTTCGTGTAGCATCCAATGCGAGCACCGGGCCGTCCTCGTCGCGGTCCAGCCGGGCGTTGGCCAAGGCAGCAGTCGCTGAAAGTTCACCCTTGCGCACGATGATAGGAATGGTGATGCCGTATAGCGGCACCAACTGGATCTTAAGGCCTTCCGGCTGGGCTTCCTGCGTCACCGGCGTCGATTTGGGAATCGAACGGAACAGCATATGGACGCGATACTCGCCGTCGGGCAGCGTGTCGGCCGGGTTGAGGCCGATACGGATCGACTGCGGCTGGTTGGGCGGCAGTGTCACCCGGCGCGGCGCGTAGCGGACCAAATTCAGCGCTGCTTTTTCAGCATCGGTCGTCCCCGCAGGATCGATATCTTCCAACCGACCGTCGGCATTCATCCGCTTGATTTCCAGCGAGATACGATAGGTGGTTTCTTCCGCACCGATATTGTTCAGGATCACCTGGGTTCCGCGCTTTCCATCAAGGATAACGCGTGTCGGCGCGACCAAAAGGTCGCCCTGTGCACTTGCTGGAGATGTCGAGACCGAAAACAGCCCGATACTTCCGGCAATCAACGTGATGGTTTTCCACCAAAACTTCATATGTTTAACCCTGTCCAAATGGTCCGATATGGCGCGGAAACGCAAATTTCGCTCCATAACGGACTAACAGGACATGGTTACCAAGCCGCTAACGATGGACCTCGGACAAAGAAAAACCCCAGCAGGCCTTGGCCCACCGGGGTCGTTCAAATTCCAGCCGCAGCGTGACGCTGCGGATCAGAACTTACTGATATTCAGCCGTCACGTCGAACGTACCGGTGTAAGCACCAGCGGTCTGGTTCGGGTTCAGCGAGATCGTACCGCCGACATAAACGGTTTCCGGTGTGGTCGAGCTGTAAACGATGCTGCTGGTCGACAGACCGAGACCCGACAGGGCGATCGGTGCGCCGGGTCCGGTCAGCGAGCTAGGGTTGCCAACGGTCAGATCGATGGTTTCGCCGTTGGTTGCCTGCGAAACATGGAAACGACCTGCGCTGCTTCCGCTGATGGCGATGACGCCCGTGCCAACAGCGGTAGCTGCGGCGCCAGCACCGATGGTCACGGTTCCACCAGCGGCCGAAGCGGCAACAACGCCAAAGTCCAGCGGCGCGTCGACGGTGATGGCGACGGCAGCGAGTACGTCTACGGTAGCCTGAGCCTGCTCAGTGGCGGCATAAGCGGCATTCGAAACCATGCCGGTAGCGATAACTGCGCCAGCAAGCGCAAGCTTCATTTTGTTGATCATGTATCTGGTCCTTTTGCGACGAACTATAAAAATCGGGAATGCCCCACTGCATTCACTGTCGCTTTTGGCAGCCGAATCATAAAACGATGCTTCTTTGCTTGGTTAATGCAATTTAAGCATATCGAGTATTAATCTTTATATTTTAATATCTTAACAGGTTAACGGCTGAAAAACGCCGTTTACTATCCGCAGAACAAGTTCAGAATTGTTCGCCCGTAAGCCTTTGGCAAAGCATGTCGAGTTGATCGAGGCTGCGATATTCAAAGGTCACCGCCCCTGCCCCGCCAGGCCCTTTATGCGCGATGCGTACCTTCAGCCCCAGAAGATCGCCCAGATGCTGCTCGACCGCGCGGATATCTGCGTCGTTCGCCGGGCCATCGCGGCTGATGCGGGGCTTTGCGGCGCTGCCGTCCTGAACGCGGGATTTGCGGACAAGCGCTTCGATCTGGCGAACCGATAGGCCCTGTTTGACGACCAGCGCCGCGAGGCGGGCATTATCATCAACGCCAATAAGTGCACGGGCATGACCCATGGACAGCTTGCCCTCTATTACCAGTTCGCGCACGAGCGAGGGCAACTCCAGCAGCCGCATCATATTGGCGACATGGCTGCGCGATTTCTCAACGATCGCGGCCAACTCACTCTGGCTGTGCCCGAAATCTTCGCACAGCTTGCGATAAGCCTCGGCCTCTTCAATCGGATTGAGGTCCTGCCGCTGGATATTCTCGATCAGCGCGATCTCAAGCGTTTCCTCGTCGGAAAGATTGCGAATAATGGCTTTAATTTGGTGGAGTTGGGCGCGTTGCGCCGCGCGCCAGCGCCGTTCACCAGCGACAATTTGATAGCTCCCGCCATGCGGGCGAACGAGGATGGGTTGAATCAGGCCGTGCCGCTTCAGGCTTTGCGCCAGTTCCTCAATCGACTCGTCAGTAAAATGCCTGCGCGGTTGCGAGGGGTTGGGGTGGATATCGGCCGTCGCAATCGACGAAACGCCCTCGGCAGCAGCAAGCGTTACCTTCTGCTCGCCACCGCTCGCTACGCGACCCGCGCTTCGATCGAGCGAAACCTCACCAAGCAAGGCGTCGAGCCCACGGCCTAGACCCATTTTCTTGCGCACAGGTTTTTCGCCGTCACTCATGCAGCCAACTCCTCAGCCGGCAGACGCGCCAACAGTTCGCGAGCCAGACTCATATAAGCTTCGGAACCAGTGCACCGATGATCATAGATCAAGGCGGGCAAACCATGGCTGGGCGCTTCGGACAAGCGCACATTGCGCGGAATGACGGTTTCGAACACCAATCCACTCAGGCAACTGCGCACATCTTCGGCAACTTGCTCGGTCAGACGATTGCGCCGGTCATACATGGTCAACGCAACACCAAGAATCGATAATGAGGAATTGAAACGCTGCTGGATACGTTCAACTGTTTGTAAAAGCTGACTTAAACCTTCCAGCGCAAAGAATTCGCATTGCAATGGAACAAGGATGGAATCGGCTGCAACCAGTGCATTGATGGTCAACATCCCCAGCGACGGCGGGCAGTCAATCAGGCAGACATCCCAGCGCGCCTCTTCAAGTGCCAGCGCCTTTTGCAGTTTGTGCGCGCGATCGGTATGTTCTACCAGCTCGACCTCTGCCCCCGAAAGGTCAACTGTAGCGGGCAGAATATCGAGGCCGGGTATCATGGTCGATGACACTGCCTCGTCCAGCGTCGCATCGCCCATCATCACATCATAGCTGCTATATTGACGGTCTGCGGTCTTCACGCCCAATCCGGTCGAGGCATTGCCCTGTGGATCGAGATCGATCAACAAGCAGCGACGCCCACATGCAGCCAGCGCGGTTGCAAGGTTGATCGCCGTCGTCGTTTTCCCGACTCCACCCTTCTGATTTGCAATGGCGATACGGATCATCTTTTCTGCCGTCCTTTTGCCAGCCCCGTTTTGGCACTGGTTCCGCGCACTGAACCTACCAATATCCCCGCATCAGGGTCGGTCACGCTGGGTTGAACCGAAAAATCCAAATCCCACGCCTTGCTGGCTTCCTCAAGCTCATTAACCGCATTTCGTCCCTTTGGCAGCAACCACATCGTCTTATCTGTGGAAAATCGTTCTGCGAGCGAAAGCAACTTCGGTAAAGGTGCGAAGGCGCGGGCACTAATGACATCATATTGGACGGTTTCCACGCGTTCGACCGGCATTCCTGCGACTGAGGCCCGTCCTTCTATCCCGACCTGTCGGATGGCCCGATCTAAATAGTCGATTCGCTTTGCGCGCGATTCCACCAGCGTCACTTGCCAATCGCTCAGCAAGGCAATCACAATTCCCGGGAAGCCCGCGCCAGAGCCAAGATCGATCCAGTTGCCCGAGCGGACAGGTGCCGAGAGTAACAATTGGGCGCTATCAACAATGTGTCGTGCCCAAATATACTCTAAGGTCGACGCAGAGATCAAATTCTGCTGGCTGGCCTCGGCTTTCAAGAATGTGACGAACGCGTCGAGGCGGCCCCATGTTTCACGTGAAACATTAAACTGTTCAGCAAGCCAGGCTTTGGCTTCATCTTCGGTCATGCAGCCTGCTTGTCGGCGCTTTGCGCGCGTTTGGCGTGAACAAGGATCGCCGCCAAGGCCGCAGGCGTGACGCCCCGGATTCGGCTGGCAGCAGCTAATGTGTCAGGCCGGGAAGCACTCAGGCGTTCGACCATTTCATTCGAAAGCCCGGCAATCGATTTGTAATCCAGAGTGGCAGGTATGCCGATGCGTTCATTCGCCGCCAGATCGCGCAATTCCGCAGCTTGCCGGTCAACATAGGGTGCATAGCGCCCATCCTGTTCGACTTCGGCAATGATTTCAGCCGACCACATTTCCTCTATGTTATCGTCCAGAGATGTTCCACGTGGAACTTTGATCAAATCCTGCAGCCGCACCTCGGGGAATCGGAGCCAATCGATCATCGTCAACTTACCCGAATCACGCTTTACATGGATGCCAGCTGCAATCAGTTGATCCGCCGACGCGCTCTGCTGCAAATATCCGTCCAACCGCGCCTTTTCCGAAGCATAGCTGTCATAGTGCCGCCTGCGGGCATCACCGATCACGCCGCACTCGATGCCGATCGGCGTGAGCCGCGTAGCTGCGTTGTCTGCACGCAGACGCAGGCGATATTCAGCCCGCGCGGTTAGCATGCGATATGGTTCGGTCACGCCATGCAAGACGAGATCATCTACCATCACCGCAATATAGCTGTTCGACCTGTCGATTGCTGGAAAATCCCGATCCAATATCCAGCTCGCGGCACCCATTCCAGCTACCAGCCCCTGCGCAGCCGCCTCTTCATATCCCGTCGTACCATTGATTTGTCCCGCGCAGTACAGCCCTTCAAATCCTTGAATTTTTAACGAACGGTCTAGCGCACGCGGATCGATATAGTCATATTCGACAGCATAGCCGGGTACCGCCATCTCAACATGTTCCAGCCCCTTCATCGAACGCACCATAGCCATTTGCACATCAGTCGGAAGCGATGTCGAAATCCCGTTGGGATAGATCAGATGGCTGTCCAGACCTTCAGGCTCTAGGAATACCTGGTGGCCGTCACGGTCACCAAAGCGGAAGATCTTGTCCTCGATCGATGGGCAGTAGCGTGGACCCTGTCCCTGAATCGCGCCCCCAAAAAGCGGCGACCGGTCGAGGCCACCTCGAATAATTTCGTGGGTTTGGCCGTTGGTGCGCGTGATCGCGCAAAAAAGCTGGGGAACATGGCGCCTGACTGTCATCGACGACATCGTCCAGTCAGCACCATCGGAAGGCTGTTCCTCTAGCGCCGCCCAATCAATAGTCCGACCATCTAGCCGCGGCGGCGTCCCGGTCTTCAGCCTGGCCATTGGCAAACCGGCGCCGCGTATTTGCTCTGCCAGTTTCAACGCCGACGCTTCGCCAATGCGACCACCAGTCAGCCGCTCCTCGCCGCGGAACAGGGTTCCGCCCAGAAAAGTTCCCGTGCACAAAATCACGGCGCGCGTGCCGAGAATCGTACCATCCGCCAGCTCGAGACCTGAAATGCGCCGGTCATTCTCCGCTCGAAAGCAGAGTGCGGCTGCCTCGCCTTCGATGATCGACAAATTTTCAGTATCAGCCACTTGTCTGTGAATCGATGCTTTGAACAGTTTCCGGTCGGCCTGCACTCGCGGGCCCTGAACAGCCGCACCCTTTGATGCGTTGAGCATCCGATAATGGATCGCCGCATCGTCGGCAGCGCGCGCTATCAGTCCATCAAAGGCATCAACCTCACGAACAAGATGGCCCTTGCCCAGCCCGCCGATCGCCGGGTTGCACGACATCGCACCTATGGTTTCTGCAGAAAAACTGACCAGCCCGACCCGCACACCCATGCGCGCAGCGGCAGCAGCTGCCTCTACGCCTGCATGACCTCCGCCCACCACAAGAACGTCAAAGTCTCTATCCGACCGAATTGTCATGGCCCGCGCATAGCCGAAGAGGGTACCAGGGTCAAAGGCGCTCGAAATGTTCCACGTGAAACAAGTGTCATTTACCGATACAGAAGCGGCCGAACAGTGCATCCAGCATATCTTCGGTGCTGGCACGTCCGGTCAACGCGTCTAGTGCCAGCCTGGCCTGACGCAACTCTTCCGCCATGATGAGTGGATCTTTGGCGTGCGCAGCGTGCCGCAGAAATAGGGCTGTATCACTGAGCAGCTTTCGTTGCCGCTGGTTGAGCGCGAAACTGTCTGGCGGTGGTAACAACTCGCGCCCTGCTTCAACAAGTAGATCGATCAGTTCGGACACGCCTGCGCCGGTTTTCGCAGACAACCGAAGAGCCCCTGCCGACTTCGCATTATGATCTCCCACATCAATCTTTGCTTCAATCTCGATCAGTCGTGGATGATTGGGGCCCTCCCCATCGTCGCCCAACCACAGAACCATGTCGGCGTCGGCAATGGCCCCTTCAGCGCGTTCAATCCCGATCAACTCGATTGCATCGCCGCTCTGATCCCTCAGCCCCGCCGTGTCTGTCAAAAGAAAGGGAATACCCCCAAATGCTACAGGAATCTCGATCAGATCCCGCGTCGTCCCTGCAATGTCAGAGACAATTGCAGCCTCACGCGCCACCAATGCGTTGAGCAAGGTCGACTTGCCACTATTGGGTGGCCCGGCCAGCACGACGCGCAAGCCATCACGCAACTTCTCCGCCGATGGGTGACTGAGTTGCCCCTTTATGGCGTCATGAAGTGCCAAGCATCCATTTGATATCTTTTGATAATCTTCTTCACCAACATCATCTTCATCGGAAAAATCGATCTCCGCTTCCAACTGGGCCGATAGACTGAGCAATTCATTGCGCCATCCTTCGCTGGCGCGGCTGAATGCGCCGCCCGCCATTCTGGCGGCCGAGCGCCGCTGCCATTCAGTTTCGGCAGCCAACAGATCTGCGAGTCCTTCTGCTTCATTCAGATCGATCCGGCCGTTGGCAAAGGCCCGACGCGTAAACTCGCCAGCCTCCGCTCGTCGCAACCCCGCCATCGCAGCAAGTGTGGATTCGACACCGCGCACTACGGCCCGGCCCCCATGCAAATGCAGTTCGGCCAAATTCTCACCAGTCGCCGTCGCCGGACCAGGGAAAATGAGGATCAATGCCTGGTCGAGTAAACTGCCATCCTTCGGATCGGTCAATTTGCGAAGCGAAGCCTTGCGAGGCGGCGGGAGTGACCCTGTCAGCGCTTTGATAGCATCAAATGCTTTGGGCCCGCTGATACGCACCACCGCGATGGCCGCAGGGGGTGCGCCGCTAGACAGCGCGAAAATCGTATCGGCGCTGTCCATTTCAGTAGGCTATTTCTTGTCCTTGCCGCCCAGCCCGCCGCCAGCCAGTCCACCCATCAGGCTTTTGATAAAGTCCATGCTCTGATCGCCCATTGGCACCCAGTTACGGATCATACCTTGGACCATATCTGGCGTAAGGCCCTTGTCTGCCACATTTTTCAGCTTTTCAAGATAGACCTCATGGACTTCGGAAAGATCAGGCAGCCCCATTAGGCGCCGGACCTCTTCGGGTGTGGTATCGACTTCAATATTGAACTTCATGGCAACCTCCCCATTTGCGGGCTAATTCCCCGATTGTCCGTTCCACTATAGTCGCATAAGCAAAAGGGGCAATTTTTTGATTTCAGGAGATGTGATGATGGGCGAAATGACAAAGATCCGCGCGCTTGAAGAAGATGCCCTATTTGGTGCATATGTCGCCAAACCGGCGGGTGAAGCCAAGGCTGCCATCATCGTGATCCCTGAAATCTTTGGCGTGAACCCGGGCATCCGGCAGAAATGTGATAAATGGGCTGATGCCGGATACCTTGCGGTCGCCATTGACATATTCTGGCGCTTTGCGCCGGGCGTCGAACTTGATCCCGATGTCGAAGCCCAGCTACAGGAAGCCTTTGGCTATTTCGGTCAATATGAACCCAATGACGGGGTCAAGGATATCGAAGCCGCCATCCACGCTATCCGCCGGGGCGAGTTGGGCGCTCCAGCTGTCGGAAAAGTTGGTTGTGTCGGTTATTGTCTGGGTGGACGTCTCGCGTACATGGCGGCAGCACGCACCGACATTTCAGCCTCAGTCGGCTATTATGGCGTCATGATCGACGCTATGCTCAATGAAAGCCATGCGATTGCCAATCCGTTGATGCTGCATATCCCGACCGCCGACCATTTCGTCGGTCCCGAGGCGCAAGCCGCAATCCATGCAGGTCTGGATGGCCACCCCAAAGTCATCTTGCACGACTATGTAGGTCTGGATCATGGCTTCGCCGCAGAAATGGGGAATCGCCGCGACGAAGCTGGTGCAAATCTGGCTGATTCACGCACAGTCGCATTTTTCACCGACCATCTGGGCTAGTGCGCCAGCTTACATATAGGTCTGGAACAGATCCTGATATTCGGGTTTCAGCTTGTCGGTGATGTAGCTTGGTGCGGCAATGTCGAACTCATACTCACCTTCGACATAAGGGCCGGCCGAATAAGGGGGTAAGGCAAAGGCTATCCGTAAATAGCCGTTGGCTCCCAGATTGGTCGGATAAGCGATGCCATGCTCGAATGGGTCAACGCATTCTCCGAACAAATCGTCCTTAGGCGTCGGTTCGCCGCGCATACCAAGCCGTTCTGCATCCAGCATCGCGCAATAGGCCGGCATGATCAGCTTTTTCGCTTCGTCCTTGTCGGCAAACAGATCGAGGAAAGACACTTCCGCTTGCTTTGCCTTATCCCACAAGATCGCATCACTCCAGAACATGCCATGCGCGCCGCCGGAATAGACATAGTTAGACGAAACCAGCACAATCAGCCGGTTGGTTTGTGATTTGATTTTCCAGTCGGCCTGCGAATCGAGATTGTTAGCGGCTTGCTCACCCTTCAGTGCATCAACATCTTCCTGAAACTGCGCTTTGCGTTCAGATTTTCGTGTTTCGAGCAGATTCACGAGCTTGGGGTGGGCCGACAATTCGGTGGGATAGTTATAAGCGAAACCACCGTCTTCGGGCGCCAATGCGCTGGCGGGATTTGAAACCACCAGTATTATTGCGGCGAAAAAT
Organism: Sphingorhabdus pulchriflava; assembly: GCF_003367235.1. Classification (GTDB taxonomy): domain Bacteria; phylum Pseudomonadota; class Alphaproteobacteria; order Sphingomonadales; family Sphingomonadaceae; genus Sphingorhabdus_B; species Sphingorhabdus_B pulchriflava. The sequence continues at coordinate 77,517 of NZ_QRGP01000002.1, forward strand.
GAAGTAACGGAAACACGCATGTGACAAGCCCCCTTGCTTTGATTTCAGAGGGTTATGCGCGTCCCAACCTGAACAGCAGATTACGCTTCACACCTTCCCATTCGTTGGCGAGGATGGAGTAAAGCACCGAATCACGAACACGCCCGTCGAGGATCATGTGGTTGCGGATCAAGCCGTCGCGCTTCGCCCCCAGTCGTTCAATCGCCCGCTGAGACGCGAAATTGAAATGGTCGGTGCGAAACTGCACGCAAACACAATCCATCGCTTCAAAAGCGTGCGTCAAGAGCAATAGCTTGGCTTCGCTGTTTATTGACGTACGCTGCGCCCGACTGGCGTAAAAGGTGGTGCCTATTTCAAGTCGGCGATGCGGCGCATTCATCCGCATATAGCGAGTGGAGCCTACGATCTTACCCGACGCCTTATCAATCACCGCAAAGGGCATGCTCCGTCCCCAGCCCTGATCACGTTCGGCGTTGTCGAGATAGGCTTCAATCGAGTCTGGACCAGGGACAATTGTGTAGAACAACTCCCACAGCTTGCCATCACTCGCCGCTTCAACAATTGCGGGCCCGTCAGCACGGATCATCGGACGCAGTATGACATGGCTGCCCTCCAGCACCGGTTGTTCGGTCCAGGGATTAACCATGACAGGTATCTTAGCCGCCAATAAATGGGGCGACAAACTTGCCTAGTCCCAATTGCGGATCTACCCAGCCATCATAGATCATCTTGATTGCGACATAGACGATAACCGCAAGACCAATCCACGCGATCCAGCGATAGCGTTCAATATATTTGGCGATGATATTGGCAGCAATCCCCATCAAGGCGACCGCGAAGACGAGGCCGACGATCATGATGCCCGGATGATCCTTTGCCGCACCCGCAACCGCAAGCACATTGTCGAGACTCATCGACACGTCTGCTATGGCTACAGCCCATGCGGCACCGACAAAGCTTTTGGCCGGCTTGATACCCGAATCCTCGTCACCCGCTATTTCGGGAGAACCGGGGGAGTCGGTGCCATGATCGGCACCAATATCGCGATACATGCGCCAAGCCACCCAGAGCAGCAACACGCCGCCCGCAAAGATCAGCCCGACGATTCCCAGCAGCCATGTGACCATCAGGGCAAAGGCAACGCGCAGAACCAATGCCGCAATCACACCGATGGCGATCACTTTCTTGCGCTGGTCCGCGGGCAAGCCGGCGGCAAGTGCACCGACGACGATGGCATTGTCCCCCGCAAGCACGATGTCGATCATCAACACCTGCAGGAATGCGGTCAATGCCGAGGGCGAACCTATGTTCGAAAAGTCCTTGACGATCGCCGCCCATATTTCGGCAGGTCCACCCAGCGAAGGGACAGCAGCGGCGCTGGCAAAAAACAATTCAATCACAACGGATCCTCAAAATAGTCGACGCTTGGCATAGGGTCATAGAAGCAATGGAGCAAGGCCCGCCATTGCTGATAACGGTCAGATTTGCGGAAGCCGTCGCGATGGTCGGCAATCGAATCCCAGCGTACCAGAAGCAGGTACAGCCCGGGCTTTTCAGTCGCAGGCCTGACCTCAATTCCGTGAAAGCCCGGAGAAGCGGCTATCAGCGGCCTGGCCTCCGCCATCGCCGCTTCAAACGCCGCTTCCTCTCCCAGCCGGACCTGCAACAACGCATGTTCAATTACCATGCGCAGTCCAGTCTTACTGGTTCATCGAATCGAAGAAGTCCTCGTTGGTCTTCGAATCTTTCATCTTGTCGAGCAGGAATTCCATCGCATCGACGGTGCCCATCTGCATGAGGATGCGGCGCAGGACCCACATTTTGGTGAGCTTGTCCTTCTCGACCAGCAGCTCTTCCTTACGGGTGCCCGATTTGCCGACATCGAGTGCCGGAAAGATGCGCTTGTCGGCAACCTTGCGGTCAAGGACGATTTCGGAGTTGCCCGTGCCCTTGAATTCTTCGAAGATCACTTCATCCATGCGGCTACCGGTATCGATCAGCGCGGTGGCAATGATCGAGAGTGAACCACCCTCTTCGATATTACGCGCGGCACCAAAGAAGCGCTTCGGACGCTGCAATGCGTTGGCGTCGACACCGCCGGTCAGCACCTTGCCCGACGAAGGCACGACGGTGTTGTAGGCGCGGCCGAGGCGGGTGATCGAGTCAAGCAGGATGACGACGTCATGCTTGTGCTCGACCAGGCGTTTCGCCTTTTCGATCACCATCTCAGCGACTTGCACGTGGCGGGTCGCAGGTTCGTCAAAAGTCGAACTGACGACTTCGCCCTTCACGCTGCGCTGCATGTCGGTAACTTCTTCCGGGCGCTCGTCGATCAAAAGCACGATCAGGAAAACTTCGGGATGGTTGTCAGTGATCGCCTTGGCGATATTCTGCAGCAGCACGGTTTTACCAGTCCGCGGTGGCGCAACGATCAGTGCGCGCTGGCCCTTGCCCTGCGGACTAATGATGTCGATCACCCGCGCCGACTTGTCCTTGACCGTCGGGTCAGTGGCGTCGAGCGTCAGCTTTTGGTCAGGGTAAAGCGGGGTCAGGTTATCAAAATTGACGCGGTGGCGGACGGCATCAGGGTCTTCGAAATTGACCTTGAGCACCTTGGTAAGTGCAAAATAGCGCTCGCCATCCTTGGGCGCGCGGATTTCGCCTTCGACGGTGTCGCCGGTGCGCAAACCATATTGGCGGACCATATTGGGCGAGACATAGATATCGTCGGGACCGGCAAGATAATTGGCTTCGGGCGAACGCAGGAAACCGAAACTATCAGGGAGGACCTCTATTGTTCCCTCGCCAATGATCTGCTCGCCATCTTCCGCCATTTCTTTGAGAATGGCGAACATCAGGTCCTGCTTGCGCAGCGTCGAGGCGCCCTCAATCTCAAGCTCTTCGGCCATCGAGACGAGTTCTGCGGGTTTCTTATTCTTGAGGTCTTTTAAATGCATGTGCGTGTTCCGCTGGAAAATAGATGGCCGGCGTAAAGAGCTGCCAGCTGGATAGGAAAAGGTCGATGGCGCTGTCGTTGAAAAGAGGAATGCGCCTCACGCCCAGGACGGGCTTGGCCCTTGATTAGGCTTTTGAAGACAAATAGTCAATGGCGGTCAGAATGGCTTGGCCACCACCAATATCACGATAATCGCTGCAGCGATCCCCGGCACTTCGTTGAGGATGCGCAATTTCTTGCCCTCAATCGGGCGCTCTCCCGCAGCCAGTTTCTTTGCGTAACCTATCATCCAGCCATGATAGGCCGACAGTCCCAGTACCGCGAGCAGCTTGGCGTGGAACCAGCCTTCGCTGAGCGCTGAAATATGCCAGGCGAGCAACAGGCCGACGACCCAGACGATCACCATTGACGGGTTGAGGATGATCCGCACCAGCCGCCTCTCACGCTCAACCCAGCGCGCCGCTTCGTCCGACCCTTCTGGGCTTTCCTGATGATAGACGAAGAAACGGGGCAACATGAACAGCCCGGCCATCCAGAAGATGACGAAGATGATATGCGCCGATTTGAGCCAGAAATAGAGCAATGCGATGGTTTCCGTCATTCGGGAATCCGCCTTGGTTATCCCCCGCGGACCAAGTTAAGCAGCTTTTCAACATGCGCAATGGGCGTGTGTTGCAAAATGCCATGGCCGAGGTTGAAAATATGCGGGCGGTTTTCGAAAGCAGCCAAAATCCGGGCGACAGCGCTTTCCAGTGCCTCACCAGCAGCTATCAATGCCAGCGGATCGAGATTGCCTTGCACCGGCAGGCCTTCGGGCAGCGACGCATTGGCCCAGACAGGGTCGATGGTTTCGTCTAGCCCAATAGAATCAGGCCGGACTTCGCGGGCATAAGCCACCAACTTGGCACCGGCACCTTTTGGAAAACCGATAATTGGCGTATCCGAATGCCGTTCGCGCAAAGCCGAGACAATCGCCGCATTAGGCGCTATCACCCAGCGTTCGAACTGCGCCGGGCTCAGCGAACCTGCCCAGCTATCAAACAACTGCACCGCATCAACGCCTGCCTCGATCTGCTTTGACAGATAATCAATGGTGGTTGCTGTTATGGCGTCAATCAGTTCGCCGAACTTCACCGGATCCGAATAGGCGAGCGCACGCGTTTCTGCATGGTCCTTGCTGCCCTGCCCCGCCACCATATAGGTCGCAACGGTCCAGGGGCTTCCGGCAAAGCCGAGGAAGGTGGTTTCGGCTGGTAGGGCAGCCCGAACCTTCCGTACCGTCTCATAAACCGGCTCCAACCGTTCTGGCGCAGGGGTGAAATCGTGCCAGTCATTTTCAGACAGCTTGGGTGCAAGACGCGGGCCCTCACCAGTCTCAAACCAAAGATCCTGACCCATCGCGTGCGGGACGACAAGGATATCGGAAAACAGGATCGCCCCATCAAAACCGAAACGGCGGATCGGCTGTAATGTGATCTCGCACGCCGCGTCGCTATCATAAGCGAGTTTGAGGAATCCGCCCTTCTGCGCACGCAACTCGCGATACTCGGGAAGGTAGCGTCCGGCTTGGCGCATGAGCCAGACTGGCGGCACGTCGAGCTTTTGACCTCGCAATACGGCAAGCAGTTTTCGATTGGGCAATTCGGTCGCCATGCAAGAATCCAATAAACAAATATAGATATAAGGATGATGAAATATGATGCGCTGTGGGCAAGTGTGGCCCTTAGGCACATATCTATCTTTTGCCAACATATTGACTCTGTAGCCTGCTTGAATCCTGACGATTCGGGATTCGCTGTCCCCGTTATTCACAGGCTGTGGAATGGGCTTTCCGGCTGTGGATGAACTGTGCCCGAATCCGATAGAGAGTCAGGACGGAAGCGGCATAAAAGAAGTCCCCATTTTCATCCCTTGATTTATCCCCAAGCAGCCCACAAAGCTGTGCGTGAAGGACCTGATTTTGCAAAACCGCATCCATCTCCATCTGCTTTCGGATTCCACCGGTGAGACGCTGGAAAACATTGCCAAAGCGGCGCTGGCGCAGTTTGACGAGGTAGACGTGGTCAAGCATTTCTGGCCGATGGTGAGGTCCGAAGCGCATCTCGATCGCATCCTCGTGGATGTTGCTGCAAATCCGGGGCTGGTGCTGTTTACGTTGGTCAATCTGGCGATGCGGCAGAAACTGGAAGATCGCTGCAGGGCACTGGGCTTACCCGCAGTCGCGGCGCTCGACGCAGTGTCAGATGCGCTATCCGGCATATTGGGACAACAGGCAAAGGCCCGCCCGGGGCGACAGCATGCGCTCGATGCCGCCTATTTTGCCCGGGTCGAAGCGATCCAGTTCACGATTGCACATGATGACGGCCTTAATCACCATAATTGGGAAGAAGCGGATATACTTCTCGCCGGGGTCTCGCGCACTTCTAAGACGCCGACGAGCATCTATCTTGCTAACCGCGGCTACAAAACGGCGAACATCCCGTTGGTGCCTGAATCCCCGCCGCCAGCGGCGCTCTATAGTTTGAAACACCCCTTTGTAGTTGGCTTGGTGACAGGTGTGGACCGATTAGTCCAAGTCCGCCGCAACCGGCTTCTGACTCTGAACCAGGCACCCGACACTGACTATGTCGACGAAGAAAAGGTCAAAGCCGAAATCGCATACGCCCGGCGTATTTTTGCCGACAATGGTTGGCCGGTCATTGATGTCACGCGTCGGTCGATTGAGGAAAGTGCCGCTGCCATCATCAACCTCTACAATGAGCGTCAGCAGCAAGACGCGGTGCTGAAGGGCGATGACGCTTGACCCGTCTGATCCTCGCCTCAACCAGCAGTGCGCGCAAACTGATACTGGAAAAAGCAGGTCTCTCTTTTGACGCCATACCGCCAAGGATCGATGAAGACGCCTTAAAACAAGCCTTGTTGTCCGAGGCCGTTAGCCCAAGAGACATGGCTGACGCCCTGGCCGAGGCCAAGGCGGTGAAGCTGTCGTTGAAATTTCCGGAAGCATTGGTGATCGGAGCCGACCAGATGTTGGCGTTCGACGATGGTACAATGCTCGACAAGCCGGATTCACCGGAAACAGCGAAGGCGCAATTGGCACTTATGTCGGGTTCGCACCACCGTCTGTTTAGCGCTGCAGTGATCGCAAAGGGCGGTGCGCCGTTGTGGCGGCATGTCGGGATTGTCCGGATGTCTGTCCGCCCGCTGAGCTCTGCCTTCATTGATGACTATGTAGATCGAAACTGGGATGCGATCCGCTATTGCGTCGGGTGTTACCAGATCGAAAATGAAGGCGCGCAGTTGTTCAGCAGGATTGAGGGCGATCATTTCGACATCATGGGCCTGCCCTTGCTGCCGCTGCTTGCCTTTTTGCGCGAACGAAAGGAAATCGCGTCATGACGCCATATGCCGAAGTCATCGGTGACCCGATAAAGCACAGCAAATCGCCTTTGATTCATGGATTCTGGCTGAAAAAGTTGGGCATCGTCGCCGAATATCATGCGTATCATGTTACCGCAGATGCCCTTGCCAGCTATTTTGCCGAGCGGCGCGAGGATGAAGCTTGGCGCGGGTGCAACATCACTATTCCACACAAGATTGCCGCACTCGATCATGTGGCCGACCCGGGCTGTGTGCGCGATTCGATCGGTGCGATCAACACCGTCTTCCGCGATGGCTCGAATAATCTGGTTGGAACCAACACGGACGCTGCTGGCTTCTTTGCGCCGATTTCCGAAGATGAATGGGCAGGGCGCGATGCGATTGTCATCGGCGCGGGTGGTGCAGCACGGGCAATATTATTCGCTCTGGCCCAAGCCGATATCGGAACGGTAACACTACTGGCACGCAGCCCATTAAAGGCAGCTGCTTTGCTCAGCCATTTTGGCCTTAAGGGCAAGGTGTTGCCGATGACTGCACCCCTGCCGCCTGCGGAGCTTTTGGTGAATTCAAGTCCGCTCGGGATGGTGGGGCAGCCGCCGCTCGAAATCGACCTGTCGCCACTACCTGACGATGCTATCGTTTATGATATTGTCTATACGCCGCTTGAAACCCGTTTGCTAGCAGCGGCGCGAGCACAGGGGCTCGATACCATAGACGGGCTTGATATGCTGATCGGCCAGGCAGCTTTTGCCTTTGAACTTTTCTTTGGACAGGCACCGCCGGCAGATTGCGAAGATGAACTGCGGGGACTTCTGCTCAAATGACGGACACCATCAAGCGTCCCTTGATTCTTGGACTAACCGGATCGATTGCGATGGGAAAGTCGACGGTTTCCCAAATGTTTGTCGATGATGACATCCCGCATTTCGATGCCGATGCTGCTGTACACAAACTGCAGGGGCCGGGCGGTGCGCTGGTGGATGAAATCGAAACGGTCTTTCCCGGCACAACTGGTCCTCAAGGGGTCGACAGGTTGAAACTCGGCCCGCAGGTGCTGGGTGACAAGGAAAAGCTCGCGCGGCTCGAAGCGATCATTCATCCAGCGGTTGGCAAAATGCGTGCCGATTTCCTCGAAACACACAAAGAGGCGCCGATGATCCTATTTGATGTACCCCTGCTGTTCGAGAAAGGTGGCCATGCTGGGGTCGACAAGATTATCGTCGTTTCGGCCCCTGCAGACCAGCAGCGCCGCCGTGCTTTGGCGCGTGACGGGATGACCATCGAGAAGTTCGAACATATATTGTCATTGCAAATGCCCGACGCCGAAAAGCGCAAGCGTGCAGACTTTGTCATCGATACCGGTACCAGTCTGGCGGACACCCGTGCTCAAGTGCGCACACTCATCAAAAATTTGCGCAGCAGCCTTGCAGAGTCGGACAAATAGGCCGATATGATTCCGTAGAATGCGAGAGATTATTTTCGACACCGAAACCACCGGTTTCGATCCACTCACCGGAGACAGGCTGGTCGAGATTGGTTGCATCGAAATGGTCGGTCGGGTGATGACCGGAACCACCTTTCACTGCTATTTCAACCCCGAACGTGCCATGCCAGCCGCAGCGGAAGCGGTGCATGGATTGTCGGACAAGTTCCTGTCCGACAAATGTCTGTTTTCTTCGAAAGCCGACGATTTGCTTGAGTTTCTGGGAGACAGTCCATTGGTCGCGCACAATGCGAGCTTTGACTTCGGTTTCCTGAATATGGAGTTACAGCGTTGTGGTAGGCCAGCGGTCGATATGGGCCGCATGGTCGATACGATAGCGATTGCGCGGGGAAAGCACCCTGGCGCCAAACTCTCACTCGACGCATTGTGCACCCGCTACGGCATTGATCGCAGTCACCGCACCAAACATGGTGCTTTGCTTGACGCCGAATTGCTTGCTCAACTTTATATAGAGCTGACCGGTGGTCGCCAGATCGGACTCGGCCTGGTCGATGACGCTGACCGTGCGGCAGGTGATACGACGGTTCGAATCGAACTCATACGGACCGACCGGATCTATCGCGCGCCACGGCCGCACGCGGCGAGTAGCGAAGAACTGGTGCGGCATCGCAACTTTGTCGAAACCATAAAGGATGCATTGTGGAACGGGCGCGATTCCGCGACCTGATAGTTTTTTGCCGTTGTCTCACCCTGTGGAGCGCGGCCTTCAGCAAGGAGAACAACCATGGACATTAGGGTTTCCGGACATCAACTGGATACAGGCGCTGCCTTGCGTACCCATGTCGAGACACGGTTGAATGCCATCAAGGACAAGTATTTCGCCAAGGCCCTATCCGCGCAAGCAACGGTTGGGCGCGCACCGCACGACAAGTTTAGTTGTGATATCATCGTCCATGTCATGCAGGGCCTGATCCTAAAGGGGCGCGCTGAGGCCGCTGACGCGCGTCTGGCGTTTGACAGCGCTGCGGAGAAAATCGAGAAGCAGTTGCGCCGCTACATGCGCCGGCTGCAAGACAGGCATGCGCAGGTCGCGCACGCACTCAGGCAGGAAGAGGCGGCGTATACGGTTTTTGATGCAGGCGACGTAGCCGAAGAAGCACCGCCGCCCGAGGCACCGGTGATCGTTGCCGAAATGAGTGTGGATATTCCGGAATCCAGCGTGTCGGATGCGGTGATGCTCATGGATTTACGCAATACACCGGCCCTGCTCTTCAAAAATGCTGGAACTGGCCGCCATAATATGGTTTACCGCCGCGAAGACGGCACTATCGGGTGGGTTGAACCGAAATCCACACCTTAGAATTAGGCCTTTTCTATCGATTTTCTTTATTTGGTTCAATGAATTGGGAGTTGCTTCGGATTTTCACTCCGGAGCAACAGGAAAAGATAATGATTCGCATCTCCTCACGGCTGGTTGACGGCGCGGTAGTCGCTGACGTCGAATGTGCCGACAAAAACAGCCTTATGGAAACGTTGGCACGCATTGCCGCGAAAAATTACGGCATTGATTCCGCTGTCGCCCTTGAAGGCCTTCAGGAGCGGGAACGCCTCGGCCCCACAGGCTTTGGCGGCGGCACCGCTATTCCGCATTGCAAGGTGGATGGTCTCGATTCGCCTGCCGGTGTATTTGTACGGCTGGCACGCCCCGTCGAATATGGTGCGATTGATGATCAACCGGTGGATTTGGCCTTTGCGCTATTCTCGCCAGTCAACGATGGCGCCGCGCATCTGAAGGCGCTTGCCGAAGTGTCGCGCATGTTCCGGGACGAGGCCAGCTGCAACCAGCTGCGCGGGGCAAGTGATGGGTCTGCACTTTTCGCATTGCTGAGCCCGATCGAGGAGCGCGATGCCGCTTGACGGCATCTTTGACGTAATCAGATGTTAGAGCCCAGGCTCGCTTCACACATGCTGGTATCCGCGCTGATCCGGCAAACAGAGGCACATGGAGCTTTCGCTGCCGTATTGCGAAAGGGTGACAGGACTTCGGGTTCCATTCTGCTGTTACGGCGCGAAAAAGGGCTGAATCCGGCCCTTTTCGAACGATTCCCAAGTCTTGACGGACCAGGCGAATGGTCCGAAATAACTATAGAATCCATTGAAAAAGAAGAGAAAATTTCAACATATTTGGAGCGTCGGGCAACGCGAGACCCCGATATCTGGATTTTGGAACTGGATGTCCCGTCTGCAGAACGGTTCACCGACATATTGGCATCTATGAATTGACATTGTTGCGATGCACAATAAATGCGCGCGCACAGATAGCGAAGGTTGCTAGCACGTTCTGGGGTGGAACAAGGCAAACACGCAAGTCGGACGTGGAAGATTTGACGCACATATAAGCAAAGTACCAACCGCGCGTCATTGGCGACACAGCCGCACAACGAACTGACATAATGAAATTCCTCCTCAAGACCGCACCTGTTGCGGTTGCTTCGCTCACGCTACTTGGCGGAGCTGCCTATTCGGACGCCGGTTTTGCATTCGGCGCTTCAAATGGCGAAAAATTGTCAGCGCAGACGATCGCGATTGATCCGACCGTCCTTGCAGCAGACCAAGCCGCGTTGACTGCGGCGACCACCGGAACAGTTTCGGTGACCAAACTTCCAAATGGCGATGTGATTTTCACCCCTGGCACTGGAGTGTCGGACGCTGAGGTGCGTGTTGTAGAGCCTGCTGCCGAGGACAAAGAAATCAATAAGGCCGACAGCCTTTCAGAACTGGTCCGTGCACATGGCGCGCCCGACGAGTTGGACGCAGAAGAACGCTGCCTTGCAGGTGCTGTATACTTCGAATCGAAGGGTGAGTCGCTCGAAGGCCAGCTCGCCGTCGCCCGCGTTGTGATGGCCCGCGCCAAGTCGGGTCGTTTCCCCACTTCGCTGTGCGGTGTCGTCTACCAGAAGAGCCAGTTCTCGTTCGTCCGTGGTGGACGAATGCCTGCCATCAACACCGGCAGCCTGCACTGGCGCAATGCTGTTGCGATCAGCCAGATTGCGCTAGACGATAGCTGGAAAAGTCCGGTTGAGGGCGCGCTGTTCTTCCACGCGCGCCATGTTTCACCCGGCTGGCGCCTGAAGCGCATTGGATCGATCGACAACCATATCTTCTATCGCTGATACTATTCAGCCGAAATCAAAAGGGCCGCATTTCTCTTGGGACTGCGGCCTTTTTCATGGGTTCAATCGGGTTTCGACAATTCGACACCGCGATCACGGGCGGCTTTCAGAGTGTCGTTCAACAACCGCTGCAATCCCGAATCGAGCACGGCCAAACCCGCCGCCGTGGTACCGCCCGGGCTGGTGACTCTCTGCGCAAGTTCATCAGGACTCGCATCTGAACCAATCGCTAGATCCACCGCCCCATCGATCATAGCTTTCGCCAATGTAGCGGCGACGGAGGGGTCCAGACCAATGGCCTCGCCTGCTTTAGCCAGCGCGTCGATGAAGCGATACACAAAAGCCGGTCCCGACCCTGCTAGCGCGGTGACGGCATCCATCAACGTTTCGTCCGAAATCCACACGGCTATGCCCAACGGGTAAAGCAGTTTCTCGACGTCTGCTTGCAGTGAAGCGTCGTCCGATGCTTCGAATAAGCCGAGCGGCGATTTGCCGAGTGCAGCGGCGAGATTGGGCATCAACCTGACGACAGCTCGACCAGGCAGTTTGGCCTGTAAAGTTTCGACCCGAACGCCAGCCATGACGGAAAGCACAAGCGCGTCATCGGTCAGCACGGATTCGAGATGACCTGCGATTTGCGCGAAGATTTGCGGTTTGACGGCCGTCAGCGCAGTGGAAACTTTGCGTCCCAACTCAGCAGCACCGGAAAAATGTGCAACATTTGCCGGAAGGGACTGCGCTGCCGGATCGACAACGACGAAAGCAGCTGGATCGATTCCCCCTGCGATCCAGCCATCGAGCATCGCCCGCCCCATATTTCCGCAACCGAAAAACAGCAGAGGGTTTTCGCGTGAAATTTCAATCATCGGCCAATCCGTGGCGCAGCCGCAGGTGGATGACAAGTCCGGATGGCAGGTTGGTTGATGGTTTCCCAACATGGCGCACTGCATCAGCACGCGCCCGGTTGATCAGATCATCGCCAATTGGCCCGTCAATGTAGATATGGTCAGCCTGACCCAACAAGCGCGCGGTGCGAAGGGTCAAGTCTTCTGGGTCAGAGGAGTTTAGGTCGATTACCACAGCACCCGAAGCAGGCATGGCGTTGCCCCTTTCCAGCCATTCATCAATATTATCGGTGCTGTCCGGTTTGAGCGGGTCGAGCGGTCCACCGGGGGCAAGTGCCATGTCGATCTGACGCCGCCGGTCTGCGCTTTCGGGCCAGCGCGCGCGGACAGCGTCACGCGCCGACTGCAAGCGCAACGCGAGCTCCCCGAGTCTGGCGGGCAGGATTCGTTCGATCGCCTGCCGCACCATCTTCGCCAGCCCAGCAGAAGCGCCACCTGTTCCGATGGCGACCAGCAGCGGATCACGGTCGACTATGGCGGGGGTGGTGAAATCGCACAAATCGGGTTGGTCGACGACATTGACCAGCAGGCTGCGGGCTTTCAGCCGCGAAGCGACGTCTGATGCAGTGTTTCGATCTTCGATTGCGACAAAGGCTAGCCGCGCATCAGCATTAGCCTCGTCAACGCAGAGCCCACCCGCTCTTTCGATAAGCCGTCTTTTGGCATCGGCTGCATCGCCCTGCCCAAGCAATATGACCGGCTTGCCGCGGATCGAGACGAAGAGCGGCAACTGATTCATCGCTTAATCAGGCCAGCCAGTCGGGAACATGTTCGGCTTCGAGAATCGTTGCTGGCACGATCCGTTCCGCCACAACCGCATAGCGGTTTTCGCTGACCAACACCTCGGGCACGAGGCCGCGGCTGTTATAAGTGCTGGCCATTGTTGCGCCATAGGCACCGCAAGTGCGGAATAGCGCAAGATCACCTTGCCGAACCGCATCAATCTCGCGCGCCATCGCAAATGTATCGCCGGTTTCGCAGACTGGGCCGACAATATTGGCGGTGAAACGTTCGCCGGTAGGTTCGACCGCCTCAAAATCGTGCCATGCGTCGTAGAGCGCTGGTCGAGCCAAATCGTTCATTGCTGCGTCCACGATAACGAAAGGCACGTTGCCCGATCCGGGTTTTACTCGGATCACCTTGGTGACAAGCACACCTGCATTGCCGCAGATGACCCGACCCGGTTCAAACATCAGTTGCACATTCCAGCCCTTGGTCGCGCGCGCGACCATTTCGCCATATTCATCGGGATGCGGGGGATGATCGCCTTCCTTATAGCGAACGCCAAGCCCTCCACCCAGATCGACATGGGTGATGCTATGCCCGGAATTGCGCAAATCGGCGATCAGTTTGCCAATCTTGCCAAACGCCGTTTCGAGCGGTTCCAGGTTGAGCAACTGGCTTCCGATATGCAGCGCTACGCCGCGCATATTCAAGCCTGGCAGTGCTGCCAATCGTGCATAGATCGCAGGTGCCTGATGCAGCCCAAGGCCAAACTTATTCTCTGCTTTGCCTGTCGAAATCTTGGCGTTGGTCTGTGCATCGACATCGGGGTTGATGCGCAAAACGCAATCCGCTCTGTATCCGAGGGTTTCGGCAATGGTTGCCAGCTCGCGACCTTCTTCTTCAGATTCAATATTGAACTGGCCGATGCCGGCTTTCAACGCAGCGACCATTTCGTCGGCACTTTTGCCGACTCCGGAAAAGACGACATCTTTGGCAGGAACACCAGCCGCGAGTGCGCGGTTCATTTCACCAGCGGAAACGACATCGGCGCCATAGCCCTCGCCCGCCAACACTTTGAGAACAGCCAAATTCGGGTTTGCCTTGATTGCAAAAGCAATATGCGGATTTTCAATCCCTGCCTTGGTTAGCGCTTCGCGAAAAACCTGTGCGTGGCGAACCAGCGTTGCCTGTGAATAGACATAGACAGGCGATCCAACCTCGTCGGCGATGGTCGTCAGCGGCACGTTTTCGACGTGCATCACGCCATCAATCAAGTGGAAATGGTCCATGGGAGTCCGGTTATTCTGGTTTGAGAAGGCTGGGTGCGGCCGCGGGTTCTTCGCTATCGCCGTCGGCTGTTTCACCCGGGGGAAGATCGAATGGATCGTCGCGTCGCCGTTCGGATCGACGCATCAATTCGTCGCTGCGTCCCGGTCGAGTCTGTACCGATGGCGCGCTAAGTTCTTCGGCACCCGGTGCTTCGGACTGGCCATAGGCCTTGGCGGGCATGGCTTGTCCAGCCTTGGGTTCCAAGTCACCCATTTTACCGCATCCGGCTACGGCGAGCGCCGAAAGAGCAATTATGAGAGCTTTGCGATACTTCATCCTGCCAGTTCCCGTCGGGCCACTTCGATGGCTTCCCTTACCCGAACCGGTGCTGTACCACCAGTACTGGTGCGGCTGGCAACCGAACCCTCGACTGACAGATCGGGCAGCGCAGCGCCATTAAGGCGCGAATCTATTTCGGCAAGATCGGCTGGTGTCAGCAGTTCCAAGCCGGCACCGCGCGCTTCGCAAAGCTTGACCGCGGATCCCGTGATGTGATGCGCCTCGCGGAATGGAATGCCGTGCGCGCGCACCAGCCAGTCGGCCAGATCGGTTGCGGTGGAGAAACCGGTTGCTGCGACGGCGCGCATCCGTTCGGTATCAAAAGCCACGCTACCGATCATCCCGGTCATCGCGGCCAGGCAGAGGTCGAGCAGGTCAAAAGCTTCGAACAATGGGGCCTTGTCGTCCTGCATATCCTTTGAATAGGTCAACGGCAGGCCCTTCATCGTCACCATAAGGCTTGTGAAGGCACCGATAATTCGCCCTGCATGGCCGCGAATCAGTTCGGCAGCATCGGGATTGCGTTTCTGCGGCATGATTGAGCTACCCGTCGACCAGGCATCAGGCAGCTTGATAAATCCGAAAGGTTGGGACGCCCAGAGGACGATTTCTTCGGCCAGTCGCGACAAGTGGATTGCGGTTTGTGCCGCGCAACCGAGAAACTCTACGGCAAAATCGCGGTCGGACACCCCGTCCATGCTGTTCGCTGTCGGAGCGTCGAAATCAAGTGCGCGGGCCGTCGCATTACGGTCAATCGGGAAGGATGTGCCAGCTAGCGCTGCCGAGCCTAGCGGTGACTGGTTCAGCCGCCGCGCGCAGTCGGCGAAGCGGCTGCGGTCGCGTTTTGCCATTTCAAAATAGGCCAACAGATGATGCCCAAGTGTAACCGGCTGTGCGACCTGCAAATGGGTGAAGCCGGGCATGATGCTGTCTGCATGTTCAGCGGCGCGGTCGACCAATGCCGATTGCAGCCCGGCGATCGACTTGTCGACTTCTGCGCAAGCCCCACGCACCCAAAGACGAAAATCCGTCGCAACCTGATCGTTGCGCGAGCGGGCTGTATGAAGCCGACCGGCGGCTTCGCCGATCAGGTCCTTCAAACGGCTTTCGACCTGCATATGGATGTCTTCGAGCTCGATATGCTCGGGCACACCGTTGGCTTCATAATCGCGTTCGATAGTGTCGAGGCCCTCAATAATTGCATCGACATCGGCTGCGGTCATTATGCCTTGTGCGGCGAGCATGCGGGCATGCGCCTTGCTGCCCGCAATGTCCTGGCGCCAAAGCCGCTTGTCGACCGGGATGGAGGCGTTTATCTCGCGCATCACCTCTGCGGGGCCCGCGCCGAACCGGCCGCCCCACATGCTGCTGGAGTTAGATTTGTCGCGACTAATGATCCCGGTCCTTTTTCTGGTCGCACCGCTGCTTCTAGGCGGCTGCGATAGGCAAAGTGCGGGTTCGGGGCAAGCGGAACCCGAAGTGGCGCAAGAGTCGGGCAAACCGCGCTTTGGGCTGGAGAGTGAAAGCGGGCTGAAGGCGGAGCTCAGTTACCGATTCGCTGGTCGCGCAGCACCTGAAGCTATTTTCTATGGTGCCGATGGCCGTGAAGTTGCGCTGTCTGACTATGCGGGACGACCTATGCTGGTGAATTTGTGGGCGACATGGTGCGCTCCCTGCAAAGCGGAGATGCCGACACTCGACGCACTGGCTGCGCTCGAGGAAGGGAAGATGACGGTCATCGCGGTTTCACAGGATCTACAGGGACGAAAGCCAGTGCGTAGCTTTTTCGAATCGGCGCAAATAACCAATCTCGAACCCTTCATCGACCGCGAAAACCGGCTGTCTTCTGCTGTGGGGGGAACAATCGCGCTTCCAACCACGATTTTATACAACAGCCAGGGCAGAGAGGTCTGGCGGGTGGTCGGTGGCGTCGAATGGGATGATGCGGAAATCGCCGGGTTGCTCGACGAAGCGAGCTAGGCCGCATTTACATCAGGATCGGGCGTGGTTTGGGGCAATTTGTGCTGCGGTTGACACGGCCTTCCGACATTGGCTTGATCGCCGGGCGGCAGAACAGTGGTTTGTTATCGGTTGACGATTCGCGATCAGCGCGCTCTTTTGCCAGCAATATGGGTTGCGTTTTGACAGGCTTGAACAACACCGGTGCGTGGGTTGCGAATGCTGGTGAGGCAAATGCGGGCATTGCCAAAGCAATGGCTACGCATTTCACTAGGTTCCCTTTCCCTCTCATCGCAGCAGATTGCGCTCCTGATGCTTTCTGTTGGATGAACAACAGACTGATGAACCTGGTGGGCGCTAACGGGCTCGAACCGCTGACCCTCTCGGTGTAAACGAGATGCTCTACCAACTGAGCTAAGCGCCCCATCAGGTTCAGGCAGCCGCCTTTGCCAAAGGCGAGGCCGCGTGGCAAGTCAAATTGGTGTTGTCTGCATCTCGGATACGGCTTCGAAATAGGAATCGAGCCGCTCTTTTGTCGTCGGCGACAGCTCGATAAAAACTCGGCGGGCGTCTTCCGGGTCTTGCACGCGCACAAGCATTCCGGCCTGGGTCATGTTGGATATCCAGCGCAACGCCGTGGTTGGAGGGACCGAAGCGGCGATGCACAGGCTCGAAACCGAAACCTGCGAGCCTTCTTCCTGCGCAGCATAAAGATCGAGCAATATGTCCCAACCGGGATCGGCGAACAAAGCGGCGTCGAAATAGCGTTCGCGCAGACGGCGCTGCTTTATGATCGCCCGGATTCGTCCAGCGACACTGCTGTTCGTGCGGGCATGAGCCTTGCTGAAGCCATCGAATAACCCTTGGGGGGCCGGACGAAAGCTCACGGGCTTGTCCCGGACCACGGCCGAACTGCTTGCATCCTGCTCGGCGATCCGGGCCAGTGTTCGCGCAAAATCGGCTAGTTCGCCGCTAATCTGGTGCAATGTAACAAGCTCGTGGTCGCGGCTGAGGTCGTGCAACTTGCCTGCACGCGCCTGCTTGCTGACCCCGGTCAAAATCGCCACCGCCTGCCAGTCGGCCGTATCGACCAGAAAATGGCACCGTTCGGTAGGAAGTGCCGCATAGGCGTCATCGAGCCCTTCCAGATCCGACCATATAAGTGCTTCTGCATCATTGGCGTTGAGATAACCGGCTATATCGGACCAATCGCCTCTATCTGCCTCCGTTTCGGAGTGCCGGGCAATCAGCAGAAAGTCACACTCTTCACCAAAATGGCGCAACAGGCAGCCGCATTCCGCCACCAGTTTTTCGAGTTCTTGCGCGCGGGCAACAGGCGATGCGACTATGGCGGCTGAAAACCGCCGTTGGTTTGAATAATGTCCGGGCATGGGTGGCAGGCTCCCCTTTTTGTGGCTGCGAGCCAAATCGGCTCTTGCGAACCACCACCCAAAGACGCATTTCTCCAATATGGAGCAGCTTGTCCAGCCGTTATCGCGCTGGAACTTTAGCTGCACACGAGTTTCAGGAGATTGCATGTGAAAAAGGGAAAGTTTTTATGGTCGGTTCCGGCGCTGATATTGATGGGGGCACCAATGCCCGCTTTGGCTGAAACAAAGAAGGCGGCCGTGACCAGCCCGGCACCCGCATCGGCCATACTAGATCCCTGGACGGGGCCCTATGACGGCGTACCGCCTTGGGACAAGGTCAAGCCTGCGGATTTTCCGGCCGCCTTTGACGCAGCAATGAAGCAGACTAAGGCCGAATTCGAAGTGATTTTGACCAACCCTGCCCCGGTAACCTTTGATAACACCATCAAGGCCAACGAACTCGCTGGGGCCTCGGTCAACCGGCTGTTTTCAATCTGGGGTGTGCACAGCTCTAACCTGTCCAATCCCGAAATCCGCAAAATCCAGGCGGAGTGGGAACCAAAGATCAGTGCGTTTTTCAACGAGCTTCAGCTCGATGCGCGCTGGTTCCAGCGGGTTCAATATCTGTATCAGGAACGCGCCAATCTTGGCCTCGACAATGCCCAGATGCGTTTGCTCGAACGCACCTATGATGGCTTGGTGCGCAACGGCGCGATGCTCGATTCTGCCAAAAAAGCCGAATTGATCGAGATCGAAACCAATATCGCCAAACAATTCTCAGAATTCCAGAATAAGGTTCTGGCGGACGAGGAAACCTACATTTTGCTCACCGATCCCGCCGATGTTGTTGGGCTGCCTGACAGCTTTGTCGCTTCACTGAAAGCGGCGGCGGAAGCCAAGGGCAAGACAGGATGGGCTGTTGCCAACACCCGCTCTGCAATACAGCCATTCCTTGAAAACTCGCCACGTCGCGACTTGCGCGAGAAAATCTGGCGCGCCTTCACCATGCGCGGGGACAATGGCGATGCCAATGATACCAATGCGACCATCGCCGAAATCCTGAAGCTGCGCCAACAGCGCGCCGAGCTGCTCGGCTTCGAAACCCATGCGCATTACCGTATGGCCGACACGATGGCGAAGGAGCCTGAAAAGGCGATGGACCTGATGATGAAGGTCTGGCCTGCGGCGGTCGCACGGGTCAAGGAAGAGGTCGCCGACATGCAGGGGATTGCCGACAAGGAAAAGGCCGGCATCACCATCGAGCCTTGGGACTATCGCTATTATGCGGAGAAGGTCCGCAAGGCGAAGTACGACCTCGACCAGAATGAATTGAAGCCCTATTTCCAGCTCGACAATATGGTCGCGGCGATGTTCGATGCGGCTGGCAAGCTGTATGGCATGAGCTTCACCGAGAATACCGGAACCGTGCCGGTATTCGAACCCGAAGTGCGCACTTTCGAGGTGAAGCGCGACGGCAAGGTGATCGGGCTCTTCTACCTTGATAACTTCGCTCGCGCTGGCAAGCGTTCAGGCGCGTGGATGACAACCTATCGCGACCAGTTCAAGCTCTCGGGCAAGAACAACATCACGCTCGCGTCGAACAACAATAATTTCGTGAAGGGTGCGGGCGGCAAGCCGACGCTGATCAGCATTGATGATGCCTCGACACTGTTCCATGAATTTGGTCACGCAATTCATTATCTGAACTACGACATCACCTGGCCCGGCCTTGGCAACACACCGCGCGACTTCGTGGAATATCCCAGTCAAGTGAACGAGAATTGGTTGCTGACGCCCTATATTCTCAACACCTATGCCAAGCATGCGGAAACTGGCGAACCGATCCCGCAGGCACTGGTCGACAAGATCAAGGCGAGCGACACTTTCAATCAGGGTTTTGCCACGGTCGAATATCTGTCGAGTGCGATTCTCGACATGATGCTGCACCACCGCAAGGAACCCGTCACCGATCCGCGCGCATTCGAGAAAGAAGCGCTCGCCAAGATCGGCATGCCCAAGGAAATGGTGATGCGGCACCGCTTGCCGCAGTTTAACCACCTCTTCTCGTCAGACGGCTATTCCGCTGGCTATTACAGCTATCTCTGGTCTGAAACGATGGATGCCGACACCTGGGCAGCCTTCGCCGAAAAGGGCGATGTCTGGGACAAGGAAACGGCCGAGCGCTTCCGCTCGATGCTGCTCTCAACCGGCAATGAATCGGATCGCATTGAAGCCTATCGCGCTTTCCGTGGGCGCGATCCGGACGTCAAATATATCATGCAGAAACGGGGCTTCCCGCTTCCGGCGGAAACGACAAAGTAGGAAGTAAAGGGCGGGGATTTCCCCGCCCTTTATCGTTTAACCTATTTGATGGCCGCCAATTGATACAGGAAATCGGCATAACCCATCGTTGCCTCGACCAGTCCTGCAACTTTGGGATTGGAGGATTCTATCAGATAATATTCGTCCGGTGCATGCGCCCCTGATCCATGGCCCATACCGAAATGCCCGGCGGGTATCGATACCGGAGGTGCGGTAAAAGTCGCCCCCGGCCAGCTGCCTGCGATGCGTGGGTTGAGTGTCGCCTTCACGCCTGCATGGGCATAAGTGGCGAGCATGGTCTTGATCAGGCGGCTGTCTTCCGAAACCTCGGTCGGGTCATAACCGCCGCTGACATTGACCTCGACGTCGGCAAAGCCATGTTTGTCGAGATGCGCGCGCAATTTGCGCTCGGCTTCGGCGCGAGTCTGGTTGGGCACCAGTCGCAAGTCAAGCTTGGCGACCGCCTTGCCGGGTAGCACCGTCTTTCCCCCTGGGCCGGTATAGCCTGCAACCAGCCCTTCGATATTCACCGTGGGTTCCTGCGCCAACCGCTCCAACGCCTTGTCATAGGGTAGGCCATCGATCCAGTGGGTAACGCCGAGCAGTTTTTTCTGCTGCGCTTCGTCCGCCGATTTGGCGATTTCGCCGATCAACGCCTTTTCGCGCTCGGTCAGCGGACGGACATTTTCGAACCAACCTTCGATAGCCGGGGTGTTACCATCGGGTGTAACCAGCGTTTGCAATGCCTGCACTAGCCGCCAGCTGGGTGAATCGACCATGGCTTTCAGGCTGCTATGGATATCGCCCTTTGGCCCCTTACCCCATTTCTCGCCGGAAGCGACCAGCTCAAGCTCGATGATGCCTTTGGAGCCGAGATTGACCTGCACATTGCCCTGCCCGTCTTGCCAACTTGCCGGAATGAAAATGCCTTCGCATTTGCGCAAGGCAGCAAGGACATTGGGCTTGGTTGCGACTTGCTTAAAATGCGGCGATCCGATCTCTTCCTCGCCCTCACAAATAAGGACGATGTTTACTGGCAATTTGCGCCCAGCCGCTCGAATGGCGTGCAAGGCGGCAAGGAAGGTTGCTTCGGGTCCTTTCTGGTTGACCGCTCCGCGCCCTACAATTGCCTTGCCCAGCCCGGGCTTGTCGACCATCCGGCTTTCGAGCGGTGGCGAGCTCCATTCGGCGGGGTCATATTGCTTTACGTCGTACATGAAATAGATGCCGAGCGTGCGCTTCGCCCCGGCATCGAGCGTGGCGAATACGCCCGGATGGCCGTCTGTGGGGACAATCTCGACATGCTGGAAACCGGCATCGCGGGCAAGCTCTGCCATATATTCGGCACCCTCTTTCATACTCCGGTTCTCGGCGGCTATCGAGGGCAAAGCGATCCAGTCGCGGATGCGTTTCAAAGAGGCGTCGCGTCCGGCCTCGGCCGCCTTGCGGATTGCGGCCATATTTGAATCGGCAGCAAGCACGGTGGTGGGCCGCATCAGCATCGCCCCACTCGCCAACATTGCGCCTCCGCGAATCAAGTCTCTCCGGCTGGTGGCTGTTTTGAAATCCTGCATGTGAAACCCCTTTCTCTACCGCGAATGTGCCTGTGAACGGGTCCTGAAACAAGCGGTTATGGGCTTCGGATCGCACGTTCAGATTCCGCTTGCGCCACTCCGAGTTTGATATAAATATGATATCATATTTAATTGGAGGGCATCATGTCTGATTCGGTTTCATTAAACGCCAGCAAGGAACGCGGCGCACGCACATATAGTGGCTATCTGATGTTCGCTGTGGCTCTGGTGCTTCTGGGTATTTTTATCTGGTCGATCTTTCGTGCCATCGAGATGCAGGGCGGAATAGGCAATATCGGGGCATGTGTTGGCTGGTTCGTCGCCTTTACCATCGCCTCTTCAGGCTTCTATATGTTGCAGCCCAACCAGGCAGCGTCGATCACGATGTTCGGTTCCTATCAAGGCACTGACCGCAAGGAAGGCCTGCGCTGGGTCTGGCCGTGGATGACCTCGACCAAGATTTCGGTTCGCGCCAACAACCTGATTTCGGAAAAGATCAAGGTCAACGACCTGCGCGGTAACCCGATCGAGATCGCGGCACAGGTTGTCTGGCGCGTCACCGATACTGCACAGGCGCTGTTCGATGTCGATGATTATAAGGCGTTCGTGCTCGCGCAGATCGAGGCTGCGGTGCGGACCATCGGCTCGCGTTACCCCTATGACGATATCGAGCATAAGGAAGTCACGCTCCGCGGCAACCATGATGAGGTCGGCGCCGAATTGCGAACCGTGCTGATGGAACGGCTCGCCGTTGCCGGTATCACCGTCGACGAATGCGGCTTCACCCACCTTGCTTATGCGCAGGAAATTGCTGGTGCCATGCTGCGTCGCCAGCAGGCCGAAGCCGTCATCGCCGCACGCAAGAAGTTGGTCGAAGGTGCCGTCACCATGGTTGAAATGGCACTGCACCAGCTTTCGGAAAAGGATGTGGTGCATCTTGATGACGAACGCAAGGCAGCGATGGTCTCGAACCTGATGGTTGTGCTGTGCGGCGAACGGGATACCCAGCCGGTGGTCAACACAGGCTCGCTTTACCAGTAAGCTGACGATGCCAAAGGAGTCCAAGCCCTCGGCCAAAAAAGCCTTTCCACTTCGTCTCGATCCGGCGCTTTATGCCGCGATCGAGCGGGCGGCGGCGGGCGATTTCCGGAGCGTGAATGCGCAGGTCGAGGTGTTGCTCCGCGAGGCGCTCGAGCGGCGCGGAGTGAAAGTTGGCATAACCGCAGGACCGCGCCGTGGTCGCCCGCCTGCCAAAGAAGATTCTGGGTACGAATAGACCTGAAAGTACAATAAAGGAGAATATCCATGGTGCATCTGTTTTTCGACAAAGGCCCCTGGTTCCGGGCCAAGCGCTATGGCTATGGTGCCGGGTTGCCGTTCAAATGGCAGGGCTGGGTTTTGCTATTCTCGCATATGGCTTTGATCGTCGGGCTGGCACTCGGTCTCGGAGATCGCCCCGCGCTGGCTTTCCCGCTGATCCTACTCGCAGGCATTGCGCCCCTGCCGATTTATGCTGCGCGTACCGAGGGCGGCTGGAAGTGGCGCTGGGGTAGCTAAGCCACGCCCAACTTGGCCCAGGCCAGATTGGCATATTCGCACAGCAACGGCCGTGTATCGCGCGGGTCGATGATATCCTCGACATTGAACTTCTCGGCGGTGCGGAAGGGGGAGGTGACGGCGTTTAGCCTCGCCTTGATCTCCTCCAGCTTTGCCGCTGGATCGTCGGCTGCCGCAATCTCCGATTTATAGGCCGCCTCAAGCCCACCCGCGATCGGCAGACTGCCCCAATCGCCTGATGGCCAGGCGAAGCGATATTGAAAGCGTTCGCCATTCGACATCGCGCTGCCGGCGATACCATAGGCGCGGCGCACGATCACCGAGGCCCAGGGTACGGTCGCCTTGTACACCGCGTTCATCGCTTCGACCCCGTATCGGATCGTGCCGGTGCGTTCGGCCTCCAGCCCGACCATGAAGCCGGGGTTATCCACCAGATGCACCACCGGAAGTTTGAACTGCTCGGCAAATTCGACAAAGCGCTTCACCTTCTGGCTGGTTAACGCCTCCCACGATCCGCCCAGAAAGGTCGGATCGCTGGCGAGCACCGCGACCGGCCAGCCATCGAGCCGCGCAAAGGCGGTGATCGCCGCACGGCCCCAGCGTTTGCCCATTTCAAACACCGACCCCTTGTCGAAAACCGAGCTCATCACAGCGCGCATCGAATAGACCTGCTTGTCTTCCCGCGGGACAATCGAGAGCAATTTTTCGTCGCGCCGGTCGATGGGATCAGTGCAGGCCGTGCGTGCGGCTAGCTTGCCAACCGAAGGCGGCAGGTAGGACAGGAAACGCCGGGCATAGACAAAGGCTTCGTCCTCGCTCGCGACCTCCTCGTCGACCACGCCGTTGCGCGCGTGGATCTCGCTGCCACCCAGTTCTTCCTTGGATAGTTCGTCGCCGATCTGCGCGGCGACCACCGGGCCGGCAGCGAACAACTGGCTCAGCCCTTTGACCATGATTGAGTAATGGCTGGCAACGGTGCGGGCGGCCCCCATCCCCGCCGTTGGCCCGAGTGCGAGCGCGACCACGGGAACCGTCTCGAGATTCTTGATGATGTCTTCCCAGCTCGGCGTTACCGGAACGTAGGTATAGCCCGTATCTTCGAGCGTCTTGACCGAACCGCCACCACCGGTGCCATCGATCATCCGAATTAGCGGCAGGCCCATGGTGTGCGCCATCTTCTCGCACTGGACGAATTTGCGGTGCAGCGCCGCATCCGCGGCTCCGCCGCGCACCGTAAAGTCGTCAGCCGAAGCAACCACCGGACGGCCATCGATCTGGCCGCGCCCGAAGATGAAATTGGATGGTGCGAAGTCAGTGAGTTCGCCCGCTTCGTCATAGGTACCGCGCCCGGCAATCTTGCCGATCTCGCGGAAACTGCCGGGGTCGAGCAGGCGCTTCAACCGTTCGCGTGCATCGAGCTTTCCTTGCCCGTGCTGTCGTGCGAGCTTCTCCTCGCCCCCCATTTTCTCTGCCAGCACTTCGCGTGCGCGCAGATTCTCGATCTCTCTCTTCCAGCTCATGCGATTCGCATAGCTGGTAAAAGGCGGGCGCTGCAAGCGCGCCCGCCATATGTGGTTATTTGAAGTTGAGTTGGCGCAGCAGGAAGGACCCCATCACCGTACGGTATTTTGCCCGGTCTCCTGATGCCGCTTCCATTTGTGCATCGGTCTGCTTCATGAATTCGCGATAGGCCGCTGCCCGTTTTTCTTCTTCGGCAGCATCCGGCATCGTCGAATAGGATGTGACAAGATACAGGTCCGGTTCGCCCGGACGCGCGTTCACATTGGCGAGCACCTGATAGCCGGTAATCCAGCCCTTGGACTTTGCGAACTCCTGATTCTTGCGCCATGTATTGGCCAGGAACATAGCATATTCATAGCCGCCACCATCGCTGACGTCGATCATAC
The DNA here is from genome assembly GCF_003367235.1 of Sphingorhabdus pulchriflava. GTDB lineage: Bacteria > Pseudomonadota > Alphaproteobacteria > Sphingomonadales > Sphingomonadaceae > Sphingorhabdus_B > Sphingorhabdus_B pulchriflava. Next base: position 102,399 of record NZ_QRGP01000002.1, read on the forward strand.
CAACATCTTCATAATCCCCGGGCGTGAAGGGTGAATTTTGTCCGGCTGCAGGTGTTGCAACAGACAGCATCAAGGGCACGGCGATCAACGCCGCAAGCATAGACTTACGCATGACTTTCCTCCTCTTATCGGCTCCGAAATCCGGAGCACCCCACCTTGCCGCCAGTTCGGGCGACCCAGATATCCGGTTGAGGACAAGGAGCGCGGAGGCTGCGCCTCTTGTAACCGAGAGTCAAATGTAAAAATCACATATTAACAATGGCATATGCCAAAAGGCAGGGCGACCAGGCGTTACTTTGATGAGGGCGATTGCAAAGATTGCCCCGCACGCCAAGCAACCCTATATCACCCTCATGTCTTCCATACGCCCCTGGCGCGATATCGCGCGTCGTCAATCCCGCCAGATCATGGTTGGTTCGGTCCCCATTGGCGGCGATGCGCCGATTGCGGTGCAGACCATGACCAACACCCTTACATCTGACGCCAAGGCGACAATCGACCAGATCCGCCGGTGCGAAGATGCGGGCGTCGATATCATCCGCGTCTCCTGCCCCGATGTCGAAAGCACCGCTGCGCTCAAGCAGATTGTCCGCGCAGCCCGCGTGCCTGTCGTTGCCGACATCCATTTCCATTACAAGCGGGCGCTCGAGGCGGCGGATGCGGGGGCAGCGTGCCTGCGTATCAACCCCGGCAATATCGGTAGTGCCGAACGCGTGAACGAAGTCGTCAATGCGGCGAAGGCCAATGGCTGCGCGATCCGTATCGGCGTGAATGCGGGCTCACTCGAAAAAGACCTGCTCGAAAAATATGGTGAGCCCTGCCCGGAGGCACTGATCGAATCCGCGCTCGACCATATCAAGCTGCTGCAGGATCGCGATTTCCACGAATATAAGGTTGCAGTGAAGGCCTCCGACGTCTTCCTCGCGGTTGCTGCCTATATGGGGTTGGCTGAAGCGGTCGACTGCCCGCTGCACCTCGGCATTACCGAGGCGGGTGGCTTGATCGGCGGCACGGTGAAGTCCGCGCTCGGTATCGGCAATCTGCTCTGGGCCGGCATTGGCGATACCATCCGCGTTAGCCTTTCGGCAGAGCCCGAAGAAGAAGTCCGCGTTGGCTACGAAATCCTGAAGACCCTCGGCCTGCGCACCCGCGGCGTCCGGGTCGTCTCCTGCCCGTCCTGCGCGCGGCAGGGCTTTGACGTGATCCGCACCGTGCAGAAACTCGAGGACGCGTTGCAACATATCAAAACGCCGATGTCGCTCTCGGTGCTCGGCTGCGTCGTCAACGGCCCCGGCGAGGCGCGCGAGACCGACATCGGCATTACGGGCGGCGGTAATGGCAAGCATATGGTCTATCTATCAGGCGTCACCGACCATCATGTGGAAGATGCCGACATGATCGGCCATATCGTCAAGCTGGTCGAGGCGAAGGCCGCCGAGATTGAGGCGGGCACCGCAGTCAGCATGGATACGCTGCACGGCAAGGCCGCCTGAGCGGGGCTGGGGGCGGAGTAATGCCGACGCGCCAAGGGCTTCCGCCCGCCCATTTGCTGCTCGCCATTGCTATCATGGCGGTGTGGGGGACGAACTTCGTCGTCATCAAATTTGCGCTTGAGCACCTGCCGCCACTGACACTGGCATTGCTCCGCTTCACATTGGCCTTCTTTCCGCTCGCCTTTTTCCTGCCCAGACCGAAAGTCGGCTGGACCAACCTTGCGGCCTATGGCGTTCTCATCGGGGCAGGGCAGTTCGGCATATTGTTCACTGCGATGCGCGCGGACATCACACCGGGGCTGGCTTCGCTCGTCGTGCAGACGCAGGTCTTTTTCACGATCTTCCTCTCGATGCGGCTGACGGGGGAGAAGGTCGGGCTCTACCAGATCGTCGCGCTGATTTTGGCGAGCAGCGGACTTGCCGTGATCGCCTTCCACTCCGATGGCAGCGCGACGCCGTTGGGCCTTGGGCTGGTGTTGCTTGCCGCGTTCAGCTGGTCGAGCGGGAACATGGTCGCACGACAGGCCGCACCGCAAAACATGTTGTCCTATGTAGTGTGGTCGAGCATTTTTGCTGTGCCGCCGCTGTTACTCTTCGCGCTTCTACTCGAAGGACCGCAGGTGATGCTTGCCGGAATCGAGGCGGCCGATGGTGCGACCTGGGCAGCTGTGCTGTGGCAATCGGTGGGCAACACCATGTTCGGCTATGCCGCATGGGGCTGGCTGCTCAACCGCCATCCGGCCGGGGTTGTCGCGCCGATGGCGTTGATGGTTCCGGTGTTCGGTATGGGCGCATCGGCGCTGCTGTTGGGAGAGCCGTTACAATCATGGAAGCTGGTCGCCTTCGCATTGGTAATGGCGGGGCTTTCGGTGGGTATGCTATGGCCCCGGATCAAACAGGGAATGGAAAAATGACGCTTTCGATACGCTCTGCCACCGCAGAGGATATTCCGCTGATTGCGCAATTCATTCGCGATCTCGCCGAATATGAACGGTTGGCGCACGAGGTGCGTTTTGACGAAGCGGTGCTCGAGGCCAAGCTGTTTGGCCCACGCCCCTATGCCGAGGTGCTCATCGGAGAGATAGACGGCGAACCGCAGGGCTTTGCACTGTTCTTCCACAATTTCTCGACCTTTGAGGGCAAGCCGGGAGTTTATCTGGAGGATTTGTTCGTCCGGCCAGAGGCGCGCGGTTCGGGGTTGGGCAAGGCACTGCTCAAGCGGCTCGCGGCGCTCGCGGTGGAGCGCGATTGCGCGCGGCTCGAATGGTCGGTGCTCGACTGGAACGAACCTGCAATTAACTTCTACAAATCGCTAGGTGCAAAATCGATGGACGAATGGACTATTTACCGCGCAGACGGGGTTGCACTGATCGATCTGGCAAAGGGCGGTTGATGCACGACCTGTTGTTAGCTGTGGCACTTGCCGCGCCCTTACCTTTGGTGGCACCAACGCCGGTACCGGTGCCGCCACCGGTACGCGAAGCCTCTCCCGAAGACCGCTATTCCACCATCGCCTATGATCCGACCGAAGATGCGGCATCGGAACTTGAATTTCGGCTCAAAGGGACAGCGATTTCGGGCAAGAAATTGCTGATCATCATGGGTGGCAATTGGTGTCGCGACAGCGCGGCATTGGCAAATCTGATCGATTCCCCTCGCTTCGTCGGGATGATCACGCAAAATTATGAGGTGCTGTTTGTCGATGCTGGCGTCCCGCAAACGGGGCGCGGTCGCAATCTTGATATCGCCAAACGGTTCGGAATCAAAAAGATCAAGGGCACACCGACGGTGCTGGTCGTGTCACCCGAAGGTAAACTACTCAACAGCAAGAAAGACGCCGCGAGCTGGCGCAACGCCGCTAGCCGGGATGAAGATGCAATCTACCGCTATTTTGCGGAATTTACGCCTGCTTAAGCCCGTTCATTTAGATTGGCGCTATGTGGAAGCTGCTTGCTCCCGTTGTTGTCCTTGCCGTCGCGATTGGCTGGTCCTTTCCGCGTGACCTTGTGCTGCCGGCGGCGGAGCCTGCGGACAAAGCGCATCATTATGTCATCGAGGGAAAGCCTGACACCCGGAATGTCGGATCGGGCAGTTTCGACGCGGTTGAACTGGAGCGCGAAACAGATGGACATTTTTATGCCGCAGCCGATGTCGATGGCACGCCAATCCGCCTGATGGTCGACACCGGTGCGAGCATGATCGCGCTCAGCGCCGCCGATGCACGCAAGCTCGGCTTCGACTGGAGCGCAAGCGAGCTGCAGCATGTCGGCCGCGGGGTGAATGGCGATGTTCTGGGCAAGCCCGTAAAGCTCGACAGCGTGACGGTCGGCGACCTTCAGGCAGACAATGTTGAGGCAGTGATTATCCCGGAAGGCCTTGACGTGTCGCTGCTTGGCCAGTCCTTCCTGTCGCGGGTCGATAATGTGCAGATCGAAGGCGACCGGATGACGCTCAACTGAGGCTTCATCGTTTCAGCAAGAACACTGCATGTTCGGCAAGCAAGTTGGCCATTCCGGGCCCACGTTGCTTCTCGCCCGTCAGATACCACTCGCCCTCAATCGTGTAGCCGCGTTCTTTCACAAAGCTTTTGAAATCGTCGATGGTGACATGGTGGATGTTGGGCGTGTCGTACCAGCGGTGCGGCAATTGCTTGGTCACCGGCATCCGCCCGCCAAACATATGCGCGAAACGGATCTTCCACTGGGCGAAATTGGGGAAAGAGACAAAGGCCTGCTTGCCGATGCGCAGCAGCTGATCGAGCACAAGGTCGGGCCGCCGCGTCGTCTGCAACGTCTGGCTTAATATGGCATAGTCGAACGAATTGTCGGGATAGTCGGCCAAGTCGGTATCGGCATCGCCCTGAACCACGGCCAGCCCGCGCGTCACAGCATTGGCGACATTGGTCGCGTCCAGTTCCATGCCGCGCGCATCAATCCCCTTCTGGTCGCGCAACGCCACCATCAGCGCACCGTCACCGCAGCCAACATCGAGCACGCGTGCACCTTCACGAACATGCGCTGCGATGGCAGCAAGGTCGGGGCGCAATCCGTTCATTTATACACATCCGGAAAATGGCGCTGCATGAATGGCGCGGGATCGGTGACCTGCGTCCACCCCAGTCGGGCATATACGCCATGCGCGTCGCTTGTCGCCAGCAACCAGCGGCGCAGACCTTGCAGTTCGGGATGATCGTGTAGGGCTTTGACCATCGCTTGCGCCAGACCCTGCCCTTGATGCTCTTCTAGGACATAGACATCCGCCAGATAGGCAAATGTTGCCCGGTCGGTCGTGACACGGCCAAAGCCGACTTGCGCCCCCTGTTTGAAAACGCCGACACCGATCGAGTTGGCGACGGCGGTACGGACGGTGGCGAGCGGTATCCCTGTCGACCAATAGCTTCGCGTCAAATAGGCGTGAATGGCATCGACCTGCATCGCTGCCGGATCGGTTGAGAGGTGGTAGCCATTGCCAAGGTCGATCATAATCCGCCTGCTTTCAGGAATCCGTCGATAATCCGGTTCATTTCGGGTGCCTCGAGCAGAAATGCGTCATGGCCGAAGGGGCTCGAGAGTTCGACGAAGCTGGCCGCTGCCCCGGCCGCATTCAGCGCCTGCACCACGCGTTTGGATTCAATAGTTGGATAGAGCCAGTCGCTGTCGAAGCTGACCAGGCAGAAACGGGTGCGCGTTCCCGAAAAGGCTTTGGCGAGAACGCCGCCATGTTCCTCGGCCAGATCATAATAGTCCATCGCGCGGGTGATATAGAGATAGGAGTTGGCATCGAAGCGCTCGACGAAACTCAGTCCCTGATGCCGCAAATAGCTTTCGACCTGGAAATCGGCATCGAAACCGAAGGTTTTGGTATCGCGGTCTTGCAACTGCCGCCCGAATTTCTGCGTCAGTCCCTCTTCGGAAAGGTAAGTGATATGTGCCGCCATGCGCGCGACCGCGAGGCCGGCATCGGGCTGGTCGACCGAGCCATAATAATTCCCGCCCTGCCAATTGGGATCGGCCATAATCGCCTGCCGCCCGACTTCGTGGAAGGCAATATTCTGCGCGCTGTGCCGCGCGGTCGAGGCGATGACGATGGCGGACTGGACACGATCCGGGAAAAGTGAGGCCCATGTCAGCGCCTGCATCCCACCCATCGACCCGCCGATGACACAGGCGAGGCGTTCTATGCCCAGATGGTCGAGCAGGATCGCCTGTGCGCGCACCATATCGGCGATGGTGATAACCGGGAAGTCCATGGCATAGGGCTCACCCGTGCCGGGATCGAAGCTGGCGGGACCGGAAGAACCCATGCAGCTGCCCAGCACGTTGATGCAGATGATGCAGTGGCGCGCGGGGTCAACGGGCTTGCCTTCGCCCACCAGACGCGTCCACCATCCGGGCTTGCCGGTGCGTGGATGGGTCGAAGCGACATATTGGTCGCCGGTCAGCGCATGGCAGATCAGGATAGCGTTCGACTTGTCGCCGTTGAGCTCACCATAGGTTTCATAGGCGAATTCGACGGGCGCAAATTGCACGCCGCTGTCGAGCCTTACCGGCCCCAGCAGTTTAGTCCGCCTGTCGAGGCCAAAGCGACCGTCTTCACCCATGTTTTGCGCCATATCAGGCAAGGCGGTTAAAACAATAGCTTGGTTGCGCGGAGGGCAGGGCGAGGCTATGGCGCGCGCCATGACACAGCCTGCAGCCAAACCCTGGATCAACGCCATTCACGCCTACACGCCCGGCAAGGCAAAGAGCGACGACGGGCGCGTGCTGATCAAATTGTCAGCGAATGAGAATCCGCTGGGATGCAGCGAACATGCAATCGCGGCGCTGGTCGAGGCGCGTGCGACGCTGGCGCGTTATCCCGATCCGGCATCGAACGCGCTGCGCGAAGCGCTAGGCAAGGCTTACCGCCTCGAAACCGACCAGATCGTTTGCGGCACTGGCTCGGACGAACTGCTGAACCTGATTGCCATGGGCTATGCCGGGGCAGGGGATGAAATCATCTACGTCCGCTATGGCTTTTCGGTTTACGATATTGCCGCGCGCAAATGTGCTGCGACTGTCGTGGTTGCACCCGACAAGGATTATGGCACCGATGTCGATGCGCTTCTGGCGCTGGTCAATGAAAAGACCCGCGTGGTCTTCATAGCCAATCCCAACAATCCCACCGGCACCTTTAGCGACGACGGTGAAATCGAACGGCTGCATGCCGGATTGCCCGCCGATTGCGTGCTCGTACTCGATCAGGCCTATGGCGAATATCTGGAGGATGACGGTCCGGCGGCGTTCGATCTGGCGCGCAAGCATGCCAATGTCCTCATCACCCGCACCTTTTCGAAGATTTACGGACTGGCAGCGGAACGCATCGGCTGGGCCTATGGTCAGCCGGGTCTGATCGCGACGCTGAACCGCATCCGCGCGCCGTTTAATGTCACCAGCGCAGGGCAGGCGGCCGCGATTGCTGCGCTCGCCGACACCGAATTTGTCACACACAGCCGCAAGCATAATCTCGAATGGCGTGAGTGGATGGCGAGCGAAATCGCTTCGCTGTCCAATCACGGCCTGAAGGCGATCCCGAGCTGGGCGAATTTCCTGATGATTATTTTCGAAGGCAAGACGAGCGCCGAAACTGTCTACAAGGACCTGATGGACGAAGGCTATATCGTCCGTTGGCTGCCTGGGCAGGGTCTTGCCAATGGCCTGCGCATCACCATCGGCAGCGAAGAGGAAAATCTTGGGGTGATGGCGGCACTGCGCAAGATATTGGACCGGCACGGCTAATGCTGCCCTTTGCGCGTGTCTCGATTATCGGCTTGGGCCTGATCGGCTCGTCGGTAGCGCGCGCGGTCAAGGCCAACATGCCCGAGGTGCGGATCACGGGTTTTGACGCTGACCCTGAAGTGCGCGATCGTGCACACGATTTGGGCTTTTGCGACGATGTTGCCGACACGGCCGGAACGGCTGTGATAGATGCGGGGCTGGTCATTCTCTGCGTGCCCGTCGGGGCCATGGGGTTGGTGGCCGAACAGATGGCAGCCGACCTGCCTGCCGATGCGATCGTCAGCGATGTTGGCAGCTGCAAACAGAGCGTCGCTGAAGCATTGGCAGCAGCGCTACCCGAGGCGACAATCATCCCTGCGCACCCAGTGGCGGGTACCGAGAAAAGTGGCCCTGATGCGGGCTTTGCAACCTTGTTCAAAGGCCGCTGGTGCATCCTGACCCCGCCGACAAACGCGCCTGAAGCGGCGGTGGCGGCGCTGTCGACATTTTGGCAACGGCTCGGCGCCGATGTCGAGATCATGGATGCGCGCCACCACGACCTTGTGTTGGCGATAACCAGCCATTTGCCCCACCTGATCGCCTATACCATCGTTGGCACGGCCGATGATCTGGGCGAAGTGACGCAGAGCGAAGTGATCAAATATTCGGCCGGCGGCTTTCGCGATTTCACCCGCATCGCAGCCTCTGATCCGGTGATGTGGCGCGACGTTTTCCTCAACAACAAGGAAGCCGTGCTCGAAATGCTGCAGCGGTTCAGCGAAGATCTGACCGCGCTGCAACGCGCGATCCGCTATGGCAAGGGCGACGACCTTGAAGCCCTATTTGCCCGTACTCGAGACATTCGCCGTTCGATCGTTGAGCAGGGTCAGGATGATGATGCACCCGACTTCGGGCGCAAGCACTAAGCTGGGTCGTTCAAAGCGTTAATGGCCGCATGCACCCGCGCTTCGACTTCATCACGCGGAAGACCTGGCGGGATGGTCTCACCCACCTTGTAAGTCATCGTTCCGCTATGCCACCAGGGTTTGCCTTTAGGTGTCAGCACGCCGCTGTTCACAGCTACCGGTACCACCGGCAGGCCGAGTAGCTTGTAGAGCCCGGCAAAGCCTGACTGCAGCGGCGGTCTCTCCCCATGCGGTACTCGGGTGCCCTCGGGGAAGATAACGATAGGGCGGCCATCGGCTTGCATCTTGCGCGCCAGCAATATCATGGCGCGCAATGCGCTGGCCCCGGCATCACGATCTACCGGAATCATGCCATAGGCCTTGGCGGCCGTGCCCCAACCCGGAATATCGAACAACTCGCGTTTGGTGACCACTGCAGGCATGCGGAACAGGTGCGGCATGTCGATCGTTTCAAACATGCTTTCATGTTTGATTGCATATAGCACCGGCTGGTCAGACAGTTGGCCGTCGACTTTGGTGCGAATACCGAGCAGCCAGCGCGCGGAAAAATGGTGGAAGCGACTCCAGCCATGCACCGAAGCGATCAACAAAGGCCGCGAGACATAGGTGCCGAGTAACGCCCCGAGCACAAATGGAACCGAGCCGATGTAAAAGACAACCGCGAATAACAGGGAGCGCAGCAGAAACATTTGGCGTCACAGCCCAGCGATTGCGGCAATCCCGCGCAACCAATATTTGTTATATTCGCGGAACAATATCTGCAGTGTCGGCTGGCTGGGGACGGCGTCGGGGATCACCTCAACATCGTCGGGCAAAGCAATCGAGATTTCCAGCATCGCCCTGCGCATATGCCAGTCATGCGTTACCAGTCGTAGCGACTGCACATTGTTGCGTGCAACCCAGCGAGCGGTTTCAAGCGCATTCGAGCGGGTGTCAACCGCCCGGAAGCCCAGATCGATGCAGCAATTGAACAGCTTCATCGGACGCTTATATTCGGCGGCGAGCTCAGCTGGCTTCACGTCCAGGTCGACGCCCGAAATCAGCATGCGGCGCGCCTTGCCATTTTCGATGACTTCCAGCCCCCGGTCGATCCTTTTGGCGCCGCCTGTCAGCACGACCACAGCATCGGTGCGGTCAAGCGCAGCGGGTTGCGGCAGGAATAGCGCAAATCCGGCAAAGCCGAGCATCCAGATCAACAGGATGAGGGAGAGGATTCGTCTGATCATAGCATTTTCTTCAGCGTTGACAGCACTGTCCAGCGCGCCATTGCCATCGACAATGTAGTAACCGCCGCAGGTATCAACAGCAAGAGCAGCCAGCCATAGAGTGGCATTACCGCCCCGGCGAGCAAGCCGGGTTCAAGTGCGGCAAAACGCTCCTGCAAAAGCAGCACGATGACGGCGGCCCCCATCACCCCGATTACACCGCCGAAAAGTGCGTCCAGCGCAACGCGGCGCTGGAAAAGGCGTGCCGCCTGTAAATCGGTTGACCCCATCATGTGCATGATTTCGATCGTTGGGCGGTGCGTATTGAGCGCACCGCGCACGGCGAGCGCCACAGTCGCCGCTGTCGCCAGAAGCAGCAACAGAACAATTCCGCCCGCCAACAGCAACAGTGATCGCATCAAACCGAACCAGGGCTGTAACCAGCCAGCATTGCCGTCGATACGGATCGTTGGTGCTATGAGCGACAGCTCCCGTTGCATAGCCGCAAGCCTGTCGCGGCCAGGGGTGGCTTCAAACTCGATATCTATCAAAGCTGGCACGGGAATTTCAGCATCGCTTGCCGCCTGCCCAAGCCAGGGTTCGAGCAAGGCCCTCGCCTCTTCATCGGGGACGGCACCGGCACTAACCACGCCGGGCATCTCCTCCAGCCGGTTGGCGACGCGGCTCTGTTGATATTGACGCGCGCCCGGGTCGCTTTCGAGGATTTGGGCTGTTGCTTGCCGCGAAAGTTCGGCACCGCCCTTGCTGGCGGCATGGGCAAGGACCAGCGCGGCAGCGGCGGCCAAAAGCGTCAGAAAGATCATGATAGCCATGACCCACGGCATCGCACCGGTGAAACGCCCGTCGGGGATTAGCTTGCGGTCGTGCGCGGCAATGGTGAAGGGCAGTCGCATAAACGGCCCCTAGTTCCGCAGCACCAATGGCCGCGGCGGGTGTTTGAGCGATCCGGTCGGGTCAGATAACCTGCCCTTGTCGAGCCGCATCATCTGGGCACCTTCGATTTCCTGCAACAGATGAATATCGTGCGTGGCGACAATGACGGTGGTGCCCAGCCGGTTGAGCGCGGCGAATAATTTCAACAGGCGTAGTGCCATATCAGGATCGACATTGCCGGTGGGTTCATCCGCCACCAGAATTTCGGGCCTGCCGATGACGGCACGGGCAATGGCCACCCTTTGCTGCTCTCCGCCAGAGAGCGTAGCCGGTCTTGCATCGGCGCGCTCGGTCAAGCCGATCCACGCCAGCATTTCATTGACCGGGCCTTCCAGATCGCGCTCGGAAATACCAGCGATGCGCAGCGGCAGGGCGATATTGTCGAAAGCGGTCAGGTGAGGGACCAGACGGAAATCCTGAAAAACAACACCGATGCGTCGCCGGAAGCCAGGTAGCCTCGCGCGTGGCATGTTGACCAGATCCTCGCCAAACATGCGGATCGCGCCGCGGCTGGGCCGGTGAGACAGATAGAGCAGCTTCAATAGTGATGTCTTGCCTGCGCCTGACGCCCCGGTCAAAAAATAGAAACTGCCCGGAAACAGCCGAAAGCTGACGTCGGTCAGCGTCTCAGCCCCCGTGCCGTATCGCAGGCCTACATTGTCGAATTCGGCAACGCTTTGCATCGCAGCAGCGCATTGCACATCTGGCGCGCGCGCGCAAAGGGATGTTTGGCAAATGTGTTGGGACAGGGCGGTGCGTTGCAACGATAAAGTGCAGCCATTCCACAGTATAATGGCTTGACCTACTTGCATCGTGCGAATCGGTGATGTTTATGGAGGCATGCTGCTGATTTGTCCGGAATGTCGCACCCGCTATGTCGTTCCCGACGGTGCTATTGGCGTGGTAGGTCGGCAAGTACGTTGCGCAAATTGTCGTCACAGCTGGTTCCAGCAAGGCACCGCAACGCCCCCGGCCCCCCCGGCTCCGGCTTTTGTCGCTCCGCCCGAAGCGGCGCCGCAGGCTGTCGAACCCGGACCCGATACCATTGAGCCTTCGGAATCGATCGATGACGCCGCAGCGTCAGTCGCTGACGAACCCGAAACGCCGCTCGCAAAACCCGGATTTTCTGCGTTTGATCGGCCCGAGCCAGAGGTGTCTCCCGCCGAAACGCCGATTCCGCCTTCGTTCGATCGGCCTGCTTTTCAGGATGTGCCTCCGGTGCCTGCCTATACTGCCCTGGCAGAACCCGAAATCGTCCGTAGCCAGTTTGCGCACGAACCGCCTTTCCGACCGCGGCGTAACCCGGCCAAATTGATGACCTATGCAGCGGTTGCTTTTGCTATCGTCATCGCGGCACTGGCGGCAGCGACCTGGCATTTCGGCTGGCTGGAAAACAGCTTCGTCGCCAGCGGGCAGGAACCTGATCTCAAAATAGAACTGCACGACAATCTCGAACTGGGTCGCGATGCGGATGGATCACCTTATTTCATTGCCAGCGGCTCGATTGTGAACCCCACTTCGCGTCCACAACGTGTCCCAGAACTTCTGGTAACGTTGAAAGATGCGAGCGGTCGATCAGTGTACAGCTGGACAATGAAGGCACCGGTCCGCACTTTGGCCCCTGGCGGCAAGGTGGACTTCAGCCAATTGCGCCGTGACGTTCCGCTCGCCGCATCGCGGATCAGCGTCGGCTGGGCCATAGACGGCTAAGACCTTTTCAATAAAATTCGATCAGCTGCACACCTGCACGGTTGCGGATCTGTCGACGCGGGCGATCCCGGTTCGACTGGGTTGGCTCGGCTGGACCAATAACCTCGAGTTGGATGATCGTGACCGAAGCTGTCACGACAGCCTGCGAACGTGGCGGCGGCGCTTCGGTGGCCTGTGTGGCCAATAGGGAAAGCAGCACGAACATCGCACTGCTTTAACTATCTGTTAATCTTTGTCCGCAAGCCGGAAAGAGGGTTAATTCCGGAGATCGGAGTGGATGCTAACCAGAAATGTGGTGCCCGCCACATTTCCGCCCCGAATTGTGACAGATAGACGGCCGGAAATTATCATGGATATAGCGGTTGCGCCTGCAACGGCCTTTTGCTAGTGGCGCGCTCCTACCTGTCAGGGCAAGTGCGGTCATGGCGGAATTGGTAGACGCGCAACGTTGAGGTCGTTGTGGGCGAAAGCCCGTGGAAGTTCGAGTCTTCTTGACCGCACCATTTTCTTGAAAGCATTGTTTTTCAATAGTATAGATGCGAGCTATTTTGGTTTCGTTCGCTCTGCCCGACCAATCCTGTTTTGCGAAACACTGCTTGGTGGAAACTGTTTTGGTTTTCAGATTTGCCCGCAATTCTGTTGTTTATATGTACTAGTTTGCTTGAACGCAAAATATCAACGGCCATGATGCTTTGTATGACCGGCGTAACGTTTGGGACAAGGCTTCACTAAATGAACGCAGAACGTATCATTGTCGCAGATGATCACCCCATGTTCCGGGACGCGCTGGTGCACAGCCTGCGCGCGGAGTTTCCAGAGGCCGATGTGGTCGAGTTTGACAATCTGCCCAATGCGCTAACTGCTGCGCGCGACGGTCCCTCACCGGACATGTTCATTCTCGATCTGGTCTTTCCGGGAATGGAAGGCCCCTCGTCGATCAGCAACCTGCGGAGAGAGTTCCCCGCCGCATCGCTGATTGTGATCACCATGCTTGAAGATCCGAATGTCGCGGATCAGTTGCTTGATGCAGGGGCTGATGGGTTTCTAGGCAAAGGTTTGACATCGGGAGCAATTTTGGACGGTATTCGGGCTGTGCGTGCAGGCGAATATGTCGTCAACGTGACGGCTCAAGCTCAAGGCCTACCGCCGGAAAAGCCGATGCTCACGCCCAGGCAGTTCGAAATTTTGCGCTTACTTAGTACAAACATGCCGAACAAACTGATCGCGCGCGATTTGGGGCTCTCGCATTTCACCGTGCGCAACCATGTGTCCATATTGATGCGTAGCCTGAAGGTCCAGCGCAGGAACCAGCTTGGCCCGCGCGCTGCGGCGTTAGGGCTCATCGCGGTTGGCGATACGCAGGGCTGACAACATAGACCGCAGCTTGGCGGGCTGGACGGGTTTGGAAAAGATCTGGATATCGTCGCCGTCCACCAGTTTCTTCACTTTGGCATCGGCATGCCCGGTCAATAAAATTGCAGGTATTGCCTGCCCCAGATCTTGGCGAATCGAACGAATGACCTCGGTTCCCAATAGCTGATTGCCCAAGTCGAAATCGGCGATGATAAGGTCGGCCGTTTCTATACCGGTGGGCATTCCAGGATGCGACTGGACATGGCAGCCCCATCGTTTGAGCAATTCATCTGTCGCATCGCGAACGTCGTGGTCATCCTCGATCAGGATGACGCGAAACCCCGATAGTGGCTGCGGGGCATCGCTGCGCACCCGCCGTTTCTTTTCGACGCGGTGCGTGACGATAGGAATGTCGTAGAGCCCGGCGACGGTTCCAACGCCGCGCCTGGAACGCAAGTCCAAAACAAAACCCGAAAGTTGGGCTAAACGGTTTACGATAGCCAGTCCCAAGCCCACGCCTTCAGCATCACGATCCCCTGCCACGTGGGCACGATAAAACTCTTCATAGATATGTGGCAGATCGTCTTCAGCAATACCTATGCCTTGATCATAAACCTCAATTGCCAATGAAGGGCCTTTTCGGCGGACTCCGATGAGGACCGACGATCCATGGGAATATTTGATCGCGTTGGACAAGAGATTCTGGACCATTGTGGTCAGCAGCGTTGGGTCGGCATGTACGTTCAGGCTGGTCGGTACGGAGCGCAATTCCACGTCGTTCCATTGCGCGATCTGGCTGTTTTGTTGCACCAGTTCGGCCAGCAAGGGTTGCAATGCGATATCCTCCGACCGGACTTCGATCGTCCCGCTGTCCAGATGGGCAATATCCAAAAGAGATTTGAACAGGCGCGAGACCGAACCCAGCGCGCGATCTATTCTGTTTAGCAACACATGCCTTTCCGCCTTGCTGTGGGTGTTGCGCAAGATGTCGAGATAATAGCCAATCGAGTGGATCGGCTGACGCAGATCATGGCTGGCCTGGGCCAGAAAACGGCTCTTGGCCTGCATAGCTGCAACTGCGGTGTCGCGGGCTTCGGCTGTTTGCCGGAGCAGGGCGAAGGCGTAAGCAGGCAAGGCAATCGCAATGATCGAGAATGCCAGAACCACGCTGACATTGGCGCGCCAGAAAGGGCTGGCTGCCAGCATCACGGCTAAGGATGCTTGTGAAAAGATGGCGGCAATCATCAAGTAACGACTTCCGAAACGCATGCCGTTGCTCAACGCAGTCGCTACTATCAGCGCGAAGAATGGCATTGTGATACGTTCGCCGACAATCAGAATATAGGTATATGTGCTATATTCGACGATCATCGCCCCAATTCTGCGCCAGCGAAAATGGCCTCGATAGTGCTGGATATGCAGCAGAAGAAGCAGTGCGAAAGCGCCGAATCCTGCACATATCAAAAGCCAGCGCACAGCAACTTCTGCGGGCAAGGGCAGGATGATGAAAGCATAGTCTGCTGGAAGTGGAATCGGCCCGTCAACAGCGACCCAACGGAGTATGACATATACGGCGGATGCCAAGACCACCCAAAGCCGAACTTTCGCCTGATTCAACTCGGCACGGTGCTCCTCGGCTAAGTCGGGGGAAGCCGCTGATTTTGCTGGTTGCCGGCTCATATTTTCACTTGTCCGATCAGATATCCCGTTACGCAGTCGCTGGTTGCACTGCCGTTCTACATTTCCAGATGTTCAACAGTCGCTGCCCGAAGCGTGAATCAACAGGCCCGATATTGCGGCGTTTGTCACCACCGATTTTGCCCTAATATATTTCAGCGCGCTTACCCAATGTCTGAAGGTGTCCATTAGGTATCGGTTGCGGTTAGGGGATTATTGCACAAGGCATAAACGCCGACATCTTAGCCGAAACTACTGGCCTCTACCTTCTGGGGAGCGACATTATACTCAATCGGGATTTTCTTCGAATGCAGATATTTGATGATGCTCTGTCGACCTTCACGCGCAGCCTGGTTCAGCAGTGTGTCTCTGGTCATGAATAAATAGCGCTGGAAGGTCTGCTTTTGTGCGTTCCGTGCCATTGGTGGGGCGCCGGCCAACAAAAGATAATGTGCATGCCAGGGCTTGTTGAGAAGACCGGCAATATGCAACGGTGTATTGCCGACGCTGTCGGAGAGCTTCAGATTGGCTTTGGCCGCAATCAGCATGGCAAATTGGACGTCCCTGTTGGCGATCAGCGCTTCATAAAGCGGCAATGTGCCCGTTTCTGCATTTCGGACATCGGGACTGGCAGCATTATCGAGCAAAATCCTAAGCCACTTTGAATCCCGATGCCGCGCTGCATCGTGGATAACGGTGTAGCCGAACAGACCCGGTTGTTCGGGATTGGCGCCTGCTTTGAGCAAAAGTCGAAAGGCCGTTTCCTTGTCCTGTTCCAGTGCCCATTGCAGCAAGGTCATCCCGCTATCTGCCTTGGATTGCAGCAACGGCGAACAGGGTGGCAACAGCTTGTTCAGGGCATTCCAATTACCCGATTGGGCAGCATTCAAAACCGCCATGGCTTCTGGATTGAACTGCGGAACTGCCAGCCGTCGTGCTTCCAATGGTGTTAAGGGCACACTGGTAAACAAAGACATCAACGCAAGCATATAGGTGGACCGGTGCAGCACCCTGTGGCGGGCAAACATTCAGAAATACTCCTGTAGTCCGTCATAAACGGCCAGAACTTCGCAAGAGACGCCATCAGCCTCACATTTGGCGACGATATTACTGCGTGCCGCATCCACGCTAACGTCGCTGCGGACGCGCAGTTTCCTCTCGCTATCCCGCGCAACCGCGACGACGCCGTTAGTTATCGAAATTGCGACGGCGCAGTTTGCCCATCCTTTCGCGTTGCATTTCTCCAACACCTTTTCCCGGGCCAATTGCTCGTCAAAATACTTACCAACGCCGATAAACGCATCGCCAGTATTGCTATCGCCCCAGGCAACTGCGGCAGCAAAGCTCTGCCACTGCGGTGGCGGGACGGGATGCGGCGAAGGAGTCGATTCTGGCTCGATCTGCGAGCAGTAAGGGATGCCATCGCCATGATCCGGGCCCGATCCTTGTCTGCATTGCGCATTAGCCTGACTCGTACAGGCGAAGACCAAGCCGAATAGTAAGAACCATCGCATGGTGCCAAAATCGCACTTTTGTTGATGCCCAACAAGCGGCGTCAATGTACCGGTGCACCTCCCTGCGTTCCGCTGAGCGTCATCTACTGACCATGGCTTCGGGTTTGGCGTAGCTTCGGAGCTGCTAGGTCGTGGACCTTTGCTTGCTTCCATTTTTCCGCAAAACCTACTTCTTCATTCACCCATTGTCATTTTGATGCGGGCGGTACGCGCGCCCTGACGGCGCGCCACATCAACAGGGCACCCATCGACCCCGTCGCGGCCATCCAAAGAAAATAGCCGGCATGCCACCTGACAATAGGGGCTGTGCCGGTATAGCCTGCGATCGACGACAGAAATAGGGTGTTGCCCCAAAGCGTGATTAAGGATGCTGCCAATATGAAATACAGCCTTCGTGGTTTGATGGAGTTCCGGCTGGAAACATAAGCCGCAGGAATCATCAACAGATTAGCATACCACCCGAACTGCAACATGATCGGCCCCGCCCAGCCATTTTGGAGAAAGTGGGCACCATCCAACATTGTGGGTATGCCCCTATTGTCGAAAGTAACCACTGGCAGGAACATCGAAAGCGACCACAAAAAGAGCGCCAACAGCGAGATGGTTCGGTAGAGGGCACATGCTTTTTTGGTCAGTCCTGCCCTAAAACCCACGTACCCTGCTCCTGACCTCAATTTCCCGTCACACGAATTAAACGACTATGGGCTGTAAAAGCTTGTTTCTTCCAGCCGGCTATCAACCAGTGTTTGTACGGTGCAGGTAACGACCTGTTCGGCACAATAGGCGTTCAAATTGGTGTGCAGTTGCTCCGGATAATCGCCACCCAATGCGAAGACATCGCCTTTTGAACTGCTGGCCACCAGAATTTTGGTGTTCCCGCCCCACTGGATCATTTTGCAATCGATGCCGCCTTCGCCTTTGCAATTTGCAAGTGCGTCATTGATGGCAGTCTGGGCATCGGAGCGACCCGATGCAATATGGATGCGGCGGTTTTTTGCTGCTGACGATGCGAGCACAACGGCCCCATATTTTTTTCGTAAACGTGAATTGTCCACTGGCCGATATAGATGCGGTCCGGGATTGCCATCATGAACGAAAAACACTTTCAACAGCGCACAAACCGTTCCCGCTGAACTGCATTGCTCACGGCTCGATGACAAAGCGGCGGGAATGTCGGGCCCATAGGACAAAAAGGGGATTCCATTTTGCTGCCTCTGCAAGACTGCAACGCCTGAGCTTAAGGTGCTTGCCACCTGGCATGGTTGGCTCATAGCCTCTGTGCATTCTTTCACCGCAACGGCTTCGGTTTTCTCCTTGTTGCCGTAATTCCAGGAGACCCAGACATCATCGCTGTCGCTGCTCCAGGCAACGGACATGATGGTTGCACCTGCATTGTCGTGCGAAGCCAATACAGCATTTGATCCAAACGCGGCAATCAACAGGGCTGGTATCCAGCGACTAGTGTTCTTGACCAAATCTCTCTCTTCCCGACCAACGATCAGCCGCGCCCAGAATTAAGCGATGGTAGAATGCTCCGGAAGCACGCTTTGTGTACCGGTGCTTCGACGATGGTACCGCCATTGCGCGTGCATGTTTTCGATCACACCCATTGCCGGCTGTGCAAAGTCGCACTCAAGCTGGCGGCAAGCTCCGCTGCTCGGCGAGCAAATCTCTCCGCTCGAGCAGCAGTTCGTCCTCCTGACGACGCAGGGTACGTCGGCGCTCTTCACTCAGCGTCGTATCTTCATCCAAAGTTCGGGCGATACTGGCGAGACGGCTTCGTATTTCCTCGAGCCGGTTGCGGATTGCGATACGGCGTTGTTCGATGCGGTAGATGCGCTGGCCTTCTTCATAGGCCGCACTAAACTCCGGGTTGGCGCAGATGCCATTATAGCTGCGCCCTTTCAGACCCCAGCTATAGCCATTGTCGGGCATGCAGAATGTCCGGGTACCCGCTGCGAAACCGGCCCCATATTCTGCAGTGTCGATTTCGCGGCCTTGTTTTCCGCAAATCTTGCTGACGTCACGCAAGCGCTTGGCCTGATCGGCATTGTCCATCGCCGCGGCATGGCCAATATCATAGGCGCTGTCGTTGATGCAGCCTTCGCGTGAGATAGGTGCGCACGCATGAAGCGCAGAGAATGCGCATATGAACAAGATAAGTTTGAGTCTGGAAATTTCAGCGTACCTTTGCTTCTACAGCTTTGGGATATCATGTTTTTTTCAACATGCAATCCACCAATAGGGTTGCTTGATATCATCGGATTCAACACCAACCAACTTACCCATGCTTAATTTGCAGACTGCTCTGACGCAAAGCCCGGGAATGTACCGGTTCATTGCAGAAGTAGCGGCAGAACGGCATTTCCGATAACCGACATTCACCGGAGGTCTCGATCAGAATGCCTGGTTTTCTAGGGGGTGGGCGGGCTCGTTGGGCTGTCGTCTTTGCGTTGCTGGCTCATCCGGCAATAGCGCTTTCGCCGTCGTCCGGTCGCTTCGTCGACAGCCAGGGACGCGACTATTTTTCTCCCGAAACCTCTGCATTGGTGCCTGAATGTCAATATAGTTGGGATAAAGATCCGCCGAAACTGGTCCCACTGCTGACCGATAGCGACAAGGACCGGGTTGCCGTCAATCTTCGCGCTACGCGCGAGCCCTCGATTGTAAGGATTGCGCGGCCGTCCCAATATGAGGAAGTCCTCCGGTTCACCTGGTGGCACGAAATGTGGTCGACAACGACTATACGTATCGAGTTGGGGCCCGAAAAGTCGCGGCTGATCGCAAAGCAGGCGTCGCGGTTTTATCGGCAGTATGAGCGACGTCTGGCTCGTACGCTAACCGACGATGAGGCCAGTCAAATCAGGACCTTGCTGGCAGAAACACGATTGTTTGACAGCCGCCCTGACGATTGCGCCATTATTCTTGATGGCACCAATTGGTTCTTCGAATCCAATGGATCGAAGGGTTACGACTTTGTCCAACGTACAAGCCCCGGCGCAAATGCGCCTGCATATATTATCGGCAAACACCTGTTTGGTTTGACGGGCTGGAAATCCGGAGCGCTGCAATATGCTATCGAAAATGCGCGGATCGACAAAGATGAAAATTGACCGTTTTTCTGTGCTGGCCGCATCGACATTGATGATGTTGGTTGTTGGCATTTGCGCAGAAGCACCCGCCGCAGCTGCCGGCAGCACTAGCAAGGCTAGCAAATGCGCTTATTACGACCCGCGTCCCCGGTGCACAGAAAAAGAGAGAGAAGCGCGCCGGAAGATTTTTGGCCTGCCATCGCTGGAGAAAATCCAGCGGCGGACCATGAGCGGTGGCGAAGCAAGCGAACTCATCGTCGCGACGGTCATGGTGAAGCAGCGCGAAGGATTGGCGCTTGTTCTGCAACGTGACCGTGGCGGGACGCCGATCGTCGAAATCCATTCCATGCCCGTCAGCAGTCGACCGGCGGATTATCAGCCCATAAGGGCCATAATCCCAGAGGCGATATGGGCCTTGGCGCTAGCCAAAGGCAATGCGCTCGACCTTGTATATGACACCGACGAAGTTCTGGTTTGCGGTGCAAATTTCAGCGTTGAGATAGTGGACAAAGAGGGCAATGTGCGGGCTCCGGACGGCGATAGCTGTGGGGGGGAGCCACGGGGCGTCTATTTCGATTTTCTGGCTGAGGCGGCGCTCCAACAGCTACCGCATTGTGCAGCATTGATGCCAAGCATAAGCGACTGGGTATTAGAGAAGCTGGCAGCTTGCTTTGATCTGCGCGGCGACAAAAAGATCGCGGCAGAACTTTATAATCGCCTGCAATCGCTCGAAGATCGATCCTTTTGGGAAACCAATGATGGGTGGACCGATCCGTCTGAAATCTTGCCGCTGCTTGATGAAGAAATTTCCTTCTCCTGGCTGGGTATACCTTTGATGGACGATGCCGAAATGGTCGCAAACTTCTGGACAGGCGGGTGGCTGGCTCCGGTAAAATTCAAAACCGGACCAATATTTGCGGGTGCCGACGGCAGCGCGCGCGTTGAGGGGCGCGTTGTTTTCGAAACCAGCACCAGCGAGGGCGTCGAACGGCAAGCGTCGGGCACGTTCACTTCAACATGGCGCAGGGGCGCTGATGGCAAATTCCGTATGCGGCGTTTTGACTATCTGGCACCGTCGGTTCGAGCGGCAAGATTGTTTCGAAGCGCCAACTGGCGCAAGAGATAGGCGCCGCGCCGTTCTTAACGCCAATCTGTTTTGGCGTTGCGAGTTGACTCAATGCAAGCCGCCATTCAATCCTGTGCCGAACGACGAAAATTTCGGCGATCACAGGGAGGCAATTGTCGATGTCTGGTATTATTCTGCATCAATATGATTCATCACCATTCACTGAGAAGGTCCGCATTTGTCTTGGCATAAAGGGGCTTGCCTGGCAGGCGGTGGACCAGCCGGTGATCATGCCCAAGCCCGACCTGACACCGTTGACCGGAGGCTATCGGCGGATTCCGGTTATGCAGATCGGCGCGGATATCTATTGCGACAGCACACTCATCGTTCGCGAACTTGAACGCCGTTTTCCGGCTCCTTCGCTTTTTCCCGCCGGGAACAGCGGGCATGCCAATGCCGTTGAAATCTGGGCGGACAAAGCGCTTTTCCAGTCTGCTGTATTGGCGATTTTCGGGACATTGGGCGATGGTGTCGACCCCGCCTTCATCAAGGATCGCGAAGCCCTGAGCGGGCAGCCGTTCAATGTTGCTGCTATGAAGGCGATGGCCCCTTTTGCCCTGACCCAGATAAAGGCCCACGCCGCGCTAGTGGCAGAGCATCTTACCGACGGACGGCGTTTTCTTGAAGGGGATGCCCCCGGCCTTTCCGATGCCGCCGCCTATTACAACTTCTGGTTCATTCGCAGCTTTTGTCCCGGCCTCGCCGACCGCTTCGATGACGTGCACGGATTCGATGCCTGGTATGCGCGCGTGGGTGCGATTGGCCATGGTGACCGGTCAAATATGATTCCGGCTGATGCGTTGGCAGCGGCAAAGGCGAGCGAGCCGGTACCGTTGGACATATTGCAGTCCGATGAAGCGTTGCGCGGTCGAACTGTTGCCCTGTCGGCAACCGACTATGGTCGCGACCCGATCATGGGCATTTTTGCCGGTTCGACGCATTCCAGCCTGTCAGTTTTGCGCGAAGATACTGAGCTTGGCGCGATTGCCGTGCACGTACCCCGCCTTGGCTATTCGGTGACCGCTTCCTAGCCGAATGGCGGGGCAATTTGTTTTTCTAACCCTGGGTCTTCAGGCTGCAGCAGCGGTGCGCTTTTTCCGCACCAGCGTCTGCGCGTTGGTATATTCGAGCAACCCTTCTTCGCCGCCTTCGACGCCAAGTCCGGACTGCTTCATCCCACCAAAAGCTGCTGTCGGTGACAAGTGCTGGACTTCATTGACCCAGACGGTGCCGCTCTGGATGCGCTTGGCGATTTCGAAGGCCTTGTCCTCGTCATTGCCCCAGATGGAACCGCCCAGACCATATTCGGTGGCATTGGCGCGCGCTACAACATCATCATAATCGTCAAATTTAAGCAGCGGCAATACGGGGCCAAATTGCTCTTCCTGCACGATGCGGCTGTCTTCAGGCGGATTGTCGAGGATGGTGACCGGAATGAAATAGCCGGGCACGTCTGACTTCTCGCCACCCATCAGGAAGGTATAGCCTTTCTCCTTGGCATCGCGGATCAGGTCGAGCACACGTTCATATTGCGGGCGGTTGTTGATCGGGCCCAATCGGGTTCCCTGTTCGGAACCGTCGCCGATCTTCACGGTTTTCGCATAAGCGACAATGGCATCGCGCAGCGGCTCGTAAATATCCTTGTGGACATACATGCGCTTGGTGGCGATGCAGATCTGGCCGTTGTTTCCGAACGCCGCCCAGAAGAGCTGTTCGGCGACTTTTTCGACATCCACGTCGGGCATTACAATCGCAGGATCGTTGCCGCCGAGTTCGAGCGTGACCCGTTTCAGCGTGGCTGAGGCCGATTGCATGACCTTCTTGCCCGTGGCGGTTGATCCGGTGAAGCTGACCTTGTCGATATCGGGATGCGAGGTCATCCACGGCCCCAGATTGTCCCCTCCCGAGATGATATTGAGAACGCCAGCGGGCAGGATGTCCTTGATGATTTCACCCAGTTTCAACGTGGTCAGCGGGGTGAAAGGCGACGGCTTCAGCACCATGGTGTTGCCCGCGAGCAGACCGGGGCCAATCTTGAACGCGGCGAGAATCATCGGGAAATTCCAGGGCGCAATCGCCCCGACAACGCCCAAAGGCACCCGGCGCGTCTCGCTGTACCGCTCGTCGCTGTCTTCATTGACGACAACCGGCAGGTCGAGCGAGGAAGCGCCCATCAGCCAGAAGGCCGCACCGCCGACATCAGCTTCCGCATCGGCATGCGGCTTGCCCTGTTCGGACGTCAGCAGGCGTTTGAGCGGATCGATATTGGCGAGAATGGCCTGCGCCATCGCGTTCAGATATTCGCGGCGCTTTTCGATCGGCAGTGCCGACCATGCTGGAAAAGCCGCGCGCGCTGCTGCAACGGCGCGATCCAGATCTTCAGGGGTTGCGTCGGGTGCTTGGCCGATAATCTGTTCATTGGCGGGATTGAGGACATCAAAGCTGGCGGATCCCGTTTCGAGCTTTCCACCGATCAGCATGCGATAATCTGAATCGAACTGCATTGTCTCTCTCCTCTGTCGCTTAGGGCAGCAACACCACCTTGATGCATTCGCCGCGCGCCTGTGCCGCTATGGCTTCGTTGATTTCGTCCAGTTTGAACGTCCGGATAAGCTTGTCAAACGGGAATCGCCCTGCGGCATGGTGTGCGAGCAGTTCGGGGATGAAGCTTTGCGGATCACTGTCGCCTTCGATTATGCCGATGATGCGAAGACCGGGTGTCATCAGCGCGGAGATATTAACGCTGATGCTGTCGGTCGGTTCCTTTGGAACGCCGACCAACCCGATCGCGCCATGACTGCCTAGAGCGGCAAAGCCAGCTTCGATCACGCTGACCACGCCGCTGCTATCAAAGGCGAAATCGAGGCCTTCGGGAACGATGGCGCGCAAGGCTTCGGTCAGGTCGCCCGCTGCTGGGTCGATGACATGGGTTGCGCCCAGCTCCAGCGCGACTTCGCGCCGTGACGGCATGGGTTCGACAAGGATGATTGTGCTGCAGCCTTGGATGACCGCACTCATCACCGCCGCCAAGCCGACCGGGCCGCCGCCAAAAATGGCTATGGTCGAACCTGCGTGGCAAGCTAGCGAACGCATCACACCGCCAGCCCCGGTCTGGAAGCCACAACCGAGCGGGCCGAGCAGTTCGAGCGGAGCTTTTGTTTCCCCGACCTTCACGACATTGCATGCGCGCGTGATGGCATGGCTGGCGAAAGAAGATTGCCCGAAGAAATGCGATCCGATCCGCTCGTCGCCCGAACAGCAAGCAGTGGAACCATCCTCCAGACGGACGCCTGCGTAGTTCAGGGGAACGAAGCTGCGGCAATAGCTGGGCAAGCCTTCGTCGCAGCGCGGGCAATTCCCGCAGCTTGAAAAGCCTAGCACGACCTTATCACCAACCGCGAGTCCGGTTACGCCTTCGCCCAGAGCCTCGACTATGCCTGAGCCTTCATGGCCGAGCACGGCGGGCAGCGTATAAGGTGCGAACTGGTCGCGGAAAATCAGGTCGGTGTGGCACAGGCCGACGCCCGCAATCTTGACGAGCACTTCGCCGGCGCGCGGTGCTTCGACACTGACCGGCTCGATCGAGAAGTCTCCCTTGGGAATGCGGGCAACCGCCGCCACTGCCTCTGTCATATTCAACCTCTCCTCTTGCCGCGTTCGGCCTTTTCACATCTCGCCAAAGTTGGCCTTCGATGCACCGCATTGCGGGCAGAACCAGTCATCGGGAATATCTTCCCAGCGTGTGCCGGGAGGAATACCGTCTTCGGGTAATCCCAACGCCTCGTCATAGCGAAAGCCGCACTTGCCGCAGCGATGAACGGCATATTCCGGCTCGCTCATGCTCTTTCAACCTCGAAACGGATCGGCACCGATTTGGGCCCGCAGACAAATTCCGATTCCGCCATGCGAGGTTCGCCGGTGAGCTCGACCGATTTCAGGCGCGGAATGATTTCCTTCCACAGCGCAATCATCTCCATCCGCGCGAGGTGGATGCCAAGGCAGGTGTGTCCGCCAAAGCCGAAACCGACATGGCGGTTGGGCGAGCGGCGATGGTCGAAGGTGAATGGATCCGGAAAGGCGTCTTCATCGCGGTTCGCAGAGAGGTACGACAGATAAACGAGATCGCCTTTCCGGATGGTCCTTCCCTTGATTTCATAATCCTGTGTGGCGGAACGGACGAACTGCTGGACCGGGCTGGCCCAGCGGATGGTTTCCTCGACAAAGCCGGGGATCAGATCGGGATTGGCTTTCAAGTCAGCCAATATGTCGGGGCGCATCGCCAACTGCCACATGCCATGGCCGGTTGTGGCAGCGGTGGTGTCATGTCCCGCGGTAGAAGCGATGATGAAATAGGAGATAAGCGCGCGATGCTCCATCGGCCCGCCGTCGATCTTGCCATTGGCGATGACCGAGGCCAGATCGTGGCGCGGGCATTGCTGCCGGTCTGCGATCATCGGCTGATAATATTTCTCGAATTCTTCGAACACGATGCCCCAGGTGCGGGTGATTTCCTGCGGGTCGGTCAGGTCGGAACCGGGCCGCTTCAGATCGGGATCAGCATAGGTGAACAGCCACTGCGTCAGTTCCAGCATCTTCGCATGGTCGGCCTCGGGAACGCCGATCAGGTCGAGGACAACTTTCAAAGGATAGAGAAACGCTATTTCGGCCGCGAAATCGCATTCGGGGGCAAGGCTGATCAATTTGTCGGCAAAAATTTTGGCGGTCGCTTCCACGCCCGGTAACGCAGCCTTGATGCCGTCGAGCGAAAACGCCCCCGAACAAACCGAGCGATATTTCTGGTGCTCGGGCGGGTCGAGCTGGACGAGCGAACGGAAGATGTTCGATTGGCCACCGGTATATTGTTTCACCAGCTCTTCGCCTGCCTGGCTGATTAGCGTCTTTGAACGGTCGCCGCCGTGGAAAATTTCATCTTGCCGCGCGATTTCGCGCAGGTCGGCATATTTGGTCACGATCCAGTGCGGGTCATAGCCGGGAACTTCGACTTGGGAGAGCGGATAGTCTTTGCGAAGCCGGGTGAAGATGGCGTGGACATCGTCCCTGTTGGCAAAAGTTGCCGGGTTGAATGCGGGCGCCACCAATTCGGGCGGAATCATCGTTTCGGACATATCAGGCTCTCCATAGGAAAAGGTTAGCCTGCCCCCGCCCGGCGACGCTGATCGCGATATTCGCTGGGTGCGATGCCCGCATATTGGCGGAAAGCGCGGCTGAAATGGCTTTGGCTCTGGAAACCGGTCGCTTCGGATAAGGCCGCAAGCGTCAAATCGGTTTGCACGAGCATCTGTTGTGCCCGGTCGAGCCGGGCCTTCATCACATATTGGTGCGGCGTAATGCCTGTCGCTTTTTTGAAGATGCGGCAGAAATGCGGTGGCGTAACCCCTGCGGTTGCCGCCATTTCCTCAAGGCTATGTTCGTCGGCGGGGTTCGCCAATATGGCGTTCATCACCTTGTGTAGCCGGTAAGCAGAAAAATCGCTGACCGGGATTTCGGTCGGGTTGCCATGCGCAGGAGGGCCAGCAAGGATATGCGCCTTGAGCGCATTGACCATCGCTGCGACATAATGTTCGCGCTCGTCGGCATCGGGTGCATATAGTTCCGACAAGATTTGCCGGGTGAGGGCAACTCCCAGCGGATCGGCAAAGGCGAAACGCAATTTGCTGAACTGCTCGGTCGCCGAGATGTTTTTGAGCAGATCGGACAAAACCGAGAGCGTCACCGCATCCAGTTCACCATCGACGAGCCAACCGCTGGGCATCCCCGATGGCTGGATGGTGGCGCAGCCGGGAATCGAGCTCGACTGGCTCCAGCCGTCCTTATCCCACGTCTTGATCTGTGGCTTTCCCGATATGTGGACGATGAACATGGGGTCGGGCAAAGGCGGTAGGGCATAGCTGCCGACAAATTGTCGCCAGCGGCACAGCGACCAGCCCTCTCCTATCGACCCCATTTCCACGTCGGGCGCGCGGCCCAGCACGTCACATATGATCGCGCGATTATCCCAATGCGTCGCCATCAGCCTCTCTCCTTCACTCCTGAGGAGAGCTTAGCCAGCTTGCGCGCGGACGGAAGCCCGAAACGCAAGATGGAAGCAAGGCGACGCATCGGATACATCAGAAGGCGGCGCGTACCGAGATTCCATAAGTGCGCGGTGCGCCGGGCACGAGGAAGTTGTAAGGAAAGCCTGCGCCACGAAGATCGAGGCCGTAGCCATAGACCTTTTTGTTGAACAGATTGTTCCCCCACGCTCGCACGGTGAAACTGTCATTCGACCAGCCGAGCGAAGCGTTGACCTTTGCAAATCCCTTTTGCTGCAGCTCCGAATTGACCTGTGGCGAGCCGACGGCGTTGATCGTATTGAACGGTGAGAAATATTGCCGACTTGCGTAGTTCACATTGGGCGAGAAGGTCAGCTTTCCGCCTCCCAGTTCCGCCACATCCCAGTCAAAGCCAGCCTGTGCCGTCAGCTTTGGCGAGAAGGGAAGGTCATTGCCGGACAGATCAGTACCCTGAAGGGTCAGCTCTTTATACTTGGTTTGCAAAAGGCCGAGCGCAAAGTTGAGTGAAAAGCCGTCAGACGGTTTGACTGTCGCTTCCAGCTCTGCACCATAGACTTCGGACTTGGGCGTGTTGACCAGGAAGGAGACCGGCCCGGGCCGCGTATCCTGTAGCTGCTGGTTAGTGTAGTCATAGTAGAACAGCGCAGCTGCCAGCGTCAAAACCCGGTCGAAATAGCGACCCTTGAAGCCCAGTTCATAGGCGTTGACTCTTTCAGGCTCGATATAGCTGATGCCAGCTGACGAGGTGTAGCCGCCACCATTGACCGCCCCGGCGCGATAGCCCCGGTTGAAACTGGCGTAGAGCAAACTGTCATCGGGAAGAGTGTAGCTGAGCGCGATGCGCCCCGTCAGCGCATTATTGGTATCGCGCAATGCGATCCTCGCGGCAGGATCATAGGCACAGGTGCCAGCAGGTGTCGCACAAGGTACGGTCGTTGCAATCGGCGTTGGTGCATCATCAACCGTTCCAAGGAACAGGAAAGCGAAAGCATCATCATAACGCGATTTGTCCTTGGTGTAGCGGGCGCCCACTGTCAGCACGAGTTGGTCTGTCAGGTTGATGTCACCCTGCGCAAAGACCGCATAGGATTTCCGCACTTGCCTATAATGCTGATAGAAACCGCCTGCGGGCGGGAGCGGCAGGTTGAACTGGTTGTCGGTAATGTTCCGGTCCCAGCCATAAAATACTCCGCCGACCAGATTGAGCGTATCGCTGCTATAGTTGAGCCGCATTTCCTGACTGAATTGGCGGTATTTCGATTGCCAGGTGATGTCGAGAATATCGAGCGGTGAGCCATCGGCTGCCTGCTGCAAATCCTGCTTGCCGCCATCATAGGATGTGATTGATGTCAGACGAACCGCTTCGGACAGATCGACGCCGACCGTTCCAGAAAAACCCCAGGCATCGGTATTGTTGTCTCCGACGCGGCTTTCATTTGTCTCGAAAAAGCCCAGTCCGGTGCGGAAGGCGCCGAGCCCATGTACCCCGGCCTGCGTGCCACGGTCGCGTCCGCCATAGGCTTTTAGAACGATGTCGAGACCGCCATCGCCGGGCTTGATGCGCAATGTTGCACGGCCTTGCAATGTGTCGACCGAATTGGGGTCGCGTCCGCCGGCGAACAGGTTTTTCATCTGTCCATCGCTCTTGGCATAATTCACTGCGAGCCGAAGGCCGATACTGTCTTCACTCAACGTGGTTTCGACGGCAGCCTTGCCAGTGAATGCATCAAAATTGCCATAGCCCAGTTCAACATAGCCGTTGGAACCGCTAAGCGACGGTTTCCGGGTGATGAAATTGACGGCACCGCCGGTTGTGTTCCGTCCGAACAGCGTGCCTTGCGGCCCACGCAGCACTTCAATCCGGTCAAGATCGAACAGCCCCATGCCATGGCTGGTGCGCGGGGCGAGATAAACATCGTCGATATAAACACCGACGGGCGAAGCCTGGTTTGAATTATACTCATTGGCAACGCCGATTCCGCGAAGTGAGAAATTGGGCTGGGTGTTGCCGAACGGGCTGTTTATCTGAAGGTTGGGAACGGCTGCAGCCAGTTCGGACGAATTGTCGATACCCTTTTGCGCCAGATCGTCGCCGCCCAATGCCGAAACGGCAAGTGGCACATCGAGCAGTGATTGTTCCCGGCGCTGGGCAGTAACGACGATTTCGTCATCATTGTTTGCGCCATCAGAAGTTTCCTGCGCCAGAGCTGTTGTTGATGTCGACGCCAGCAATGCAGCAAGCGCAGTTATCCCTTGCGAAAATCCCCTCATCCTCTCCTCCTCCATATGGCGCTCCTACGCCAGTGTTGGAGGTGTTAGGGACGATTACGTGACTTTGCTTTAGATGGCGTTGTTCGCAGATTTGACATTTCTTGCGCAAACTAGGGGCAGCATGTTCGGCCCCGAAAAATCGGTTCCATGCAGAAATGGAGCATACAAATCGCGCCCAAATGATTGCAACTGGCTAATGCAATGCGTTTTTGAGGAAGCTGGTGCCGCTTACGTGACTCGAACACATGACGCCATCATTACGAATATGACCAACGCGTTCTGAGAAGCCCAGAAAATCGAAGCATTTCGGGAGGCAAAGTTGAAGCTAAACGCCAAGACCCATTAGGTTCCTAAACTCGGCGAAAAGCAGAATTGCACCGTTAACTTTCAAAGCTGCTATCATTGACCGCTAACTCCATCAAAATCAGCATTCGATCTGCGCACATGAGTTAATGAATTTCTTTTGGTCGAAGCCTGAAAGTGTCCTTAAACAGTACAATTAGCCTTGGCGCATTCGCTGGACAGTCAATCGCCAGTTCACGAAAGCCGCGGAATTCCGGGGATTTGTAACGCCACGTCAATTTACGCAAAGGCAAATATGTCACATGGAATAAAACTTTAGGTCTAGAAATACCCCAAAAGGCCTATTAACACCTTGTTAACTAACGGGGGTGAGTCGGGTCGTGACTCCCATCTATCAACGCTGAAGCTTCGAAAAAAATAACGAAGAGGCGAGGCGCGAAAAGGGGGTGTCATGCGGGGCTTTCTGCTTGCCTGCGTAGCTGCGCTTGTGTCGGTGCCTGCTTTTGCAGGCGAAGTACAAAGTGCTCGGTCTATCGATATTGCTGTCAACGGCACGATTCCGGCGCAATGCGCGATCGGTGCAATTGCCGATTTGGATTTTGGCGATCTGGAACGGCGTGGGCTCGGCATCAGAACGCCCGTTGCCTTCAGTTGCAACCTACCATTCAATATGACCATCAAGAGTGCAAACGGCGCACTTACCCACGCGTCTATGCCACGCGGACAGGGCCCCTTTGGCGGCCAGCTCCCCTATACCCTGGGTGTACAAATGCCGGTTCGGCATCCCGCAGTCCAGATGGTCAGCCGCACATTCGACAGCCGCCAGCTGCTGTCTGGCGGGGTCATTTCCAGCAACGGCGGCATTGCGACCGACAATATGCTGCTCTCGGTCGAACTGGGAACGCCCAGTGGCGAGGCCGGGCTGCTGGCAGGCGAATATTCGGAGACGATCACGATCACCGTGACTCCGATTTGAGTTTCGTCCGGGGGGCAATTCCACGGGCGAAGAATAAGCCAATGGGGCAGGCATCGATGTCCCAGCGGCGTGCGACTCTCACGATGCGAATAGACGCCGCGTACGGGAAACCGGAACCGGCAGAAATGAAGGAAGAAAGCTATGAAGAAGTTTCTTTTGGGCACTGCTGCAACCGCAGCACTGATGGCGATTGCTTCGCCTGCTTCGGCACAGACGGCGCAGTTACACTATGCCGGTGGCCCCTTTACTCAAACTAACCCGACCGGCTTTCAGCTCATTGGGACGGCTGCTAACGAACTTGCTCTCTTGGGCGGCATTGGCACTCGCTACACTGCAATTGCCGGTGCATTGCCAAACACGACCCCCGCAACCCCGGTTGTAACCGTTGCGTTCAGCCTTTCTGGAACCGTCCAGAAGGACTGTTCTTTCTATGCAGGTAACAGCTCGGCAGCGACCACTTTGGACTTCGGCGTGATCGGTGTTCGCACCGGTAACAATGAAAATGTAAGCAGTGCCTTCGAAATGGTTGGCCCTGCTGTAGCAGCTGTCGACACACTGACCGCCGGCTGCAACTTCAACAATGAAGTCAAGATCGTGAAAGCCAATGGCACCAGCGGCATGGTCAATCCGACCACCAGCGGCTATGACAGCAACCAGTTCCAAAAGAACATCCCGTACAGCGTGAATGCATCGTGGACCGGTGTTCCGGTGAACACTGTGGCTGCGGGTTCGGGTCAGACGCTGAACGTGGCCACCACTGCTGCAAATGGTGCCCTGCAACAGGGTGCATGGCGTTCCGCTATGGACATCGACTTTGTTGCTCCTGCGATCACCGCAAAGGGCCTGGTCGCTGGTGCATACAGCGATACAGCCACACTGACGCTGACTGCGCTTTAAGTCCAAGCGTAAACTTTGAAGCGAGGGGGAGGAGAAATCTTTCCCCTTTCTTCACGAATACCAAATAGTCGAAAAAATGTATCAGGGGGCAACAGAATGTTCTTCGTAGCGGCGCTTCGGCGTAACATCCGTGCTGTGCTGGCGGTACTGGCTGCGATTGTGATGATCGTCACACCGGCCATTGCGATGCGGGTTTCCCCCATGGTGGTCGAGATGGAATCGCGCGGTAGCAAAGCCATTGCGCGCGTCGAAGTTCAAAACATCAATGCCGGAAAGCTTGCCTACCAAACCAGGGTTTTTCGGATGGAAATCGACAAAGACGGTGTTGTGACGGAAACGCCCGCTGATGACCAGTTTCTAGTGTTCCCGCCGCAAGGAGCATTACCTGCGGGTGGTCGCCAGGTAATTCGGCTGCAATGGGTTGGCGATGCCGAGCTCGCCGCGTCACAGGCTTATTATGTTTCGGTCGAGCAATTGCCTGTTCCTTTCGAACCAGGAAGCGCCGATTCAGTCGGCGCTCAAGTCCAGATTCTTTACAATATGCGCGCGCTGGTTGTCGTTGCGCCTCCCGGGGCTAAACCAGAGGTGAAAGCTGCCGGCGTCAAGCAGGTCAATTACCAGCCGCCAGCGCTACCCGGCGCTACAGACAAGCCGCCCTTGCAGGATGGTGTTGAAGTCACGTTGCGCAATAGTGGCCGCCGCCATGCGATGATGTCCAATTTCGGTTGGCAGTTTGAAGGGACTGACGCGGAAGGCAAGTGGCTTCGCGTCGATGTGTCCCCCGAGGAACTCAATCGCGTGGTCGGCACCGGCTATGTACCGGCGATGGGCGAACGCACCTTTCGACTCCCCATACCGGGTTTCGGGCCGGGCCCGATCAAGCTTTCATTCCAGCAATGACGTTAAGTTACGTCCTTTCCTCGCTGGCATTTCTTGCGACGCCGTCGATCGCCGGGGGTGCGCAGGCGACGATACCACTACCGCGGACGCCAGCCCCGCAACCTCCTTCACCTGACGCCAGCGCAACCCAAACAACCATACCCCTGCCCAATAGGTCGCCATCCCCTCCGGAATCAACCGAACCCCAAATACCATTGGGACCGCATGGAAGGCCCGACATAAATCCCTATAACCGCGATATCGACATGACGGTGCCGCTGACCTTCCTCAACCGCAGTCTGGGCGAAATTCCGATGCGATTGACGGCCGATGACCGGTTTTTGCTCGAATCCGAAGCGTTTGTCCGCTTGATGAAGCCAGTGCTCAATGACGCTGCGCAGATCGAGCTTTCCACCAAGCTACAACCTTTGCCGCAGTTCGGCCCTGATGATCTTGCCCAAACCGGGGTAGAGCTGACCTATGATCCAAGTACGCTCGCTGTGGTCGTGGTCGAAGTGGAGCCTGAAAGGCGCGCAGTGCAAAATCTGTTTGCCCCGCCGCAGGATGACGAAAACGATATCACCCTGCAACTGGCCAAATTCTCATCCTATATCAACTTCAGTGCAACCGAGACTTATATCTGGGAAGAAAGTAAGGCCCAGCGCCCCACGATAAATATCGATGGTGCCGTGCGGGTTGGGAACTTCGTTTTCGAAGGTGATATGCAGCTTGGCGAGCGGTTCGGAATTTCCGGGGACGAGTATAAGCTTACGCGCAACTATGCCCGCTTTGTATATGATGAACCCGAAAAGTATCGCCGCTGGTTTGCGGGCGATCTCGATCCAGAGATTCGCGGACAGCAATCATTCGTGTCGATGGGCGGGGCTGGAGTCCTTCGCCAGAAACGTCGGTTCAATACATTTCGTTCCGCTGTCCTTCAATCGGATCGCCAGTTGATTTTGCAACGCGAATCGACGGTCCGATTCTTGCGCAACGGCGCTCTTTACCGCGAACTCCGGCTTCAACCAGGCCGATATGACTTCAGCTCGCTTCCGTTGATAGCGGGTAGCAATGATGTCGACATACAGGTTACCGACACTAGCGGTGCGGTTCAAAATCTGTCCTATCAGCAATATCTGGATCCGATCGACCTTGATCCGGGTGACTATGAATATGGCGCCTTTCTGGGCCCTACGAGCAGCCGCTTTGGTAGAGCTCCAGATTATAAGGGCCCGGTCGCTTTCAGCGGGTTTTTCCGCAAAGCTTTTCTGAACCGTCCAGCTATCGGTGTGGGCTTGCAGGCAAGCAAGAATGTGCAGACCTTGACCGGGCAAACGCAGTTCATCCTGCCCAATGGCGGTCGACTGTTAATGGACGGCGCGGCGAGTAACTCGAAGCGAGCCGGGCAGGGATTTGCCGGTGGTATAAGCTACGAACATTTGATCGACCGAAGTGGACTTTCAGACAGCCTCACTTTGCGCGCAGACTATGTATCACCCAGATTCGCGACGTTAGGCAATCTTGACGGTATCAACACGACTTCTGTCTCGCTTTCGGCACAGTATTCGCGACAGTTCGATTTGCGTTTCCTTACGTCAACGACGGCAACCTATCTGAAGGGTCGCAACGGATTGAACGACAGTTACCGCATAGGCACCACTGGATATTACCGCCTGAATCGGGAATGGACATTCAGGGCAGGCGTCGACTACGCCAAGTATCCGTCCGCCGCATCACGTGGTGGAGGCTTCAGCGTCAGCATAGGCATTTCATTCCAGCCCGATTACCGCCGCCGTGCTGAAGCGCGCTACGAAAGCCGCGACGATTTGCAGGAATTGTCATACAACCAAAGCGGTCTCAATCAGCTGAATAGCGTCGGATTCGGCGGCTTGCTGGCGCGGCAGGATGGTAACGCCCGCGCGCAGGGCTATGCGGCTTATTCTGCCAACCGCTTCGATGCCTCAATCAGCCA
The DNA here is from genome assembly GCF_003367235.1 of Sphingorhabdus pulchriflava. Classification (GTDB taxonomy): domain Bacteria; phylum Pseudomonadota; class Alphaproteobacteria; order Sphingomonadales; family Sphingomonadaceae; genus Sphingorhabdus_B; species Sphingorhabdus_B pulchriflava. Next base: position 136,577 of record NZ_QRGP01000002.1, read on the forward strand.
TGCAAGCTTTGGGCCGTCGATTTCCGATTTTGGTGCAGTGAATGCTACTTCGGTTCGATTTGGCACCACATTGGCTTTTGCCGACGGCATGTTCGGCGTCGGTCGCCGCATCAATGACAGCTTCATGCTGCTCAAGGGTCACGAAAATCTCGGCAAACGCAGCGTAGTCGCCGGACAATCGCTCGCGCAAAACAACTATATCGGCAAAAGTGGAGCATTGGGCGCTGCTGTCAACAACTTCCTTGGATCCTATACGACCCAATCGGTACAATATGATGTTGAAGACCCGCCGACCGGTTATGATATCGGCCCGGGCGTGTTCCGGGTACGCCCGGCCTATAAAAGCGGATTCGCGGCACGCATTGGTACCGATGCTTTTGCCAGTGCGACAGGAACGCTGGAGCTTGCCGCAGGAAAACCGGTATCGCTGATCGGTGGTCGTGTTACCCTGCTGGACCTCAAAGAGGGCGAAAATCCGCAGCCCATACCGTTCTTCACCAACTCGATAGGTCGCTTCGCTATCGCCAATCTGTTGCCCGGTCGGCGATATCTGGTTGAAACATACGGACCCAATGGCACCATCAACCATGGGTTTGAATTTGCTGTCCCATCGGACACCGCTGGATTGGTCGATCTCGGCTTTGTCCGGCCAACTGCACCGAAATAGGAGAACCACATGTTCCGTTCGCTTTTTCTTTTCGGAATTTCGCTGTTGGCAGCACAAGCCCATGCTCAATCGCCGGTTACCTCATCGGCGCAGTGTCAGCTCCGCGTCACGGCCAGCCCGGCCAGCTGGATGATCAACGGCATCGATCCATTCAGCGAACAGATCGCTGAAGGCACGTTCAGCGCAATGATTGTCAATGAAGGCAACGCCGACTGTCGCTTCACACCCGTGTTTGAGATGCGTCAACCGCCGTTTGGCCTCTCCAAGGGAACCGGTAAGCCCATTCGCTATGCTCTGATCAACCTGACGGAATCGCTGGACGTCACGCCACGTGCCGGAAGGTCGCAACGAAATCCTTCGGGACGGGAGATGGTCCTCAAGCCGAGGGAATCGCGCTCGATACTTTACAAACTGGCGGCCGATCTGGATGATATCCGCGATTCCGGTACTTTCACGCAAGATTTGACGCTAGAGGCGCTTGACGGGCAGTTTCGCTCGCTTGGCGGCGCGCCGGTTGTTGTCGGGATGACCGTTCTGCCATCAGCTCGTATCGGCCTTACCGGCGCGTACTCGATGAATGACGGCCAGGCCGTTGTTGATCTGGGCGAACTGCGTCCGGGGGTTGCGCCAGTGCCCCTGCAGCTTCGTGTTAGCAGTACTGGCGAATATGACATCAGCGTGTCATCTGCCAATTCGGGGAAGTTGCGCTTGGGTGCGAGCGATTGGTCCATACCCTATTCTGTTGCAATTGGCGGGAATAGCATCAACTTGAATGGCGCAAGCATGCTGGCCGGGCCGGGCGGTTCGGGCTTCAAACGAGACAGCTTGCCCATCCAATTCCTGATCGGCGATGTCTCTGATAAGCGTGCGGGAACATATAGCGATGTCATATCGATTTCGGTGACAGCGCGATAAGGGGCGATCGCCTCCAATCGTTAATGCGTCATTAGCCACGCCGGAAAACCCTAACTTAGCTGCAAACCGCTATCTCCGATGCAATTCACATTGCCTATCGGAAAGGATAGCGAATGTTCGGAAAATTCTTCATTGGCTCAGCTGCTCTTGCTTTGGCTGCGACGCCATCAGTGGTACTTGCCAATTCAACAGCTAGCTTGAACCTGCGACTTGTCGTCCCGGTGCATTGCTCGGTCCAATATGAAGGCCTTCCCGGCTTGGAAACATCTTCAGGTCGCATTTCGCTGGGTAATGTCAGAGAATATTGCAATGCATCCGGCGGCTATGAACTGGTAATGGCCTATGCGCCGGGATCGCTGCGCGGTGCGACAGTTCAAGTGGGAGGCGAAGTAATTGTCCTCGACGGTTCGGGGCGTGCAGTGCTTAGCCGCGAATCTGGACCAAAGATGCAAACTCGGCCGGTTTCCATTCTGCCCGGCGCCAACGGCATCGACACGAACCAGTTGGCGATAGATATCCATCCAATACAGGGATAGGCAATCCGCCATAGCGTCCCAAGCAGTACCCACGGGCGTTGCCTTTTATAACGCCTTTCCGCTGTATCTTCGGGATTTCCCTTCTGAAAGGGCTGGTGCCGCTTACGTGACTCGAACACGTGACCCCATCATTACGAATGATGTGCTCTACCAACTGAGCTAAAGCGGCGACCGGCGGGCGCTTACCAGTGTGCACGGCGCAAGACAAGCCCTGTGCTGGTTTGCTGTCTCAATAGCAAAGCGACGCACGCCGAGTGGCTGTTGGTTGCCAAAAGCGCAATCGAGATAGGCCATTTCTATCGTGACAACATAGCTCCACGCGCCTATCCGCCCGCCCATGGCCCGATGGCGGACTCTTATGCAAACCTATGCCCGGCTGGCGATGATGCTGGTCGTCATGGCGTTGCTGGTCAAGGCCATGCTTCCTGCAGGATTTATGCTCGCGCCAACCAGCAAGAGCTTTACCGTTGCCATCTGCGCCGATGGCAGTGGCGAGATGCAGACGCGCACTGTCACCGTTTCGGTAGAGAATGGAAGCAATGGCGGTAAGGTCGATCATGCCCAATCGGGCAAGGGTTGCGCCTATTCTGCTCTGTCTGTCGCGTCGACCGCGGGGGTCGACGCGCCGCTACTGGTTCTGGCGCTTGCCATCCTGCTTCTGATCGGGCTGGCACCAGCGCCGCGTCTCTCGCTTGCGATTGCCCATCATCTGCGTCCGCCATTGCGTGGTCCTCCGGTACAAGCCTGACCTTTCACACCTGAATAGTCAGTCTGGCTGATCCGCCCATGCGGCGTGTATCGGCCTATCCGGAGTAATTTTCATGAAGTTCAAAAGAGCATCCCTGCTTGCCGGGCTGGTAGTGCCCGTGCTCGCCACCCCCGTCTTGGCCCACAATTTTACCATAGGAAAAATAGCCATTGGCCACCCCTGGACCCGCGAAACAGCCGCTACGCAAAGTGTTGGCGGTGGGTTCCTGAACATCCGCAATAACGGCAAGACCGCTGACCGGCTGGTGTCGGCAAGTTCGCCATTCGCCGCCGAAGTGCAGATTCACACGATGAGCATGGACGGCGGGGTGATGAAGATGCGCCAGTTGAAAGACGGCATCACAATTCCGGCCGGTCAGACGGTCGAGCTGAAACCCGGCGGACTGCACATCATGTTCATCGGATTGAAGCAGCCCTTCAAAAAGGGTGGCCAGATTCCGGCGATGCTGAAATTCCAGAAAGCAGGCTCGGTCAAGGTCAGCTTTGCCGTCCAACCCGTAGGCTCCGCCGCGCCGATGGAGGCTGGCCATGCCGGACATTGATGACATGCCAGCTGGCGGGATCGCCGCCATTCGCAAACTGCTTTGGCTGATGGCGGCGGTCGCCGCGTTGCTGGGGGCTTTGCTTTATTTCGGTCTCGAAGGCAGCGGCGCAGACAAACAGACGCCTGTTGCCGCCAAGATGCCCTTTGGCGGGCCGTTTGAACTGACGGGGGCCGATGGCTCGGTTTTGACCGAGCAAAGCCTCGCCGGGAAACCCTATGCGATCTTTTTCGGTTTCACCCGCTGCCCCGATGTCTGCCCGACGACGCTGTCGCGGATGGCGCTATGGCGCAAGCAGCTTGGCAAGGATGGCGACAAGTTCAACATCGTCTTCGTTTCGGTCGATCCGGCGCGTGACAAGCCCGCTGATATCGGTAGCTATGTAGAACTGTTCGATACGCCGATCATCGCAGCCACCGGAACCGACGCGCAACTGGCGCAAATCCGCAAAGGCTTTGGCGTCTATGTGAAGAAGGTTCCGCTCGATCCTGCGAAGCCCGGTGGAGATTACACCATCGACCACACGGCTGGTGTCTTCCTGATGGATGCGCAAGGCCATCTGTCATCGATCATCGACCATCACGAGGCCGAGAGCACCGCGCTGGATAAGCTGCGGATGCTGGTCGGCTGAAATCCATTTTTCCGAAAGAAATCGAAATGAAAAACATACTTTATCTGGGCGCTGCCTTTCTGGCGGTGTCGACGGGCCCTGCTGCCTATGCACAGTCTGCCACCGACAATGCGGATGACTATTTGATCGTCGTTTCCGCCCAGCGCACCACGCCACTCGAACTGGATCGTGAGGCGGAGGAGGAGTTAGCCACTGGCCCCGATGCGGCCGCGTTTATCGCGCGCCAGCCAGGGATGGCGCTGGTCGACAATGGTGCGCTATCGGGACAGGTGCAGATGCGCGGGCTATTTGGCGAGCGCATCCTGCTGCGCATAAACGGGCAGCATTTTGCTACCGGGGGGCCGAATGCGATGGACCCGGCGATGCACTATGCGCCGATGGCGCTGATTGAACGCGTTGAAATCGCGCGCGGCACCGCGCCGGTACGCGACGGGCCGGGGCTTGGCGGCGGCGTCAATGCGGTACTTAAACAGTCGGGCTTTGGCAAGGCGGGGGCCTTGGCCCCGCAAGTTGACGTTTCGGCGCAATATCGCCGTGTCGATGAAAGCGTTGCGGTTGGCGGCATGGCAGGCCTCGCCAACGACCGCATCCGGATTGGCGCGATCGCGTCCTATGAAAAAGGCGATGACACGCGCTTTCCGGGTGGCCGCGTGGGCGGAACGGGGTATGAGCGCGCCGTCTATGGTGTGCATGCGGGGTTCAAGGCTGGACCCGGAGAGCTGTCGCTTGAGTATCGGCGGCAAGATACCGGGCGCTCGGGTAATCCGCCCTTTGCGATGGACATCATCTATTTCCACACCGATTTCCTGCGCGCCGGATTCGAGGGCGAACTCGCCGAAAATCTGACGCTGGAGATGCATATTGCCTATGCGGGTGTCGAACACCGGATGAACAATTTTGACCAGCGCCCTGCGCCGGCGGTTGCGGCCACACGTCAGTCAGATACCTATGCCGATACCCTGGGTGCCGGACTATCGCTACGCTTTGGCGTACCGGATCGGCACATCCGGGTTGGTGCAGATTTCGAGCAGATCGATAAGGGCTTCATGCTCTACAATCCCCTGGCACCTGCCTTCTATATTCACCCGCTCGATAGGGCCAAAAGCGATCGGATTGGTGCTTTTGCCGAAGCACGGACGACGCTGGGCCTGATCGATGCTGAACTGGGTGTGCGGCTTGATCGGCACGGCGCAAGCACCCAAGTGCCGCGTTTCGGCCCCGGCGTTCCGGTGGGGCCAGCCAATCTGGCGCGCGCCTTTGCCAATAGCGACCGTGACTGGATCGGCACCTCGGTCGACGCGGCTTTGCGGTTATCCGCTGATCTGGGCAGCCTCACCCCCCGCCTGACGATTGCCCGCAAAACCCGAGCGCCAAGCCTGGTTGAACGCTTCTCCTGGTTGCCCACGGAGGCGAGTGGTGGGCTGGCCGATGGCAACATCTATGTCGGCACAGCTTCGCTGAAGATCGAGAAAGCGTGGCTGGCCGAGGCCGGTCTGGATTGGAATGGCCAAAGCGCATATGCCCGCCCGCTGGTTTATTACCGTCGGCTCGATGATTTCATCCAGGGCGTGCCCTTTGATGCGACGCCGGGCGTGCTCGATACGCCCGTCGAAATGGTGGCGGCAACAAGCGGTGACCCGACACCGTTACGCTTTGCCAATGTTGATGCCGAAATTTACGGGGCCGACATCGCTTTTGGAACGAGGATTGCAGGCCCGTTGCGACTGGATGGCGTTGCCAGCTATGTTCGCGGAAAGCGACGCGACATATCGGACAATCTCTATCGCATAGCGCCTGCCAGCGCCCGTGTCGCACTGGCGTGGGAGGCGGAGCGATGGTCGCTGGCGGCGGAAGCGCTGGCGGTTGCGAAACAGCAAAAGACCTCGGCGACCAATAGTGAGCTGCCCAGCAAGGGCTATGTCACCTTCAACCTGTTCGGTCACTGGCTGGTCCGTGACGGACTGCGCCTTGATGCCGGGATCGAGAATGTGTTCGACAGATATTATGTCGAACATCTTGCCGGATATAATCGCAACAGCGGCTCAGATGTGGCCTTGGGTGCGCGCCTGCCAGGCGCAGGGCGTTCGGGCTTTGTCCGGCTGCGCTGGCAGATGTGAAGAAGTGATTAGCGCCCGGTCCAGTTGCCCGGGCGCTTTTCGATGAAAGCGGCCATGCCCTCTTTCTGGTCTTCGCTGCCGAACAGGCCGTGGAACAGGCGGCGTTCGAAGACGACGCCTTGCTGCAACGTGGTTTCAAATGCGGCGTTGACCATTTCCTTGGCGGCGATGGCAGCCAGCGGGGCCATACCGGCGATGGCTTCAGCTGATTTCAGGGCTTCCGCGACGAGGTCTGCCGCAGGCACGACGCGGGCAACAAGACCAGCGCTTTCGGCTTCGGCGGCATCCATATTGCGCCCGGTGAGGCACATTTCCATCGCCTTTGCCTTGCCCACAGCGCGGGTCAGGCGTTGCGACCCGCCCATGCCGGGGGTGACCGCCAGCTTGATTTCCGGCTGGCCGAATTTGGCGCTGTCGGCGGCGATGATGAAGTCTGCCATCATCGCGAGTTCGCATCCGCCGCCGAGTGCCCAACCGGCAACCGCTGCGATCCAGGGTTTGCGCGTTGCGGTTACGCGGTCATAGCCCGCGAAGAAGTTGGAACCATACATGTCGGCAAAGCTCTGGCTCGACATTTCCTTGATGTCGGCCCCTGCAGCAAAGGCCTTTTCACTTCCGGTGAGGACCGCACAACGCTGGCTGTCATCAGCGTCAAATTTGGCAAAGGCATCGGTCAGGTCGGCCAGCACCTGACTGTTGAGCGCATTCAATGCCTGCGGGCGGTTGAGCGTGATCAGGGTGACGCCACCCTTTTGTTCGACGAGGATGGTTTCGTAGCTCATAGCGGTTTCCATTCTTCTTGTGTCGGCAGCGGCGCAAAGATGGCGTCGAGCAACTCTTCGCTCACGCCTTCGGCCGTGGCCGGATTCCATTTGGGGGCATTGTCCTTGTCGACGATCACCGCGCGCACGCCTTCGGCAAAATCGGGGCGGACAAGCACGCGGCTGCCGATGCGATACTCCACGCGCATATTGTCGGCGAAATCATCAAGGCTTGCGCTGGTCGCCAATTGGCGGAGTGCGACCTTGCAGGTCTGCGGGCTCTTGGTGCGCAGCGTGGCGAGTTCCTTCATCGCCCAGTCGCTGTCGTCGCCTTCAAGGCTCGCCAATATGTCCTCATAGCGGTCCGACGCAAAATGCCGGTTGATGGTGAGGATGTTGCTCACAATCCGCGCCTCTGGTGGTGTGGCCGATAGCGTCCCCAAAATGCCGTCGATACGTTCGACATCCTCGGTCGCAATCCGTGCCTTAGCTTCGGCCAGTGACTCGCTGGAAAGATAATGTGTAGCCAATCCAAGCTCGAGGCATTCGGCACCGTCCAGCCGGGCGCCCGTCAGCGCGAGGAATTGCCCGACGCGCCCTTCAAGCCGTGACAGATACCATCCACCGCCCACATCGGGGAACAGGCCGATCCCGGTTTCGGGCATGGCAAAGCGGGTGTTCTCGGTCGCAACGCGGAACCGTGCAGGCTGGCTGATGCCAACGCCGCCACCCATGGTGATCCCGTCCATGAAGGCGACCACCGGCTTTGGGTAAGTGAACAGCAAATGGTTCAATTGATATTCGTCGTGGAAGAATTTGCGGCCCGACTCGCCATTGTCGTTGAGCGCAGAATTGCGCAGGAAAGCGATGTCGCCGCCCGCACAGAAACCGCGCCCTTCGGCATGGTCGATGATTACGCATTTGACCGCGTCGTAATCCTTCCACTTCAGCAATGCCTGGCTCATCGCATGCACCATAGGCAGCGTCAAAGCATGGATCGCGCCCGGGCGATTCAGGCTGATAACGCCTGCATGCCCTTCGATTCGAGTGAGGATATCGTCTGTCATCGCCGCCCCTATGCCGATGCCTGCCGCCTGAGTCGAGTGTCTGGCGTCAGGGTTTGGCCGTCAGTTGAAATCCAAGCGCCTGGATTTGGGGTGTCGATGTCGGCGCGAGCAGCACATTGCCCTCCACTATGCCGGCGGCGCACGTCCAGCTGAAGCGCCCCGAAAGCTTGCTGGTGGCGATGATCGCCGGGCTATCGTCGCACGCTCCGCTTTTGGCAGAAAGGTCGGTAAGGTGCTTGCGCCAATTGGCATCGCTGCGGTCCATTGCGAAATTCATCGCCAGATACTGGCCCTCGCCCTCTACGCCGCCAGCCTTCCAGATGCGGCGTGCGGCGGCATAGCCCGTCTCGAGCGCAGGTGAAGATGCAATGGCGCGCGGTGCGATATAGCCCGATTTGAACAGCGCCGTTGCAGCATCCCAGACCGGTGCCGTCGGCCCGGCATAGGTGCGATTGGTGAGAGCGAAGACGCCGACGCCCGTTTCGGGAAGCAACAGCATATGGCTGCCATAACCGGGGAAGCCGCCGCCGTGGAAAAGGACATTACCGAGGACGCAATCATTGGCCTGCACCAGTCCTGCGCCATAAATCGCGGACAGGCGGCAATTGTCACCTTCCTTGCCAGGACGACGGCGGGCATGAAGCAAACCGCCGCCATATTGCATCGCGCGGATCGTTTTGGCGCTTTGCGCCTCGCCGTCTTTTGCAGGCCAGGCCGAGAGCAGATAGCCGATCCATTTGGCGTAATCCTGACCAGTTGTAACCAGCCCGCCCATCGCGCCAAATGCGCCATGCGGCATCATCGGTTCGCGCGACCAGGCATCATTCTCCCAGCGATAGCCCATGGCAAGCTTGCCTGCAGGTACATCGCGCACTTCATATCGGGTGGACGTCATGCTGAGCGGTTTCAGCACCGTAGCCTTGACCCGTTTGGCATAATCCTGCTTCGACACATTGCTGACGATGCGGCCAAGGGTTGCATAGCCGAAATTAGAATATTCATAGCGTGTGCCTGAACTGGTCGAAAACGGCACGCCTGCTTTCAGCATCTTGCTGAACTCCGCCTCAGGCAGCGGCTGTTGCCGGTCGCCCCAGGGATCGTCGGTGACGAAGCCGGCAGTGTGGTGGAGCAAATCGCCGACGGTGATGCCCTTCGCCCAACCCTTGGTTTCGGGCACATATTTGCTCACCGGATCATCGAGCCGCAACCTGCCCTCGTCGCGCAGCGTCAGGATCGAATAGCCGGTGAAGGCCTTGGTCATCGATGCGATGCGGAATGCAGTCTCGGGGGTGACGGGAACATTGTCCTCGACGGTCTGCACCCCCATCGCGCGGACATGAACAAGCCGTCCATCTTTCACGATGCCCCAGACAAGGCCAGGTACGTGCGCCTCAGCCATCCATTTGGCGAAATCGGCATCGAGTGCGGCGAAATCAGCAGACTGAATTTCAGGGGCCGCGCTGGTTTCAGCATTTGCGGGGGCAGAAAAAGCCGAGACTGCCAGAAGGGCGGCGATGAGGAGATTTTTGGACATGGGGCCACGCTAGCGCCGCACCGGCTGTGGTCAAGCGTATGTCGAACAGCATTCGGGTGCGACTAGTACATCGCCGGGCGATTATCTTTTGCGGAAGACGAGCTATACATCGGTTGATGAAACACGTGCGCGACCGGACGGGATGACGAAATGAACAGAATGAATTGGGCGATCTTACCGGTGGCGTTAGCCGCACTTGTTGCGACCCCGGCGACGGCGAGTGGCACGATGTCATTGCCCGAACAAAAGGAAACGCTTTCGAGCTACCGGTCGTGCGTCGTGCGGTTGAAGCAGGCGATGAAGGAAGACAAGGCGGCGCCTACACCGCGGAAATTGCGCGACGACGGCTCCACACGCGAAGTCACGCTCGATATGCGCAGCAAGGGCGTCGAAAAACTGGGAAAGCAGCATGCGCGCTATGAAGCACGTATCTGGTATCACCATGGGCGAGCGACCGCAGAGGGCAGCCAGATCGAAGTCAGCCACAGTTGGGAACATCGTGCACTTGAATGCAAGGGCAATGTGCTGACAATCAATGCGTCGAACGGCTTTACCTCAAGCACGTTTGAACCCGCATCCTGACCGTAACTGCAATTAGCATTGCGTTGCTTGCCAACGCGCCATAGCGATATGGGCAAAGGAGTTTTCCCATGTCCGCAGATACAGCCCGCCGCGCCGTCATCCGTTCCTTTGGCGGTCCTGAAGTGATTGAGCTGGAGGATGTGGCCCTGGCACCACCCAGTCCCGGCGAAGTGCGGATGCGCAGCACAGCCATCGGCCTCAACTTTATCGATACCTATCATCGCAGCGGGCTCTATCCGATCGAGCTGCCAAGCGGCCTGGGTGTTGAGGGTGCAGGCGTGGTCGAGGCGGTTGGTGACGGCGTCACGGATTTTGCGGTTGGTGACCGTGTTTGCACTTTCGGCCCGGAACGGGGAAGCTATGCTAGCTTGCGCAACATTTCAGCAGTGGCCCTGCTGAAAACGCCCGACAACGTTTCCGACGCACTGGCAGCCGCCGCGTTGCTCAAGGGCTGCACCGTCGAATTTCTGGTCGAGCGCTGTGCACAGGTACAACCGGGCGATGCGGTGCTGGTTCATGCAGCAGCCGGAGGTGTCGGCCTTATGCTGGTGCAATGGCTGAAGGCAATAGGCGCACATGTCATTGGAACGGTCAGCACAGAGGAGAAAGCAGCGCTGGCGCGCAAGGCCGGGGCCGACCATGTTCTGCTCTATGGCGAAGAGGATATCGCGCCCAAGGTGCGTGAACTGACCGGCGGTAAAGGTGTGCGCGTGTCATTTGATGGCGTGGGCAAAGACACATGGGCCAGCTCGCTCGATTCAGTCGGGCGTCGGGGTTTGATTGTCAGCTATGGCAATGCCAGCGGTCCGGTAACCGGCGTGGCGCTGGGCCAACTGGCCGCCAAAGGCTCGCTCTTCGTAACCCGGCCCGGATTATTTGACTATTACCGCAGTCCTGCCGAACGCGCAGCGGGCTGCGCCCGGATGTTCGGAATGCTGGCCAATGGTGCAATCGCAGTTTCGATTGGTCAGCGATATCAGCTCGACGATATAGTAAAGGCGCATCAGGATCTGGAGGCGCGCAAGACGACGGGGTCGACAATCCTGACGTTATAAGCATGATTCAAAAGAACAATGCGCTGTGACTAAGGCGTACTAGTACATTTGCTAGACGTTACTTCGCAACAATTCCCCCTTACTCGTTACACGATGAAACATCTGCGTCTTTGGCGCGGTGCGGGCAATTTAAACGGGGGAAGTAAGATGCGCAGTTCAGCAGCATCGGTTTGGCTCAAGCGCATAATGGGCATTTTTGCGCTGATGCTGGTGCAGATTTTGTTGGTCCCTCAAGCCCATGCGCAACACACCTCTGGCGAATGCCCGCCGCAGACGGCGACAGTTACGGCAGGAGGAACCGTCACGATCAATATCTCCGATTGTGAGCTGCCGGGTTTTGGTGGGCTGGGTGCGATCGATGGTGGTAGCTTTGGGACTCCCGACTTTGAGAACCACGGCACCGCGATAACGCGCCGAGTCGGTTCCGGCCCTACTACCCAGTGGTTTCTCGACTATAGCCACAACGGCACCACCGGGATCGGTTCGACCGATGTCTTTGAACTCAGCGATGGATCTCTTACGGGCAGCGGCGACATCCAGTTCACGATTACGATCAATGCCTCAGCCTCACCGATCACGGTCGCGCCGAGCAGCTTGCCAACCATAACTGCTGGCACATTCTTTTCACAGACCCTTACCGCAACTGGCGGTGCATCGCCTTACACCTACGTCTTGCAAAGTGGCGCGTTCCCCGTCGGGTTGAGCCTGTCGTCGGGCGGGGTGCTCTCAGGCACACCAACCCAGCGCGGCGCATACTCATTCAGCGTTCGCGCGACCGACAGCACCACGCCGACGGCGCAATTTACAGACAAGGGTTATACCGGCACGGTTCAGAGCCCGACGCTGGCGCTTTCGCCTGGTACCTATGCCATGAGCCAAGGGGTCTCGGGTTCGTTCAGTATAGGGGTTTCGGGAGGCGTTGCGCCGTATTCATTCTTGGTTGAGCCGGTCCCGCCCAATGCGCTGCCGCCTGGCCTGTCGCTCTCCGCGTCGGGCGTGGTATCGGGAACTCCGACTTCCTCCGGCAGCTTCAACACCACGATCCGCGTCGGCGATGCAAGTACCGGACCCGGCACATATTTCGAGCTTGAAACACTTACAATAAATGTTGCTCCGCCACCATCGGTGTCGATCGCGGTCGCGCCCAGTTCGGTCAATGAGGATGGCGCGACTAACCTGACTTATACGGTCACGCGAAGCGCAACTTCGACAAGCGCGCTGACAGTGAACCTGTCCTATTCGGGTACGGCGACCAGCGGAAGCGACTATACCGGCGCTGCCGCTACCGTTGTGATTCCGGCCAATGCCACCACGGCCACGCTGACGCTCGACCCCACTGCCGACACCACAAGCGAGTCCAACGAGACCGCAATTGTCACGGTTGCTGCGGGAACAGGCTATACCGTTGGCGCCCCATCGAGCGCGACCGGCACGATCCTGAATGATGAAGGCACTTCGACCTACCCTGGATGTGCGACGCGCAACGTGACGGTTGCCAATGGCGGCACGGTCAGAGTTGACCTGTCGGCCTGCCACTTCTTCGGCTTGGGGGTTGTTTCGGTTGCCCCGACAAATGGCACTGCGACGGCTGGACCTGGGCCAGTCAACTATTACGACTACACCCACAATGGCAACAGCGCGACGAGCGACCGGTTTGTGGTTCTGGATGACAATAGCCAGACGATCGTCATCAACGTGACGATTACGCCGCCGACCTCGTCGATCGTGGTCTTGCCGGCCAGCCTGTCTGCCATGACCGCCGGGACTGCCTTCTCCGAGGCATTGACTTCATCGGGCGGTACAGGGCCTTATACCTATACGGTTTCGACCGGCGCTTTGCCGACCGGTCTTTCGCTCTCAAGCACCGGTGTTATCTCGGGCACTCCGACGCAGCGCGGCAGCTACAGCGTCGGCATCCGCGCGCAGGACTCGCTCGGTGCGTTTACCGTAAAGGGTTATACCGGCACTGTCGCAGCGGCGTCGCTGACCTTGGTGTCTGGCACTGGCACAGCGATTCAGAGCGTGGCCTTCACCCAGACGCTGGCGACGACCAATGGCGTTGCGCCGTTCACATATTTGGTGGAAACGGGCAGTCTGCCGTCCGGAATCACGCTTTCGAGCGCGGGCGTGTTGAGCGGAACCACGTCTGCGGCAGCAGGGCCCTATAGCGTCACGATCCGTGTGACGGATTCGAGCACGGGCGTCGGAACAAACTTCCAGCTTCAGCCTTTTACCCTAACCGTTAGCCCGCCCCCCACGGTTTCGATTGCGGTCACCCCTGCGTCAGTCAGTGAAGATGGTGCCACCAATCTGACTTATACCGTGACGCGGAGCCTGAACCTGTCTTCTCCCACCACTGTCAACATAACAACTGCGGGTACGGCGACGTCCGGCGTAGATTATACCGGCGGCGTAGCTACGGTTGTTATCCCTGCCAATGCGACGACTGCCACCATCACCATCAACCCGTCGGTGGATGGCTCTGTCGAACCCGATGAAACCGTGACGCTGATTGTGGCTGCCGGAACGGGCTATAGCGTAGGCGCACCATCAAACGCTGTCGGCACGATCCTCAACGACGATGTACCATCGGCAACAATAGCCGTGTCTCCCGCTGCAGTGGCAGAAGATGGAGCGCCAAATCTCGTCTACACCGTTACGCTCAGTCAGGCACCCAATAGTCCGGTCTCCATAAACTACACCGTCGGTGGAACGGCCGCCAATGGCACGGATTATGCGACGATCACCTCGCCACTGATCATCAACACTGGCCAGACCACCGGTACGATCACGGTCAATCCCACAGCCGATACGTCGATTGAATCGGACGAAACGGTCAGCATCACGCTCGCTGCCGGTGCCGGCTACACCGTGGGTGTGCCCAACAATGCGGTCGGCACCATCCTCAACGACGATCTGCCCAATCTGACGATCAACGATGTGACCCTGAACGAGGGCAATGCCGGCATCACCAACGCGACCTTTACAGTCAGCCTGTCGGCTCCGGCGGGTCCGGGCGGCGTGACCTTCAACATCGCCACCGCGAACGGGTCGGCGACTGCCGGGACGGATTATGTCGCCCAGTCGCTGACGGCGCAGACCATCCCTGCGGGCAGCAGTACCTATATCTTCACCGTCCTGCTCAACGGCGACACGCTGAATGAACCCAGTGAGAGCTACTTCGTCAACGTCACCAGCGCGGTCAATGCTGTGGTCGTCGATGGCCAGGGCGTCGGCACGATCACCAACGATGATCCGCTACCTTCGCTTTCGATCAACGATGTTTCGGTGACCGAGGGTAATGCGGGGACGGTCAATGCCGTCTTCACGGTCAACCTCTCGGCTGCAAGCGGCCAGACAGTTGCGGTCAACTATGCAACAGCCAATGGAACGGCAACGCAACCCGCAGACTATACCAACACAAGCGGCACGCTCACCTTCACGCCCGGCCAGACAAGCCGCACCATCACGGTGCCCGTGATTGGCGAAACTGTGCCCGAGGCGAACGAAACCTATTTCGTAAATCTGTCAGGGGCGACTAACGCAATCATCGCGGACAATCAGGGACTGGGTACGATTAACAATGATGATGTGCCGGTAACAGTCTCGCCGGGGTCGCTGCCCAATGGAACGGTGGGGACAGCTTATAGTCAGACACTCACCGCATCGGCTGGGGTTGCGCCCTATAGCTTTGCCGTAACCGCAGGGGCTCTACCAACCGGACTGACCCTGACCGGCGGCGGCACGCTTTCGGGTACCCCGACCGCATCGGGCGTGTTCAACTTCACTGTGTCTGCGACCGATTCCAGCGGAGCGCCCGGACCGTTCAGCGGCAGCCAGGCTTATGCGTTGACGATCGTATCGCCTCCAATCATTGCAAATGATGATACAGGCGCGGCTGCGGTCAACGGCTTCACAGGGGGCACGGCCTATGCCGATGTCCTCGCCAACAACGGCAATGGGCCCGACACGCTTGGCGGCGTTCCCGCCACGCTCACGACCGTAACGCTAAGCCAATTGGCCACGACCAACCCGGCGATCACGCTAAACCCGGCGACCGGCGCGGTTGTTGTCGCCCCAGCCACCGCGGCGGGAAGCTATACGGTGACCTATGAAATCTGTCAGGCAGTGGATCCAGCGAACTGTGCAGCTGCAATCGCCGAGGTAAGCGTAGCTCCGGCAGCCATTGCAGCGCTCGACGACGTCAATGCGCCGGACATCAGCACGGTGACGGGTGGCACGGCCTACGCCAATATTCTTGCCAATAATGGTAATGGCCCAGACACGCTGAACGGCGCTGCGGCGACTTTTGCCAATGTGGTTGTGACGTCCTCGACTTCTTCCAATGCTGGCGTGACGCTCAACCCCGCTACTGGCAGGATCAACGTTGCGGTCGGCACACCCGTCGGGTCTCAGTCGGTCAACTATACGATTTGCGAACAGCTCAACCCGACCAATTGTGCGTCGGCGGTGGCCAGCGTGACGGTGATCGACATTCCGCCTGTGGCTGGTCCGGTAACGCTAACCGTGCCTTATGACGCTGCCGCTACCAATGTACCGCTCGTGATAACCGGCGGCGCGCCGACCAGTGTCAACGAGGTTACCCCATCGCTGCACGGCACTGTGATGGCCAGCGGCACGACTATCACCTATCAGCCCAACCCGGGCTATGCCGGACCCGATAGCTTTACCTATAGCGCAACCAATAGCGGCGGCACTTCCTCGGCTGCACTGGTGTCGATTACAGTGCAGGATCCGGTGGTGACAATCACGCCTTCAGGTGGCCTCAACGCCAGTATTGCTGTCCCCTACACCCAAAGCTTCACTTTCAATGGCGGTGCACAGCCATGGTCGGGATATCAGGTTACCAACCTGCCAGCCGGACTTTCCATTACGGGCACCACTGCGAACAGCGTGACGGTTTCGGGCACGCCGACAGCGGCTGGCGCGTTCAACCTCAATGTCTCGGCGACCGACAGCAGCAGTGGCAATGGCCCCTTCACCGTCGGTCAGGCGTTCACGCTGAACGTTGCTGGACCCGGTTTGGCGCTGATTCCCGGCTCGGGCACGCTGAACGCGCCCTATGCAGCGGCCTTCAGCCAGAATTTCACCGCATCCGGAGGGACCGGGCCCTATAGCTATACCCTGACAGGCGCGTTGCCTGCAGGCCTCAGCTTCAGCGGTTCGACACTGTCTGGTACACCAACCGCCCCGGGTAGCTATCCCGTCACCGTAACCGCAACCGATACGGGTTCGACCGGAACGGGCGCGCCGTTCACCGTCGCGCAGAATTACACCATTGATGTGCCTGCGCCGACCATAGCGATAGCGCCTGCTGTGGTTCCGGCAGCGAATGCAGGGGTTGCCTATTCGCAGACTCTGACCAGTTCGGGAGGTGTTGCACCTTATACCCTGGCTCTGACATCAGGCAGCCTGCCGACTGGACTGACGTTCAGCGCCGGTACGCTCTCAGGCACACCGACCCAGGTTGGCAGCTTCAACTTCACCATCACCTCGACCGACAATTTTGGTCAGGCGGGTAGCCGTGCCTACACGCTGACGGTCAACGCGCCGACACTGGTGCTAACACCTGGTTCGGGCACTACCAACGTTGCGTTTAACGCACCCGTGTCGCAGACCTATGTCGCAAGCGGCGGCGTCGGGCCCTATAGTTATGCTGTCACCGCCGGGGCATTGCCGACAGGGGTAACGCTGAACGGTTCGACGGGTCTGCTATCGGGCAGCACGATCCAGGTGGGGACATTCAGCTTCACCGTGACCGCGACCGACACGACTATAACCGGCGTAGGTGCGCCATTCTCCGTTTCGGGCAATTATGCCCTTACGGTGGCTCCGCCTGTGATTGCGATCGATCAGGCAAGCTTGCCATCCGCAACGGTTGCTTCTGCCTATAGCACAACCGTCACAGCCTCGGGCGCCATCGCACCTTATAGCTATGCAATTACTGCGGGCGCTCTGCCGGCGGGCCTCAGCCTGTCGTCTGGAGGAACATTGTCGGGCACACCGACCGCTGGCGGCAATTTCAACTTCACGATCACCGCGACCGATTCAAGCGGTACGCCCGGACCGTTTAACGGTGCACGCGCCTTCACATTGAACGTCGCCTCGGCATCTGTGACCTTGCCTGCAACCAGCCTTGCTAGCGGTCAGCGCAATGTGCCCTATGCAGCGACGTTGAACCCGGCGAGCGGAGGCACCGCTCCTTATAGCTATGTCGTAACTGCTGGTGCGCTTCCCACCGGAATGACGCTCTCTGCTTCGGGTGTGCTGGGTGGTACCCCCACCGCCTTTGGCAGCTTCAGCTTTACCGTAACCGCGACAGATAGCAGTACGGGTACCGGCCCTTATGGCGGCAATCAGAGCTTTGCGCTGACGATTGTCGACCAGCCGCCTGTCGCAGGCGCAGTCAGTCTCAGCCTGCCCTATGGCTCTGGAGCGACGCCGGTTGCGCTGAACCTTTCGGGCGGCACGGCAACCTCGGTTGCAATTGCCTCAGGCCCAGCCAATGGCAGTGCAACGGTCGGCGGACTGACCGTCAGCTATCAGCCCAATGCCAGCTTCTCCGGAACCGACAGCTTCACCTATACCGCCACCAACAGCGGCGGCACTTCGTCTCCCGCGACGGTGACGATAACGGTCGGGGCCCCGGCGTTGACGGTTACAGCGGCTGGCCCGCTGACAACGACTGTCGGACAGGCCTATAGCCAGACTTTCAACTTTGCGGGCGGTACGGCTCCGTTCAGCGCCTACACCGTTACCGGATTGCCAGCAGGCCTTTCGGTCAGCAGCAGCAGCGCCAACAGCGTGACCATAGCCGGTACGCCGACCGCGAGTGGCAGCTTCGCCCTCACGGTCAGCGGACAGGACAGCAGCACCGGTAATGGGCCGTTCACCGCGTCTCAGGGTTTCACTCTGAACGTGGCGGCACCCAATCTGGCGCTAGCCCCCGCATCGGGCAGCTTCACCGCCACCTATGCTGGGCCCTATAGCCAAAGCATCGCTGCCAGCGGCGGGGTTGGGCCTTACAGCTACGCGCTGACCGGTAGCCTGCCAGCTGGTGTAACGCTCAACGCTGCAACCGGTGCGGTTTCGGGAACGCCAACCGCATCGGGCAGTTTTGCCTTCACCGTCACGGCCACGGACACTGGTGCGACCGGGGCTGGAGCACCGTTCACCGTGGCGGGCAACTATAGCCTGACCGTTGCCGCACCGACGATTGTCGTCACGCCAACGGCGCTTCCTGCTGCGATTGCGGGCCAAGCCTATACGGCTACGTTGTCGGCTTCGGGTGCGGTTGCTCCCTATAGTTACACGTTGACCGGCGGTGCCTTGCCGACGGGCGTGACACTGGCTGCGAATGGCCAGCTATCGGGTACGCCAACGGTGTCGGGCAGCTTCGCCTTTGCGGTGCAGGTCCGCGACGCCAATGGCCAGACTGGTGCTGCCAACCTGACATTGGGCGTGGGTGTGCCGACTTTGACGATAACGCCAGCAACACTGCCTGCAGCGGTTCAGGGTATCGCCTATAGCCAGGCGTTGACGGCAAGTGGGGGCATTGCGCCTTACAGCTTCGCCATAAGTTCCGGCACATTGCCCGCCGGTTTGACGCTGAACACCACAACCGGTGTTATAAGCGGGACGCCAACGACATCGGGTACCGCGAACTTTGCGATCACCGCAACCGACAGCACCGGCGGAACGCCTGCAACGCTGACGGTCAATTTTGCCCTGCAAGTGGCGGCCCGGCCAGACCCGGCGACCGATCCCGAAGTGCGCGGGCTGGTTCAGGCCCAGGTGGCGGCCACCCGCCGCTTCGCCGACGCCCAGGTCGACAACTTCATGCAGCGCATGGAAAGCATGCACGGCGAAGGCAGCGGCAATGGCGAGGGGAATGGCGACGGTGCGGGTATCACATTCCGCAACAATGTCCGTCTCTCCACGCCCGATCATTGCCGCGATGCGATTACGATGATGACAAATGCAGCCTGCGCCAACCGCAGCCGCATGTCGGGCATCGTATCGCTCAACAACTGGAGCGCAGAGGGCAGTGCCAAAGCCGAAGGTCCGACAGCCAATGCCGGCGCGGGCGGCGGGGCAGGCGGCCCTTGGACAATCTGGGCCGGCGGCGCGATCCGCTTTGGCGAACGTGAAGCGAATAGCGGACGTGTCTCGCAAGAGTTCGAATCCGAAGGCATCACCATCGGCGCGGATTATCGCTTCAGCCCGTCTTTCGCAGCCGGTCTTGGCATCGGTCTCGGCCGGGATACCGTCGATGTCGGGGACGAAGGTTCGCGCAGCCGTGGCGAAGCCAAGACGATCGCAGTCTATGGTAGCCACAAACTGGGTGACGGCTTCTTCGTCGACTGGCTGGGTGGGTATCAAAAGCTCGATTTCGACCTGCGCCGCTATGTCACGTTGACCGGTGCGCTGCTGAACTCCAGCCGCGACGGCCACCAATGGTTCGGAACGTTGAGCACGGGGGCGGATATCCTGCGTGGCGATTG
Source organism: Sphingorhabdus pulchriflava (assembly GCF_003367235.1). Lineage (GTDB taxonomy): Bacteria > Pseudomonadota > Alphaproteobacteria > Sphingomonadales > Sphingomonadaceae > Sphingorhabdus_B > Sphingorhabdus_B pulchriflava. The sequence continues at coordinate 156,277 of NZ_QRGP01000002.1, forward strand.
GCAGCTGACGCCTTATGCCCGCATCGACATCACCCGGGCGACGCTCAACGGCTATTCGGAAAGCAGTGGCTCGGTGTTCGACCTGACCTTCCTCGATCAGGATGTGAACTTCACTTCGCTCGGTCTGGGCACAAGGTTCAAATACCGCCACAAGACCGGCTGGGGCGAATTGCTTCCACAATTGCGAGCCGAATATCAGTGGAATGTAGAACGAAGCGCCGACGCGCGCGTTGCCTATGCTGACCGGATCTCGGGGCCCTTCTCCACAATTCCCCTTTCGGGCATTGGCAGCGAAGAACTGACACTTGGCGGCAAGCTGGAAGCGCTGTTTGATCCCAACTGGGCTCTGGCGGTCGAATATATCGGCCGCATCAGTCCGGGGGCTGGTTCCGACAATATGTTTCAGATCGGTGTGAAACACGAATTCTAGTTCTGGTATCCAGATTCCAGGGTTCGGAAATTTAAAGGGGGCAGGTCAAACCTGCCCCCTTTTTCATATGGAACAAGGGTGAGTGGAGGCCTGCCTATATTGTGGCCGCGGAGCAATAAACCGCACTGGCCGCACAGCCTTAAACGATTGCTATATATAGAGAAAACTGGAGCGGGCGAAGGGATTCGAACCCTCGACCCCAACCTTGGCAAGGTTGTGCTCTACCCCTGAGCTACGCCCGCTCTGGCGGCTGGAATCGGGTGATGTCCAGCGGGTGAGGCGCGCCATTAGCAGGCGTTATCGGGGGCTGCAAGCCCTTTAATCACAGCAGAATTGCTTTGCTTTTTTGAAGGCGTGGGACGCACTATCTTGGCATATGCGCGTCGCACCCCACATAAGGGGCACGGACGATTCGGATATCGGGAGCAGTAATTTGGCCAGCATGGGTTTGACCACCGAAGAACAGAAAGCCGTGCAGGCTTTTCGCGACGAAATTGTCGAGCCGTCGATGACCAAATTGGTCATCCTCGACTTTTGGGCGGAATGGTGTGGGCCTTGCAAACAGCTGACGCCGGTGCTGGAAAAGGTTGCCGCCGATTATGCCGAAAAAGGCGTGCTCCTCGCCAAGGTCAATGTCGATGAGAACAAGTTCATCGCCGCGCAATTCCAGATCCGTTCGATCCCCACCGTCTATGCCATGTTCCAGGGCCAGCCAGTCGCTGACCTGACCAGTGCGCGTACCGAACCGCAGCTTGCGGCCATGCTGGATCAGTTGCTGGCCAAACTGCCGGTCCAGCCGGGTGCGGTGCCCGATAGCGGCCCCAGCCTTGATGAAGTCGCTGCCGCCGGTACCGAAGCGCTGGCTGAGGGCGCGAATGAAGAGGCTTATGCGATCTTTACCGAAATTCTCGGCCACGATCCGGAGCATAAGGCAGCACTTGCCGGTATGCTCGAGGCATTGATTGCGCTCGACCGCAAGGAAGAGGCGCAGGCGATCCACACAAGCCTGACCGATGAGCAGCGCGCCGATCCAGCTTTGGAGCGCGTGGGAACGATGCTCGCCATTGCCGCAGAGGCGCGTGACCCCGAAGAGATTATGGCCTTGAAGGCCGCGGTGGAAGCCGCACCCGACAACCATCAGGCGCGGTTCGATCTTGCCAATGCCTTGATGGCGGCGGGCGACCGTGATGGTGCCGCAGACGCCCTGCTGGCTAGCATTGCTGCTGACCGGGCGTGGAATGAGGGTGCCGCGCGCAGCCGCCTGCTCGAAATATTCAGTATGATCGGCCTCGAAGATCCGTGGGTCGCAGCGACACGTCGTAAATTGTCGGCAATATTGTTCGGCTGATGACGGTTAAGCGGATCTCGATCTTCCCGCTCTCAGGGGTGATCATGCTTCCCGGCATGCAATTGCCGCTGCATATTTTTGAGCCGCGCTACCGTTCGCTCGTCAGCGATGCTTTGGCGCGCGACCGGATGATCGGGATGATCCAGCCCAAAAGCGGCGGCGAGCATCCTCCGTTGTTTGCGGTGGGCTGTCTGGGCCGGATCGACGATGTCGAGGCGCTCGAAGACGGGCGCTATAACATCGTTCTCGAAGGGTTGCAGCGCTTCACCCTCACCCGCGAGCTTGACGTCGGAACGCCGTTTCGCCAGATCGAGGCGGAATTGTGGGAAGAGGATGAATTGGGCGAGGCGCTCTCGCTGGGCGAACGCGCGTCGTTTGAAATCGAGGCGCGCCGTTTCGCCGAAGCGCAGGGCTATGCGGTCGACTGGAACGCGGTGGGCGAACTCGACGATTACTCGCTGGTCAATATCGTCGCGCAGATCGCGCCCTTCGATGCGGCGGCCAAGCAGGCCCTGCTAGAGGCCAAGGGGCTGGCAACGCGCAGCGAACTGATTGTCCAGCTGATGCAGTTTTTTGGCCGCCATGATGGCTCTGACGACCGGGTAACGTTGCAATAAGCTTTATGCGCCGAAGCTGGCTCTAAGCCCGTCGATAACAAACTGCGCCGCCAGCGCGCCGAGCAATACGCCCAGCAGGCGCGTGATGACGGCTTCGGCTTTTGAACCTAGCACGCGCATGATCGGCCCTGCGGCAACCAGTGCGATCAGCGTCAGCAATAGCACAGCGCCTAATGCGCCGAGCACCACCAGCGAGCGGTCGAGCCCCTGATTCTGGCTCATCAACAACATCACCGACGCAATCGAGCCTGGTCCGGCAATCATCGGCATAGCCATCGGGAAGACCGAGACGTCCTCAATCTCTGGCGTCTCGATAATCTTCTGCGCGCGTTCCTCGCGCCGCTCGGTGCGTTTTTCGAACACCATGTCGATTGCGATCAGGAACAGCATGATCCCGCCCGCGATGCGGAAGCTGTTGAGCTCGATATGCAGTGCGCCGAGCAGATCTTCTCCAAACAGCGCAAAGACGAACAATATGCCTGCCGCGATAATCGACGCGCGGATGGCCATGCTGCGCCGCTGTTGTGCAGTCGCGCCCTTGGTCAGGCTGGCATAGATTGGCGCACAGCCCGGCGGGTCAATCACCACGAAAAAGGTGATGAAGGCAGAAACAAACAGGTCGATCATGCGGCGGGTGCGGCCACGGCGTCGTCGATGACGGTATCAAAGGCTTCACCGTTCCACAGGCGGACGGTAACCGTGCGGCTATTGTCGGGCAGGACGGTCCAGGTGAAATTCAGGCTCTGGTCGCGCGAAAGGCCCATCTTCATTTTCGCGCCCATCGGCGGAGCGGCGAGCGGTGCATTGGGTTTGCCCTTGCAACTGGCGACACGCGTTTCGATCAGTTCGGGTGCCGCACGGGGGGCCGTGAGGGCATCGCCATGGTCGACAACCCATTTCCACTCACCATCGCCCATATAGGAAGCCGGCGCATCCGCCGGGCGGGAGCCCTTGTCCTGCCACTGCCAGACGGTGGTGAAATAGCCCACCGAGCCATCGGGCCGCTGCCAAGCGCCGGTCGTAACTCCGGTCTTGCCGTCACATGACATGAACGCCTTGTGCGGTTGCCATTTGACCGACTTTGGCGGATCGGCCTTATCTTTCAGCCATTCCAGCGCCCGATTTGGGTCGGGTGCGAACATCACCGCATCTTTTGCAGCTGTTTCGCGAAAGGCGGTCCATTGCCCCTTTTCCTGCGCCAGCCGGTTGAAGGCGATTTCGGCAGCAATCACCGCGCTGGGATTGGCGCTTTGGGACATGGCGCGCATCTCGGGTCGCTGCGACGCACATCCGCTGACAAGCAAGGTGGTCGCGAAAAGGGCGGGAAGATATTGGGTCCGGGTCATTCCCGGCTCATAGCCCTTCGGGGTCGGCTAGGCCAGCCCGTCGATGTGCAGCGACCAGCGTGTTGCGCAACAGGCAGGCAATGGTCATCGGGCCAACACCCCCCGGCACCGGCGTGATAGCTGAGGCCAGCTCCAGCGCGCTGCTATAATCGACATCGCCGACGAGCCTACCCTTGGCCTCGTCGTTCACAGGTTCCAGTCGGTTGATGCCAACATCAATGACGACCGCACCGGGTTTCAGCCAGTCGCCCTTGACCATTTCGGCACGACCGACAGCGGCGACCACGATATCGGCCTGCTGCACCCTTTCCATGAGGTCGCGGGTGCGGCTGTGCGCGATGGTGACGGTGCAATTTTCGCCCAGCAGAAGCTGCGCCATCGGCTTGCCAACCAGAATGGAGCGGCCGATGACAATCGCGTCTTTACCGGACAAGTCGCCGATATGGTCTTTCAGCAGCATCAGCGAACCTAGCGGGGTGCACGGCACCAGCCCGGGCAAACCGAGCGCGAGGCGTCCGGTGCTGATCGGGGTAAGGCCGTCGACATCCTTGTCGGGGCTGATCGCCTCAACTACGGCCTGTTCGTCGAGATGTTTGGGAAGCGGAAGCTGGACCAATATGCCATCGACGGCATCATCGGCATTCAACTGCCGGACGAGCGCGATGAGGTCACCCTGGGCGGTGTCAGCGGGCAGGCGGTGCTCAAAACTCGCCATTCCGGCAGCGACCGTCGCCTTGCCCTTGGACGCGACATAGACGGCGCTCGCCGCGTCATCACCGACCAGCACTACGGCTAGTCCAGGCACTTTGCCTGTCGCTGCGGTAAAGGCCGGCACGGCTTGCGCGATCCGGGCGCGCAGCCCGGCAGCAAAAGCCTTACCGTCAATGATGGTCGCGTTGCTCATAGTCCCGAATAATACAGGTCATGCGCCAGACCGCCGAGCAGCATCTGGATGATGCGCAAGCCGACAATCAGAACGATGGGGGAAAAATCGATCATACCGGTATCGGGCATGATGCGGCGGATCGGTTTCAGAAATGGATCGAGGATCATGTTCAGCGAATGCCAGAGCGACGCAACAATGTTGTTCGACAGGCTGACGACATTGAACGAGATCAGCAGGCTGAGGATGAATTGCACAATCACGACCGTGGAAACGATGGTGATCAAATAACCGATGATCTGGATAAGCGCGAGGAGCATGCATGCCTCCGAAAGAGCAGGGATGCGCCCAATTAGCCGAGGCTGGGCGCTGTATCAACCATCTAGAACACCCGAATTTCATCATTCTCGCAAAAGCGGGAATGACGAAGGATATTACTGATAACTCACCGATGCACCAGCGTGCCCGCACCGCGCGCCGTGAAGATTTCAAGCAGGCTGACATGCGGGACCCGCCCGTCGAGAATGACAGCGGCTTCGGTGCCGCCTTCGACCGCGGCGATGCAGGTTTCCAGCTTGGGGATCATCCCGCCGGTAACCGTTCCGTCTTCGCGCAACGCGCCAATCTGCTTGGGATCAAGATCGGTGAGCAGATTGCCCGATTTGTCGAGCACGCCTGCGACGTCGGTGAGCAGGAACAAACGCGCCGCGCCCAAGGCAGCGGCAATCGCACCCGCCATCGTGTCGGCGTTGATGTTATAGGTCTGGCCAGTCTTGTCGACGCCGATGGGGGCGACCACGGGGATCATCCCACTGCCCGAAATCGTGTCGAGCAGGCTGCGGTCGATATGTTTGGGTGTGCCGACAAAGCCAAGGTCGACCGCGCGTTCGATATTGCTGTCGGGATCGCGGGTGGAACCCTCGACCTTTTCGGCGATTACGAAGCCGCCATCCTTGCCCGAAATGCCGACCGCACGGCCCCCGGCTTGGGCAATCCAGCTCACCAGTTCCTTGTTGATCGCTCCCGACAGCACCATTTCGGCAACCTTGGCGGTTTCGGCATCGGTGACGCGCAGTCCGTCTACAAAGCGGCTTTCGACGCCCAGCTGCTTCAGCATCGCACCGATCTGAGGCCCACCACCATGGACAACCACTGGATTGATGCCGACGGCTTTCAGCAGCACCACATCCTCGGCAAAGTTGCGCGCGGCTTCGGGATCGCCCATCGCATGGCCGCCATATTTGATGACAAAGGTTTTGCCCGCATAGCGCTGCATATACGGCAGCGCCTCGGTGAGGGTTTCGGCTTTTGCCAGCATCGCTGGATCGGGTGCGTGGTTGGTCATGATGGCGCGCGGGTTAGCGCCCCATCGCTTTGCACGCAACTATATTGCAGGCTCAGGCGGCCTTGCCGTCCAATCGTTGCCCAAGCTTGACGCAAGCGGTGATCAGCAGGGGCACGAACACCACCACCAGGGTCAGCTTGGCGATGATCTGACCCGTCATGATGTCGACAATCGGCATTTCCTGCCCGCTGCCGGGATCGACCACGCCATAGAATGCGATGGTGATAAACAGCACGGTATCGAGCGCCTGCGAGAGCAAACCCGCAATCAGCCCGCGCAGCCAGGCCGCCCGCCCGCTGCCTTCGCCCTTCAGCTTGGTGAAAACATAGACGTTCAGGGTTTGCGAAATACCATAGGATATTAGGCCGGCCAGCTGAAGACGCGCGCCCTGGCCGAGGATGCCCGCAAATTGGTCTTGTAACGTCCAGAAGGGGGCGGGGGGCATGCGGATGACGATGAAGATCAGCGCCATCGAAAGGATGAGCGGCAAGAAACCATAGCGGACGAGTTTGTCAGCGGTGTCCTTGCCGTGCAGTTCGGCTACTGCGCTTGATAGCACCACCAGCATCAGAAAGGCGAAGATGCCCGATTCGACATGCAGCGGCCCGATTTCCGAAATCTTGGTGCCGAGCACACCCGCCAGCACCACCAGCCCGCCATAGAGCAAAGCATAGACAAACAGCGATCGCGGGATCATCGTTCCGGTGCTTGGGCCGTCGGTCATTTTGTTGCTTCCCTGTTTCTGCTTTGGTGGCCAATGGTTAGCGGCTAATTTTATTGGCGCAAGGCGGAAGGGCGCGCTAACAGCTTTGACATACACGTCGCCCCTGCGCAGGCAGGGGCCGTTGCAGGTTTATCTTGCGCGATCGGCTTGGGCCTCCAACGGCCTCAGCCTCTGCTGGGGCGACGGTTTGAATTTGGGGGAGTGTCGCAAATGCAAATCCTGATGAGCCTTGGCGGAATGGTGCTGATCCTTGCGATCGCCTTCCTGCTGTCCTCCAACCGTAAGGCGATCCGCCCACGCGTCGTGCTGTCGGCCTTTGCGCTGCAGGCAGGGCTGGCGGCGCTGGTGCTCTATGTGCCCTGGGGCAACCGGGTTTTGCAAGGCGCGGCGGCTGGGGTATCCAACTTGCTGGGCTATGCCAATGAAGGCACGAAATTCCTCTTCGGCGGGCTCGCCACCGATCCGCTGGGGCAGAATTTCGCGATTCAGGCACTCCCCGTCATCATATTCTTCGCCGCTTTCATTTCGATCCTCTATTATCTCGGAGTGATGCAATATGTCATCCGCTGGATCGGCGGCGGCCTGCAGAAAATCACCGGCATTTCAAAGGTCGAAAGCCTGTGCGCGGCCTCGAACATTTTTGTCGGCCAGTCGGAATCGCCGCTGGTGATCCGCCCCTATCTCGCGACGCTCAACCCTGCGCAGCTCTTCTGCGTGATGACGGTCGGCATGGCCGGGGTCGCGGGAACGATCCTCGCCGCCTATGCCTCGATGGGCATTCGCATCGATTACCTCATCGCCGCCGCCTTCATGTCGGCCCCGGGTGGAATATTGATGGCGAAGCTGATCATGCCCGATGAAGAAATCGCACCCGAACCCGAAGACATATATTTGCCTCAAGCACGCATCAGCGCTGAAGGGCCCGCTGCACTGCTACCGGAAGGAGGCCCGCATCCCGTGCCTGCGGCTGCAGACCATGATGAGGAAAAGCCTGCCAATATCATTATGGCAGCTGCACAAGGCGCGCAAACAGGCGTTCGGCTTGCCGTCGCAGTCGGCGCGATGGTTCTTGCCTTCGTTGCACTGGTAGCGCTGGCGAACGGCATTCTTGGCGGAATCGGCAATGCAATTGGCCTTCAAGGGCTCAGTTTCCAGGGGCTTTTGGGTTATGTCTTTGCACCGGTCATGTATCTGCTCGGCGTTCCGTGGAACGAAGCCGTGCAGGCGGGTGGGCTGTTCGGCACCAAGATCGTCCTCAACGAATTTGTCGCCTTCATCGATCTGGGTGCACTGAAAACCTTGTCTGCAACGACGGTCGCCATCGTCACCTTTGCGCTGTGCGGCTTCGCCAATTTCAGCTCGATCGCGATCCAGATGGCGGTCACCGGCGGCCTCGCCCCCAACCAGCGCCCAATGATCGCCAAGCTGGGGCTGAAGGCGCTGGCCGCAGGGTCGCTGTCCAACCTGATGAGCGCGGCGTTAGCAGGGCTGTTTCTGTCTTTGGCCTGATTTAGTTTCACGCAAAGGCGCAAAGGTTTTCAAGAGGTCAACGTATGAATGCCGAGCTTGAGGCTATTGCAAGTCGGGTGATTGATACGTCTATGGCCATACATGTGGATGTTGGTCCAGGTTTGCTGGAATCGGTATACGAGACTCTTCTCGCCGCACGCCTTGAAAAGCAGGGATTTAAGGTTGATCGGCAATTGCCGGTCAAGGCAGTCATTGACCGCATTGTTTTTCCAAAAGCATTCCAGATCGATTTGCTGGTGAACGACACTCTGTTGATTGAGCTGAAATCCGTCGAAAAATTATCACCCGTTCATTCGAAACAAACGCTGACATATCTACGATTAATGAAATTGCCTTTGGGGCTTTTGATAAACTTCGGCGGCATCACACTCAAAGAAGGACTCAAACGGGTTGTGAACAATTACAGGGAGTTCGGCAACTGACCCCTTGAAAATCTTTGCGCCTTTGCGTGAAATTTCACTCTTCCCCAGCCAAGCCCTTCAGTTCGTAAAGCAAATCAAGCGCCTGTCGTGGCGTGAGTGCGTCGATATCCATGCCCGACAGCTTTTCACGCACGGCATCGACCTTGGCTTCGGCGGCATTGAGGGCGGCACCGAAGAGCGGCATGTCGCCCAATCCCGCCGCCAGCCCGCCGGTTTCGGCGCGGCCCTTTTCGAGTTTCTCCAGCACTTGCGTCGCGCGTGCGAGCACCGGTGGTGGCAGACCGGCGAGTTTGGCGACCGCAATGCCATAGCTCCGGTCGGCGGGGCCGTCCGAGACTTCGTGGAGGAGGACGAGGTCACCCTTGTACTCCTTGGCGCGGACATGGTGGAGCGAGAGCGCGTCGAGCGTGTCCGCCAAACGGGTCAGTTCGTGATAGTGCGTCGCAAACAGGCAGCGGCAGCGGTTGGCTTCATGGATGCCCTCAACCACGGCCCAGGCAATGGCGAGTCCATCATAGGTCGAGGTGCCGCGCCCAACCTCGTCGAGAATGACGAAGCTGCGCTCGGTCGCCTGCGCAAGGATGGCCGCCGTCTCGACCATCTCGACCATGAAGGTCGAACGCCCGCGTGCCAGATTGTCCGACGCGCCGACGCGGCTGAACAGCCGGTCGACCAGCCCCAGTCGGGCGGTGCTCGCTGGCACATAGCTGCCCGCCTGCGCCAAAATCACGATCAGGGCATTCTGCCGCAAAAAGGTCGATTTACCACCCATATTGGGGCCGCTTACCAGCCACAGCCGCTTGTCTGGCGCGAGGCCGCAATCATTGGCGATGAAGCGTTCGCCGAGCCGTGCCAATGCGCTTTCGACCACCGGATGCCGCCCGCCTTCGATTTGCAGTTCGTTGCCGGGAACGAATTCAGGCAGGCACCAGCGCCCTTCGGCCGCCCGTTCGGCAAGGGCGGCTGCCACATCAATCCGCGCCAAGGCATCGGCACTTGCCGCAATCGCATCGCGGCGGACGAGTACATGCCCGATCAGTTCCTCAAGATGCGCGGCTTCGGCTGCCAGCGCATGGCCGGAGGCTTGCGTGATCCGCAGCGCCTCCTCATGCAATTCGGGCGAGTTGAAGCGCACCGCGCCCGCCATCGTCTGGCGGTGGGTAAAGCCGCTGCCTGCCGCCATTAGCGGGTCGGCATTTTTGGCGGGCACTTCAACAAAATAGCCGAGCACGCCGTTGTGGCGGATTTTCAGCGCGGAAATGCCGGTCGAGGCACGATAACGCGCCTCCATTGCTGCTACCGCAGCCCGTCCATCACGCCCCGCCAGCCGCAGTGCATCCAGCGCGGCGTCATAGCCCTCGGCGATATAGCCGCCCTGCGAGGCTTCGGTCGGCGGCGTTGGCACCAGCGCACGGCTGAACAGGTCGACCATCGCGCCATGTCCGTCGAGTGCAGGAAGCAGGCTTTCCAGCAAAGCGGGGCGTTCCGCCATTGCGCCGAGCCGCTCACGCAAGATACGCGCGCCATCAAGGCCATCGCGAATTTGCCCCAAGTCGCGCGGGCTTCCTCGCCCAGCCACCACGCGGCCTAGCGCGCGGGCAATATCGGGCAATTGGCGCAGCGCAGCGCGCGTGCTGTCACGCAATAAGGGCGCATCGTGGAACCATTGCACCAGCGCCAGCCGCGCTTCGATTGCGCCTTTGTCCATCAATGGCGCAGAGAGGTCGGCCGCCAATTGCCGCGCGCCCGCCCCAGTAATCGTCCGGTCGATTTCGGCAAGCAACGAACCCGCCCGCCCGCCGCCATTGGCCGAACGGGTAATCTCAAGGCTGTCGCGCGTTGCTTGGTCGATCAGCAGATATTGCTGCACCTCGCGTCGCACCGGCACTTTGAGGAAGGGCATCTTGCCCTGCCCGACATGCTCCAGATAGGCGAGCAGGCCGCCCGCAGCGGCCAGTTCGGCACGGCTGAGCGACGCAAAGTCCGTGCTGCCGAAATGCGCGGCGAGTGCGCCCTTGCCTGCCATGCTGTCAAAGTCGTCGCGTGGTCGTTCGATTGCGCCATAGGGTTGGGCGGTAAAGCTTTCGGGTGCGACCACTTCGCTCGGCCCCAGCCGCGCCAGTTCGGCTTCGAGTGCCGACGCGGATACGCAGCTCACCTCGAAATAGCCGGTCGAAATATCGGCCGCCGCCAGCCCGATTTCGCCGCCAGCCTCGGCGAGCGCGACCAGAATGTTCGAGGCCCAGCTGTCGAGCAGGCTATCCTCGGTCAGCGTGCCAGCGGTGACAAAACGGATGATGTCGCGTGCGACCAGCGCCTTCGATCCGCCCCGCGCCTTGGCCTCTTCGGGCGTTTCGGTCTGCTCGGCAATCGCGACCCGGTGCCCGGCCTTGATCAGCCGCGCCAGATAGCCCTCGGCGGCGTGTACCGGCACGCCGCACATCGGGATCGGTTGCCCGCCATGTTCGCCGCGCGAGGTCAGCGCGATGTCGAGCGTTTGTGATGCGGCCTTGGCGTCGTCAAAAAACAGCTCGAAAAAATCACCCATGCGGTAGAACAGCATGCAGTCGCCGGCTTTCGCCTTCAATTTCAGATATTGCGCCATCATCGGCGTCGGCGTTTCGAGGCCGGGCAATGCAACATTTTTGGCGGGGCGCGAGTCCATGTCAGCTTGATACCGGCTTGCCGGGGCAAGGCAACAGGGGCCCGCCGATGATTTGTGGAATAAGTTTGACCGCCCCAGAAGCATGCAGACTTGCGCCCCTACCGTGCTTGCCGCTAGGGCGGGCGCATATCAGAAAAAAAGCAAGGCAAATGATCCCATGAGCGAAAGCGACGTCCCCTTTACCGCCCGCGAAGCATTGCTGTTCCATTCGCAGGGACGTCCCGGAAAGATCGAGATCGTCGCGACCAAGCCGATGGCGACCCAGCGTGATTTGAGCCTCGCTTACTCGCCCGGCGTTGCGGTGCCGGTGCAGGCTATCGCTGACGATCCGGCGACGGCCTATGATTATACCGCCAAGGGCAATCTGGTTGCGGTGATTTCGAACGGCACCGCCATCCTTGGCATGGGCAATCTGGGGGCCTTGGCCTCAAAGCCGGTGATGGAGGGCAAGGCGGTTCTCTTCAAACGCTTCGCCGATGTCGACTCGATCGATATCGAGGTGAAGACCGAGGATGCTCAACGCTTCATCGATGCCGTCGAACTGCTCGAGCCGACCTTTGGCGGCATCAATCTTGAGGATATTGCCGCTCCCGACTGCTTTGTGATTGAGCAGACACTGCGCGAACGCATGAACATCCCCGTCTTTCACGACGACCAGCATGGCACTGCGATCATCTCGGCGGCCGGCTTGATCAACGCCTGCCTGCTCACAGGTCGCAGCCTCAAGGACATCAAGGTCGTCTGCAACGGTGCGGGTGCAGCGGCGATTGCCTGTACCGAGCTGATCAAGGCGATGGGCGTGCCGCATGGCAATGTGATCATGTGCGACCGTAAGGGCGTGATCTATCAGGGCCGTACCGAAGGCATGGACCAGTGGAAATCGGCCCATGCCGTCCCCACCGAGGCGCGCACATTGGCAGAGGCGATCAAGGGTGCAGACGTTTTCCTTGGGCTTTCGGCGGCGAATGCGATGACCAAGGATATGGTTCGCGACATGGCCGACCAGCCGATCATTTTCGCGATGGCCAACCCCGATCCCGAAATCACCCCGCCCGATGCGATGGAGGCGCGGCCCGATGCAATCGTGGCGACGGGGCGGTCGGATTATCCCAACCAGGTCAACAATGTTCTCGGCTTCCCCTTCATCTTCCGTGGCGCGCTCGATGTGCGGGCGACGACCATCAACGAAGAGATGAAAATCGCCGCCGCCAATGCGATTGCCGAGCTGGCGCGCGAGACGGTGCATGAGGATGTGGCTGCGGCCTATGGCGGTAATGCGCAAAGCTTTGGCCGCGATTATATCATCCCGGCCCCCTTCGACCCGCGCCTGATCGAGGTTGTTTCCTCGGCGGTGGCCAAGGCAGCGATGGACAGCGGGGTCGCGCAAAAGCCGATTGCCGATATGGATGCCTATCGCGCCTCGCTGCGCGCGCGCCAGAACCCGACAACCTCGGTGATGGCACAGGTGTATGAAGCGGCACGTGCGAAACCGAAACGGGTGATCTTTGCCGAGGCCGAAGAAGATGTCGTGCTGCGCGCCGCCGTCCAGTTCCGGCAGGATGGCTATGGTACCCCTGTGCTGGTCGGGCGCGATGCGACCGTGCTCGCCAAGCTGCAGGCGATGGGGGTTGCTAACCCCGAAAGCTATGAGATCCACAACAGCGTCTCCAGCCCGCTGGTTCCTGCGATGGTCGACCGGCTCTATCTGCGCCTGCAACGCCGCGGCTATTTGCGTCGCGACATTCAGCGCATGGTCAACCGCGACCGCAACATCTTTGGCGCACTGATGCTGGCAATGGATCAGGGCGACGCGATGATCACCGGCATCACCCGCACCTTTGCGCAAACAATGCGCGAATTGCGGCGCGTGCTCGATTCGAAAAAGGGCGAGATTCCGTTCGGCATTCATGTTCTTGTCGGCAAGACGCATACGGTCTTCATGTCCGACACCACGGTCAACGAACGGCCGAGTTCGGAAGAGCTGGCCTATATCGCCGAACAGACTGCGCAAGTTGCGCGCCGTATGGGGCATACGCCGCGCGTCGCGTTCCTTTCCTATTCGACCTTTGGCAATCCGGCGGGCAACTGGCTCGGCAATATCCGCGAAGCGGTGGCGCTGCTCGACAGCCGCAAGGTCGCCTTCGAATATGAAGGCGAAATGGCCCCTGACGTCGCGCTCAACCCGGCGCTGATGGCGAACTATCCCTTTTGTCGCCTGTCAGGCCCTGCCAATGTGTTGGTCATGCCCGGGCTGCAATCGGCCAATCTTTCGGCCAAGCTGCTGCGCGAACTGGGCGGCGATCAGGTGATCGGCCCGATGCTGGTGGGGATGGAAAAGCCGGTGCAGATCGCGACCATGTCGTCGAGTGCGTCGGAAATTGTCGCGCTGGCGGTGCTCGCTTCAGCCGGGGTGGCGCAATAAGCGTTTCGGCTTAGGGCCGCCCGCTTGAACCACCCTGTCCGGCGCCTGGCGCGCCGACCGAACCGATATTGCCAAACAGTTCTTCAAAGAAGCTGGTCTCGCGGCCCAATGTGCGGGTCTTGTCACCTTCAGGGTTCAGCTGAACAACATTTTCCATGCCCTTCTGGTTCACGGCGACGACATTGCCAGCATTGTCAAACTGGACATGGATGATCGACTGCGCGGTTGGGCGCGGGTTGCGGAACGCCAACTGCTTGGTGTCGCGTGCAAAATAATACCAGTCATTGCTGCCAAACTGGCCGGTAAAGGTCGGGCGACCCAGCGTGGCCTGCACCGATTCCTTGTTATCGACGCCCGCCTGCACCGAAGTCAGCAACACGCTGTCGCCGATATAGCCCTGATGTCCGCGAAATTGCGTACACCCTTGCGCAAGCATCGCGATTCCCGCGACAGCAGCAAGGGTAAGGGCTTTGGAAATCTTGGTCTTCGGCATATTGGGGCCTTCTTGGTCGATAAGCGGCATTGCCATTGCATCCTTGGGCGGCAATGGCAATATCCATCGCGAAATGAACGGCGGATGAGCCGCCAATCTGACGCACCCATCGGGAGTTTTTCATAATGTTGCTGTTGCAGCGCCTGTTCCGCAAGAAAGAGGCCGATCCGCGCGACGCCCTGCGCCCACTATACGCGCAAATTGTTGCCACCGCGCGCCAGCCGCACTGGTTTGTCGAGGGCAAGGTGGCCGATACCATCGAAGGTCGCTTCGAAATGGTCGCAACCATATTGTCGCTCGTGCTGCTGCGGCTGGAAGGTGATACCGAACAGGCGGGCTCGACTGCCCTGCTTATCGAACTGTTTGTCGAAGATATGGACCCGCAACTGCGCGAAGTCGGGATCGGCGACATGATTGTCGGTAAGCATATTGGCCGGTTGGTAGGGGCGCTGGGCGGCAGGTTGGGCGCGTATCGCGATGCTCTGGCCGCGCCCGAAAGGGCCTCTGCCTTTGGCGCGGCGCTGGTTCGCAATCTTTACGCCGGGACCGAGCCGGAGCCAGCGAGCTTAGGCCACGTTCGTGATGACGCACTGGCCTTTGTGGACCGGCTGGCCGGGATGCAAGCCCAGACGATTCTTGCTGACGGGATAGGCGGATGACCATCATTCCCGCCCCCGAATTCAGCGTCACGGTCCCGCTTTCGGAAATCGGTTCGACTATCGTCAGCCGACAGCTTGCCGCCAACGCCACCGAGCGCGCCGCGCTTGCCAAGCGTTTTGACCTTTTAGCGCTCGACATGCTTGAAGCCGACGTCCGCTATCACCGAGAGGGAGAGGCGATTGTCCTTGACGGTCAGTTGCGGGCAGAGGCGCAGCAGGCCTGCATCGCTACCGGAGAACCCGTGGCGGCCAGGGTGCAGGAACCGCTGAACATCCGCTTTGTCGCCGAACTTGGGCATGAACCCGATGCCGAAATAGAATTGGCCGCTGATGATTGCGATACGCTGACGCATGACGGGCGGGTGATTGATCTGGGCGAGGCCGTGGCCCAAAGCCTTGCTCTCGCGCTCGACCCCTTTCCGCGCAGCCCGAACGCCGATGCCGTCTTGAAGGCAGCCGGGGTAAAGGATGAAAGCGAGGCCGGGCCTTTTGGCGCGCTCGCGGCGCTCAAGGAAAAGCTGGAAAAGAAATAGGCCCAGCGATTGTTCGACACCCGCCTGCGCCAGCTGATTGATCCTGCGCTCAACCGGATGGGCGCGTGGGTTGCACGCAGCGGTATCGGCGCGAATGCCATTACATTGACGGGTGCGGTGCTGGTCGTGCCGCTTTTCTATTCGCTGCTGCTGCAAAATTGGCTGGTGGCGCTGGCTTTGCTTGCGGCCAACCGTCTGCTCGACGGTCTCGACGGCGCGGTAGCGCGGGTCAGGGGCCCGAGCGCGTGGGGCGGCTATCTCGATAGCCTGTGCGATTATCTTTTCTACATCGCCGTGCCGCTGGGTTTCGCTTTTGCATCCCCAGCCAATGAGCTGTCGGGGCTGATTTTGGTGGCGAGCTTCACCCTCACCGCCGTCAGCTTCCTCGCGCTTGCCGCGATTCTGGCGGGACGCGATTTGGGGCACGGGGCCAAAGCCTTCACCTACTCGACCGGATTGATGGAGGGAGGCGAGACGATCGCCTTCTTCGTCGCGATGTGCCTGTTTCCGGCGCTGTTCCCGCAATTGGCATTGCTGTTTGCAGTGCTGTGCTTGGCGACGGTGATACAAAGGTTGTGGCAAGCACGAAACCTATTAGGCTGAACCGAGGAAAGGCGCGGCCACATCGGCGGGCACTCGCATCAGCCGCCCCGAAGCCCGGTCGAGCATCGCCCATGTCGTATTGGCACTGACGATCACCTTGCCCGCATCGTTCACAAACTCCACCCGCCGGTCAAAGGTTGCGCCGCGCGGCGGCTTTTCGATCCATGTCCGCCCGGTCACGCCTTCGCCCAGCGCCACATTGCCGCGATAGTCAATCTCGTGCCGGGTCACGACCCAGATATAGGCGTCCACATGTTCGGGCGCAGCCGTGGCCGCCCAATGCGATGTCGCCATATCCTGAATCCACCGCACCCACACGGCATTGTTGACATGGCCGAGTTCGTCAATGTCGGCGGGGGTGGGGGTGAAGGTGCGGCTGAAAGGGGTGTGCATTCTGTTCACGATTTTCTCTTACAGAGCGATTAAAGAGGTCATTATGGACGACGATCGCAGAAAAAAACGCAATTTCGAACCTTCGTTCAAATATGCGCAGCCGGATGGCGGGGGACGTAGCCTTATCATTACTCGGGAAGGTGCCTTTGTCCATGAAGATGGTGAACGCCACACTCTGGTGGATGCGGTTGATTATTTCTGGAGCGCGGTAGGTCACGATCCTGCATCGTGGACTGAAACCATGATTGGCTATCGCTATTTGCTCGAAAATGCCCACGAGGCTGACCAGGAGGATCTGCGACGCACCTTGAACTGGCTTGAGTCTGCCATCCCTGTGCGTGCGCGAGCAGCCATTGTCGCTGCTGCAAAATATGTAGCGGCCATGCCATCGGCTTTGCTTGCTACAAGTACGCCGCGAATACTCAATATCTTGAACAGCCGCATTCTCGGGATCGTGTGGCACATCACGCCAGATTTCGACGTCAAACCATTACCACCCAAGGTACCAAAGTTTGGAGATGAGGCAGGATATGGCCTGATCCGCTCCGTTCCCGAGCTTTACCTTAAGGTGATGGACCTATCGTCAGACATGGAACATTTGGTTGCCGGCCTTGCAAAGGAAGCAATGCAATATGGAATTTCGCTTCCAGAAGAACTGGAAGCCAAAGCCAAATCTTGAATACGTATCGGCAAGGCCGACCCTCTATTTGGTCGCCAACCCCAATTGCCATACCAGAAACGCCGCTTCCTCGGCATTTTCGCGCAAACGGTCAAAGCGTCCGCTCTTCCCGCCATGGCCAGCGCCCATATTGGTTTTGAGCAGCAGCACATTGTCGTCGGTCTTAACGCTGCGCAGTTTGGCGACCATCTTGGCGGGCTCCCAATAGGTTACGCGCGGGTCGTTGAGGCCGGCGGTCCACAGCATCGGCGGATAGGCTTGTGGCAAGACATTGTCGTAAGGCGAATAGCTGCGGATATAATCGAACGCAGCCTTGTCGGTGATCGGGTTGCCCCATTCGGGCCATTCGCCGGGGGTCAGCGGCAATGTCTCGTCGAGCATGGTGTTGAGCACATCGACAAAGGCGACGTGGCTGACCACCGCTCCGAAAATTTCGGGGGCCTGGTTGAGCACCGCACCCATCAGCTCACCACCCGCCGAACCACCGCTCGCAGTCAGCTTGCCTTTGCTCGTATAGCCCATCTCAATCAGCGCCTTTCCGGCGTCGACAAAGTCGTTGAACGTGTTGGTCCGCTTGGTCAGCTTGCCGTCGAGATACCATTGATAGCCCAGATCATCACCGCCGCGGATATGTGCGATCGCATAGGCAAAGCCGCGGTCGACATAGCTCAGCCGGTTGGCAGAGAAACCCGGCGGCATTGCGTAGCCATAGGCGCCATAGGCGTAGAGGTGCAGCGGCTGGCTGCCGTCCTTCTTGAAACCTTTCTTGTACAGGATCGACACCGGCACCTTGGTGCCATCGCGCGCGGTGATGGTCACGCGCTCGGTCTGGTACTGGTTGGCGTCATAGCCGCTGGGGATTTCCTGTACCTTCAATGTTTCGAAATTGCCGGTTGCGACGGTATAGTCGAACACCGTGTCGGGCGTGACCATCGATTCATAGTCGAGGCGCAATTTCTGCACATCATATTCGGGGTTCTCGCCAAGCTCCGCGACATAGCTCGCCTCGGCAAATTTGATTGGCTCGGCCTTGGTCGGGCTGTTGTAGCGGCGCACCTCGACCTGATCGAGGCCGTCAATCCGGCCTTCGGTAACGAAGAAATCCTTGAACAGCGAAACGCCGGTCAAATAATGCTTGTCCGAACCCGCAATCAGCGTTTTCCAACCGCCCGGAGCCTTCAGGCTGGCGGTGGCGACGCGGAAATTCACATGATCGTCGTTGGTCAGGATGTAGAGCGTGCCGTCGCGCACATCGACGCTATATTCGCGACCGACTTTGCGCGGGGCAACGAGAATGGGTTCGGCTAACGGATTGTCCGCAGGCACCAGCCGCACTTCGCTGGTCACATTGTCGCCGGTGGCGATAATGATCCAGTCTTCCTGCGCGGTCAGGCCGACGCCGACGCCAAAGCCGATATCGGCTTCTTTGTAGAGCAATTTGGCGTTCTTCGGATCGTCGCCCAGCCGGTGGTAATAGGCATTGTCGGTGCGCCAATTTTCGTTTGCAAGGCCATAGACCAGGCCCTTGCTGTCCTTGGTCCAGACGATGCTCGAAAGCGTGCCGGGGATGATGTCGGCCAGCTCTTCGCCGGTTTCGAGGTTGCGGATGTGCAGGTCGAAGCGCTCCGACCCATTATCGTCATAGGCATAGGCGAGCAGCTTGCCGTCGGGGCTGACTTCGGCGGCACCCAGCCGGAAATAGTCTTTGCCCTCGGCGTGCTTGTTTTCATCGAGGATCAGCTGGTCGGCACCGCCCTTGACCGGCTTGCGGTAATGCTTGCGATATTGCGCGCCTTCATCGAATTTCGACCAGTAGATATAGTCGCCATCCTTTTGCGGGACCGAAGAATCATCCTCCTTGATCCGCCCCTTCATCTCCTGAAAGATCGTCTCGACCAGCTTTTCCTGTGGCTTCATCTGCGCTTCGAAATAGGCGTTTTCCTTCTCGAGATGCGCGAGTATCTCCTTATTCTCGATCTTCGGATAGCCTTGATCGCGCAGCCAGTGATAGTCGTCGGTAATCGTCACGCCATGCACGGTATAGCTGTGCGGGCGCTTCTCGGCGATCGGGGGCTGGACTTGGGTATCGGTCTTGGCGGTCATGCTGTCTTTCTCTGTGATGGCTGCCAGCACCGGCGCGGCGCTGATGCAAAGGGCAATCGAGGTTCCGAGCTTCAGGAGCAGTTTCATACGGGCGACGTCCTCTCTATATAGGGGCAACACTTAAGAACAGGAATCACCCATGTCCACCTATGAAGCCCGCCTTGCAGCCTTGCGCGAACAGTTGAAGACCGACCGGCTCGACGGTTTCGTCATCCCCATCTGCGATGAGCATATGAGCGAGTATATCGGCGAATATGCCCAGCGTCTGGCATGGCTCACCGGCTTTGGCGGTTCGGCGGGGACAGCGGCAGTGCTTTCCGAGGAAGCGGCGATTTTCGTCGACGGGCGCTACACCATTCAGGTGCGCGAGCAGGTTGATGGCAAATTGTGGCAATATCAACAGGTGCCGCAGACCAGCGTCGCTGACTGGCTGAAGACCAATGCCAAACAGGGCGCACGGATTGGCTATGACCCTTGGGTGCATACCAAGGGCTGGGCCGATGCCGCGGCCAAGGCGCTCGCTTCGGTCGGGGCCGAACTGGTCGCAGTATGCGAGAACCCGATCGACAAGGTATGGGCGGGCCGCCCCGATCCCTCCAATGCCAAGCTGATCGTACTCGGTGACGAATATACCGGGCAGGGTAGCGCCGAAAAGCGTGCGGCAATTGCCGACTGGCTGGCCGAGCGCAAATTGGATGCGGCTATCCTGTCGGCGCTCGACAGCGTGGCTTGGGCGTTTAACATTCGCGGATCGGATGTGTCGCGCACGCCGGTCGCGCTTTCTTTCGCTGTCATCAACGGCGATGGCACCGCCGATTTCTATGTCGAACCCGACAAGATCACCGACGAGGTGCGCCAGCATCTGGGCAACGCCGTGCGTTTGCACCCGCGCACCGCCTTTGCGCCCGCGCTTCAAGGCATGCAGGGCAAGCGCATCGCGGTCGACCCTGAACGCGCGGTCGCGGCGATCTTCGACAAGCTGGCGAGCGGAGGGGCCGAAGTCGTCCAATTGCGCGACCCCACCGTGATTCCGCGCGCGCAGAAAAACCCGGTCGAACAGGCGGGCCACCGTGCCGCGCAGGCGCGCGATGGCGCTGCGCTCACCCGCTTCCTCCACTGGCTGTCGATTGAAGCCCCCAAGGGCGGCGAGACCGAATTGAGCGCTGCGGCCAAGCTCCAGAGCTTCCGCGAGGCAACCGGCAAGCTGCGCGACCTTTCGTTCGACACCATCTCGGCGGCTGGCCCCAACGCCGCGCTGCCGCATTATCGCGTTGATGAGCAATCGAACCGGCGGATCGAGCCGGGCAGCATCTATCTGGTCGATAGCGGCGGGCAGTATCTCGATGGCACCACCGATGTTACCCGCACCGTCTGGATCGGACCCGGTGAGCCGACAGCGGAGATGAAGGATCGCTATACCCGCGTGCTCAAGGGCCATATCGCGCTCACCCGCGCGACCTTCCCCGAAGGTACGGCAGGCAGCCAATTGGACGCGCTCGCGCGGCAATATCTTTGGGCTGCAGGCGTCGATTACGCGCATGGCACCGGCCACGGCGTCGGCGCGTTCCTTTCGGTCCATGAAGGCCCGCAGCGTATCGCCAAATCGGCGGGCGGGCAGGCCGGAACCGGCGAAACCCTCCTCCCCGGCATGTTCCTTTCGAACGAGCCCGGTTATTACAAAACCGGCGCCTATGGCATCCGCATCGAAAATCTGGTGCTGGTCGAAGAACGGCAGATTGAGGGCGCGGAAGGCACCTATTACGGCTTTGAAAACCTCACCTGGGCCCCGATCGACAAGGCCCTGGTCGACACCAGCCTGCTCACCCGCGACGAACTGCGCTGGTGGGATGATTACCATGCCCGCGTGCTGGAAATTGTCGGCCCGCAACTGGAGGGTGAGGCAAAGGACTGGCTAGTGGAGGCTTGTGCGCCTTTGGTCAGAGGGTGAGCCCAGGAGCCTCTCCACAAGATTGACAATCGCCGTCCACATACTAGCCTCACCCAACAGGAGAGGCCCCCTATGCAGATAACCCCATCCGGCCAGGCGTGCGGTGCAACCGTTACCGGTGTTGACCTGCGCCAGCCGCTGTCCGCCGATCTAGTCGGTGCGATCCGCGCGGCTTGGCTTCAGCATCATGTGCTTGCCTTTCCCGATCAGGATTTGAGCGACGATGATCTGGAACGCTTCACGCTGCATTTTGGCGGTTTTGGCGATGATCCCTTCATCGCGCCGGTGCCGGGGCGCATGCATGTGATTGCGGTCGAGCGGCTGGCGGATGAGACCTCGCCGCTGTTCGCCGAAAACTGGCATAGCGACTGGAGCTTTCAGGCGCGGCCACCGGCTGGCACCTGCCTTTATGGCATAAAAATCCCACCCATCGGCGGCGACACGCTGTTCGCTAACCAGCATGCGGCGCTCGATGAAATGCCCGATAAGCTGCGCGCGCGGGTGGAGGGGCGGATGGCGATCCATTCGGCGAAGCGGGCTTATGCCCCCGATGGCTTTTATGGAGAGGGCGACAAGGCGAAGCGTTCGATGGACATCCGCCCGTCAAAGGATGCCGAGGCCACCCAGCTCCACCCCTATATCCGCGCGCATCCCGAAACCGGGCGGCTCGGGTTGTTCAGCTGTTTCGGCTATATCATCGGCTTTGAAGGCATGGACGATGCAGAGGCGCTGCCGCTGCTGATCGAACTCTACCAATATCAGGGGCAGGAGGCGTTCGTATATCGCCATAAATGGCAGCCGGGCATGCTGCTGATGTGGGACAACCGATCCGTCCTCCACGCCGCGACCGGCGGTTATGATGGCCACCACCGGTTGCTGCACCGGACGACGATAGCGGCGGCTTGAGGACCGGCGCGGGACGCCTCAATCCCCCTACCCAAAGCCCATCCACCCGCTATACCGGTTGCAAAGAACAACCCAATCGAGGAGCCCTCCATGCCCGAAACGCAGAACCAAACCTTGTCCGAATATACACCCGCCAAAGTGTGGGAGTGGAACACGGAAAGCGGCGGGCGCTTTGCCAATATCAACCGGCCGATTGCAGGCCCGACGCATGACAAGGAGCTGCCTATCGGCAAGCATCCGCTGCAGCTTTACTCGCTCGGCACGCCCAATGGGGTGAAGGTAACGGTGCTTCTCGAGGAACTGCTCGCGCTGGGCCATGCAGGCGCCGAATATGATGCCTGGCTGATCAATATCGGCAGCGGTGACCAATTCGGTTCGGGCTTTGTTGACGCGAACCCCAATTCAAAAATTCCTGCATTGGTCGACCGCTCGGGCCCGACGCCGCAGCGCGTGTTCGAATCAGGTGCGATCCTGCTCTATCTCGCCGAGAAATTCGGCGCCTTCCTGCCCACCGATCCCGCCAAGCGCACTGAGGCGTTAAGCTGGCTGTTCTGGCAAATGGGCAGCGCACCCTATCTCGGTGGCGGTTTCGGCCATTTTTATGCCTATGCGCCGTTCAAGATCGAATATTGCATCGATCGCTTCGCGATGGAGGTGAAGCGGCAGATGGATGTGCTCGATCGCAATTTGGCGGAGCGCGAATATATGGCGGGTGACGAATATTCGATCGCCGATATCGCGATCTGGCCCTGGTACGGAGCACTCGCCATGGGGTTGGTCTATGAGGCGGGCGAGTTTCTCGACGTCGCCAGCTACAGCAATGTCCAACGCTGGACCAAGCAGATCGCGGCGCGCCCCGCGGCGCAGCGCGGGCGGATGGTCAACCGCGTGATGGGCGATCCCGCCACCTGTTTGCCCGAACGGCACGATGCCAGCGATTTCGAAACGCGGACCATCGAAAAGCTGACAGCGGCAGGGGAATGGCCACCGAAGAAGGATTGACTTCAAGCAATATGTTCGCATAATGTTCCACTTACTTTGGAGGAGATGATTCGATGATTGGTTATGTGACTTTGGGCACCAACGACCTTGCCCGTGCCGCCAAATTTTATGACGCCATTGCGGCCGAACTCGATACGCCGCGGATGATGGAATTTGACGGGTTCATCGCTTGGGGTAAGCCGGGCGGGGCTGCAGGAATCGGCCTGACCAAGCCTTTTGACGGCAATGCCGCCACAGTCGGTAATGGCGTCATGGTGGCGCTTGAAGCAAAGGATAAGGAACAGGTCCACAGGCTCTACGACATCGCGCTGGCCAATGGCGGCACCTGCGAAGGCCCCCCGGGACCGCGCGGTGATGAAGGCTTTTACGCGGGCTATTTCCGTGATCCTGATGGCAACAAGCTCAACGCTTTCATCATGTAATAATCTTGCGGGACATAGTGTCAGTTTTGTCAACTTTGGGCGGGATTCTCTCAATATGAGCGTTCGAAAACTGGAGAAATTCCCGCTCCATCTTGGCCTTGGCGCAACCGCAATCCCCCAGCCCGAATTCACCGGCAGGATCGAATGGTATATGGGTTATGGCGGCCGTCACGGAGGCGATGGGGCCGAAGGACGGCTGGTTTCGATGCACCATTTCACCGAAAACTGGGACAGTTGGGAAATGCATCCGGCAGGCGATGAAGTTGTTGTGTGCACATCGGGCCAGATGACGCTTTTCCAGGAATTTCCCGACGGCTCAACCGCTTCGGTGACAATTGGCGCTGGTGAATATGTCATCAACCCGCCCGGCGTCTGGCACACCGCCGACATTGATCGCGAGGCGACGGCACTGTTCATCACCGCCGGATTGGGCACCGAACAACGGGCAAGATAGGCCAAGGCTGGTAAAACCGGCCGCTCTCGCCTAAGGGCGGGCCATGCATTTCCTGGATCAGGCGAAAATCTACATCCGCTCCGGTGCCGGCGGCCCCGGGGCCGTCAGCTTTCGCCGCGAAAAATATGTCGAATATGGCGGCCCCGATGGCGGCAATGGTGGACGGGGTGGAGACATCATTTTCGAAGCCGTCGCCGGTCTCAACACCTTGATCGACTTCCGTTACACCCAGCATTTCAAGGCCCCGCGCGGCGGCGGCGGCGCAGGCCGTGATCGCTATGGCGCGGGCGGCGAAGATCTGGTGATCAAGGTTCCGGTCGGTACGCAGATTCTTGCCGACGATGATGAGCGCACCTTGCTTGCCGATCTGACCAAGGTCGGGCAGCGCATCACCTTCCTCAAAGGCGGGATGGGCGGTCGGGGTAACGCGAGCTACAAAACCAGCACCAACCGAGCCCCGCGCCAGCATCAGCCGGGTGAGGACGGACAGGAATTATGGGTCTGGCTGCGGCTGAAACTGCTTGCTGATGCAGGACTTGTCGGCCTGCCCAATGCTGGCAAATCGACCTTTATCAATCAGGTGACCAACACCAAGGCCAAGGTCGGGGCCTATGCCTTCACCACGCTGCGCCCCCAATTGGGCGTTGTCAGCCATAAGGGCCGTGAATTCGTTCTCGCGGACATACCGGGCTTGATTGCAGGGGCCGCCGAAGGGGCAGGCGTGGGCGACCGTTTTCTGGGTCATATTGAACGCTGCCAGATTTTGATCCACCTGATCGATGCCACCGGCGACGACCCGGTTGAGGCATGGCACACCGTCTGCGAAGAACTCGAAGCTTATGGTGCGGGCCTTGAAGACAAGCCTCAAATCGTTGCGCTCAACAAAGGCGACTTGCTCGATGAAGAGTTGATGGCCGACATATCCGCGCAACTCGAAGCTGCCGGGGCGCAAGAGGTGATCGCCATCTCCGGCGCAACCGGCCAGGGCGTCGACAAGGTGCTCGACCGCGTGATTGCGGCACTACCCGACAAGAGCAGCGTCGAAACCTCGAGCGGGGATAATGAGGAAGGCGAATGGTCGCCCATCTGAGCCCCGCCACATGCCCGCTACTGGTCGTGAAGGTCGGATCGTCCTTGCTGGTCGAATCTGACGGTTCGGTCCGGCGTGAATGGCTTGAAACTCTCATTGCCGACATCGCTGCACGCCACAAGGCAAAGCAGAAGATCGTCGTCGTTAGCTCAGGCGCGATTGCGCTCGGAGCTCGGCGGTTGGGTTTTGAAAAGGGTGGCCGCGCCAGCCTTGCCGATGCGCAGGCTTCGGCCTCGGTCGGGCAAATTCTGTTGTCGGGCATCTGGGCCGAATTGCTCGCCGCACAAGGGCTGACCGCCGCACAGATGCTGGTGACTCTCGACGATCTGGAGGATCGGCGTCGCTATCTCAATATCACGGCCACATTGGACCGTCTGCTCGGCGCAGGCGCTGTCCCCGTCCTCAACGAAAATGACAGCGTCGCGACCGAGGAAATTCGCTTTGGCGACAATGACCGGCTGGCCGCACGCGTTGCACAGGCGGCGAGTGCAAATGGCGTGGTGTTACTGTCCGATGTCGACGGGCTTTATGACCGCGACCCCAAAGATCCTGAGGCGCAGCTCGTGCCCGAAGTGTCCAAAGTCGATGGCCGTATCCGCATCATGGTGACGGGCGACTCATCGTCCGGCATGGGTTCGGGTGGGATGGCATCGAAGCTCGATGCCGCAGATATCGCCACGCGCGCAGGGATCGGCATCGCCATTGCCTCGGGTCTGCGCGACCATCCGCTTGCCGCGCTTGACGATGGAGCGCCCTATACATGGTTTGCACCCCGCGAAGGCGGCAGCGCGCGCAAAAGCTGGATTGGCGGGCGGCTGTCGGTCAAAGGCAGCATCATCGTCGATGCTGGTGCGTCAAAGGCTCTGCGCGGAGGGGCGAGCTTGCTGCCAGCCGGGGCTACTCATGTGCAGGGCGAATTCCGGCGCGGCGATGTCATCGACATCGTCACAGCCGAGGGCGAAACGCTGGCGCGCGGGCTTTCCGAATATGATGCCACCGATGCCGTGCAGATTTGCGGCAAACGTTCAAGCGAACTCGAGACCATTTTGGGCGCAGTCCCTCGCCAGGTGCTGGTCCACCGCGACCAGATGGTGCTGCTCTGATGGCAGGCAAGGGCGTGGTCGCCCTGACCGGTGCGACCGGATTTGTCGGCGGTGCGACGTTGCACCAACTGGTCGAAGCAGGATGGCAAGTGCGCGCACTTACCCGCCGCAGCCAGCAGGAAAAAGTGGGCGTCACATGGGTGAAAGGTGCGCTCGATCGGCCCGAAAGCCTCTCCCAATTGTGTGATGGTGCAGATGCCGTTTTGCACATTGCAGGCGTGGTCAATGCGCCCGATGCGGCAGGATTTGAAGCGGGCAATGTCACCGGAACCGCCCAACTGCTGAGCGCCGCCAAGGAATCCGGCATAAGCCGCTTCGTCCATGTCTCCTCTCTGTCCGCCCGCGAGCCGCAGCTTTCGGCATATGGATCGAGCAAGGCCAAAGGCGAAAAGCTGGTTGCGACCAGCATGCTCGACTGGACCATCCTCCGCCCACCCGGCGTCTATGGCCCCGGCGACACCGAAGTGCTCGAGATGTTCAAAATGGCCGCCAAGGGCTTCTGTCTGCTACCGCCTGCAGGCAAAGGATCGTGGATCCATGTCGACGATCTCGCGCGCTTGCTGGTTGCGCTGCTTCCCGCCCATGAGGATGCGACGGCACAGATCTTCGAGGCCGATGATGGCGAACCGGGGGGGTGGGAGCATCGCCGCTTTGCCCGTGCAATTGGCTTGGCGCTGGACCGCCGTATCACAACAATTTCCGCTCCGCGCCCGCTGCTCTTTGCCGCAGCCTGGGGCGACCGGCTGGTGCGCGGTGCCAAGGCCAAGCTGACGCCCGACAGAGCCAGTTATATGAGCCATCCTGACTGGGTCATTGATCGCGAAGCAGCACCTCCCGCAGCGCTCTGGCAGCCGCAAATTGGCACGCTCGATGGACTGAAAGCGACCGCGCGCTGGTATAAGGCGCAAGGATGGCTATAGAAGCCGGTAATAGATAGGGACCAGAAATCGCCCTTTTGCCGCCTCATTCGGCTGGCAATGGCGCAACAGATCATAGTTAGGGACAATATATGACCGACCGCAGTGAGATGTTCGACAAGCTCAAGGAGTTGATCGGGCCGTTCAACAAAAAGGGCGTCGAGCTGAGCGATAGCACAACCTTTGCCGGCGATCTCGAATGGGACAGCCTGACCGTCATGGATTTTGTCGCCGAAGTAGAAGACAGCTTTGACATCGTGATCACGATGAACTTGCAGGCCGAGATCGAAAATGTCGGCCAGCTCGTCGATGCGGTGCTGAAACTTACAAATTGATATGACCGACCTTTTCTCCAAATTCGATCCGCTCATCGAACAACGTCGCGCGCTGCTCGAAACCGGCCTCACCGACCCGTTCAATCTGGTGATGGAAAAGGTGCTGTCACCCACCGTCGCCATCTGCAACGGGCGCGAAACGATCCTGCTCGGCACCTATAATTATATGGGCATGACCTTTGATGAAGATGTCATCGCTGCCGGCAAACAGGCTTTTGACGATTTCGGCGCAGGCACGACCGGAAGCCGCGTTCTTAACGGCACCTTCCATCCGCATCGCGATGTAGAGGCGGCGCTGCGCGAATTTTACGATATGGACCATGCAATGGTCTTTTCGACCGGCTATCAGGCCAATCTGGGCATCATCAGTACGATTGCCGGCAAGGGCGACTATATCATCCTCGATATCGACAGCCATGCGTCGATTTACGATGGCTGCAAGATGGGCGATGCCGAAATCGTTGCTTTCCGTCACAATGATGTCGGGGCGCTGGAAAAGCGGCTGAAACGCCTGCCTGCCGAAGCGGGTAAGCTGGTGGTTCTCGAAGGCGTCTATTCGATGCTCGGCGATGTCGCGCCGTTGAGAGAGATGGTCCGCATCTCGAAAGAGCATGGCGCGATGGTGCTGGTCGATGAAGCGCATTCGATGGGCTTTATCGGCGCGAATGGCCGCGGCGTTGCCGAGGAGCAGGGCTGCATCGATGACGTTGATTTCATCATCGGCACTTTCTCGAAAAGCGTCGGCACCGTGGGCGGCTTCTGCGTTTCGAACCATCCCAAGTTCGAAATTCTCCGCCTCGTTTGCCGCCCTTATGTCTTCACCGCTGCCCTGCCACCCAGCGTGATGGCGTCGAGCGCGACATCGGTGCGCAAGCTGATGCACGGCAGCAACAAGCGCGCGCATCTGTGGGAAAATTCGAAGACATTGCACAAGGGGTTGCGCGATCTTGGCTTCCAGCTGGGCACCGACGAACCGCAGTCTGCGATCATCGCCGTCATCATGCCCGATCTGGAACGCGGTGCGATGATGTGGGAAGCGCTGCTGAAGGAAGGCCTTTACGTCAACCTTGCTCGCCCACCGGCAACCCCCGCCGGTATGACGCTGCTCCGCTGCTCTCTCTGTGCCGAGCATACAAACGAGCAGGTGCAGGACATTCTGGATCGGTTTGAGCGGGCAGGCAAAGCAGTCGGCATCATCTAACCTGCAGCGATGACGAAGCGTTACACCCTCACTTTATCGTGCCCGGATGCTCCGGGGCTGGTTGCTGCTGTCTCCGGCTTTCTCGCCAATCATGGTTGCAACATTCTTGAATCGCAGCAGTTTAACGACCGTGAAGATGCGCAATTCTTTATGCGGGTGGTGTTTGAAGCTTTACCGGGAGCGCCTGACGCCGATACCCTGAGAGCACAATTTGCGCCTTTGGCGGAGCGGTTGGCGATGCATTGGCAGATCCGCGATGCTGATGCGCCGCGCAAGGTGTTGCTTATGGTCTCCAAATTCGACCATTGCCTCGAAGACCTGCTCTATCGTGTGCGGGTCGGGGAGTTGAAGATGGATGTGGTGGCGATCGCCTCCAACCATCCACGCGATTCCTCGAAACCTTCGCTGGTCGGCGACATTCCCTGGCACCATTTTCCAATTTCGCCAGAAACCAAGTCTGAACAGGAAGCTGCGATCAAGGCGCTGATCTCGGAGACCGGGGCGGAACTGGTCGTGCTGGCGCGGTATATGCAGATATTGTCTGATGATTTTGCTAGCTTCCTTTCTGGCCGCTGCATCAACATCCACCACAGCTTCCTGCCTGGCTTCAAGGGTGCCAAGCCCTATCATCAGGCGCATGCACGCGGGGTGAAGATGATCGGCGCGACCGCCCATTATGTCACCGCCGACCTTGATGAAGGTCCGATCATCGCACAGGATGTCGAAGCGGTCAGCCATGCCGATACTGCGGAGGATCTTGTGGCGAAGGGCCGTGATATCGAGAGCCGCGTGCTCGCAGCCGCCGTTCGCGACCATCTGGAGGATCGGGTGCTGCTCAATGGCAACAAAACCGTCGTTTTCCGCAGCTAGCGCACTGCGCCTTTGGCGAGCAATTTGGGAACCAGCACGAAGGCCGCGACAAGCGGCCATTTTCGTTGCCAGGGCTTTATCTCGATCTGCGTCCCCGCATGGCGATTTATCTTCCACGCGAGGTAGTCAATCCCCCCCGAATAGGTGAAGGCAGCCTTGGCGAGGCGGGCAACCGAGAGCAATTTGCCTTCGATCCGGCGCCGGGCCCAGCTGCCGCGCACCGCATTTGGTGGGATGGCTGCCATTGCTGGCGCGCTAAATTGCTCATAGCGTGCCGGGTCCGCGTCCACCACCGAGTTGGAACGGCTTTTGCGCTCCGCGCGCAGTTCGACCGAATAGGTCAAGGCAAAGGCACGGCGCCACCAGTCGAGCGGCGCTTCTCCATCAATTGATCCGGCGGCGGCCAGCAAAGTCGGCGCGGCGCGAGAAACAGAATCGATGGCGGCCTGCTGCGCTGTCGCATCCACACTCCACACCAGCCGTGAGGGTTGCGCAAAGCGGGCCCAGACGGAGACATTGCGCGTGTCAGGGCTGTTCAGCCGGCGAAAGTCCTCCTCGCTCAACACCGCATATTTGGCCATCAGCCCGTCATGTTCAAATGGAAAGACATTAGGCGGGATCAGTCTATTTGCCCGCGCCAGCCAGCTTTTGCCATATGCTGCTTCATAGTTCGAAACGATCAGGTAGAAATCGAGCATCAGCCCGTCGAGCTGGCTTTCGCGCAGGCAACTGCCGTAAAATAAAATAGCCCGCGAGGCCCCTGGATATTTCGCCGCCAATGCCGCTGCCATTGCGGACACTTGAGGTTCGACAGGCGCGGCCAATTCCTCGGCGACAAGATGTTCAAGCGAAGACATGGGCGTTTTCTAGCGCCTTTTTAGCCGAAGTGCGAACGCTTCAAGCTGCGAGCTTGAGGAAGGGGACCGGTGCAGTTGAGCGCAGGAAAATCGGGCGCTCGTTGTTGGCCTCGAAAACCTCACCATCGAGAATGACGCTGCTATTCTCTCCGTCGATGCGGATAACATCGCCCTGTTCAAAATGTACGCCGTCGAGTTGCCGCTGGCCCAGCTTGCCCCGCAACGACGCAGCGATCATGCGGAACATGGCAGGTGGTCGGTTGTCGACCGCGAGCAGTTTCATGAATCCGGTCTTGCCAGATGGTCCGGCTTGTCCGCCAAGCAACAGTTTTTCGAGCGTGGTGACAATCAGCACCGAGAAACTGCCCTGCAATTCCCCGCCGCGAATGAAGGATACACGCACCGGGCGCGACTTCTGCGGAAGGAAATCTGCCTTCACACCGAATATGGCTGAAAAAAGGACGGCCATCGCGGTCAGGAAATGGCTGATGCCGTTGGGCAGGCCCAGCGGGTAAATCTTGTTGCGGCAGTATAATATGGTTTCGGCCAGCCCGGCACCACCCAGAAACATTCCGAGCACCGGTCGCGAGGATTCGTTGCCGTCACTAAGCGCAATCAGTTCGCGCACTACAATATGCGCCGAGAGATCGCCTTTCGCGACCTGAACGATCTGGGCCAGCGCCTCGAGCGGGGCACCGTCGGCACCCAGATCGAGCGCAATAAGGTTGGTCTTGCCATTGGGCAATACCGCGACCGGTGGCGGAACACCTTCGAAATGACCGCCATGGTAGATTTCGGTCAAGGCGGCTTGGACGGTTCCGTCGCCGCCGTTGATGACGAGCACTTTGGGTTTGACACGCGCGATCATTTCCAATGCGCGCGCAATCTGGCCGATTTCCTCCACTTCATAGTGAAAGACATCAGGATTGTCCGCGCAATAGCTCCGCACTTGCGGCAACAGCGATTTGTTGCCGGTCGAGTGTGGATTGGAAAGGAGCGCGACTAGAGCCAAATTGCGTCAAACCCTCACATATACTTCATCTTCACCGAGATCGTGGTGACCCCGCTGCCGACATAGAAACTGACTTTGCTCACCGATGGCTTGCCGAGATTGAGGACATTTATCGACGGATTATTGGAAAATCCGCCGCCATCCTGCGAGATATCGGTTTTACCATTGGCATTGGCGTCGTGCCGCACAGCGATGGCATAGTTGCCAACCGAAGCCACGGGCACGCAGAAGGTCATATTTCCTGCACGTGCGCTGGTTTCGACGCGGTTGAGCCAACGCCCTTTTGCTAGCCACGCCGATTGGGTGGCGGGATAGCTTTGAACGCGCATACGACCCGACGAATTTTTGATTCCGCTGACCACCACCTTGATGGCGGGGCCATTGCTTCCAGTGCAGCGGCTCATATCATTGGATATGACGCTGCCAGCTGATGCCGAACTCGTTACAGCGAGTGCGGCGGCGGTGACAATAGCGGCAATGAATCGTGCCATTGCAAATACACTCCATAGAACATTAGGTTAGCCAAAGCGTGGCCAACGATATTGCTCCTGATCCTGATCCCGTATATCGGTGTCATTTGCGGCCAAAATAGGGTGACAGGGCGACCATAAGTTGAAATTTCTGACTGCCACCGACCGTTATATAGCACGGCTTGTCGCTACGCCGCTGATTGCAACGCTTGTGATCGCGGCGATGTTGTTGCTGCTCGACAAGATGCTGCGTCTATTCGATTTTGTAGCTGCCGAGGGTGGGCCGGTCAGCGTCGTCTGGCGGATGCTCGCCAATTTGATCCCCGAATATATGTCGCTCGGCATTCCGATTGGCCTGCTTTTGGGGATATTGCTTGCCTTTAGAGGTCTCGCAACCTCTTCAGAAATCGATATTTTTCGCGCAGTCGGGCAAAGTTATTGGCGGTTGCTGCGGGTCCCCTACCTCTATGCGATTGCTCTGGCGCTGGTGAATTTTGCAATCGTCGGCTGGGTGCAGCCGACATCGCGCTATTTATACGAAGAGCTTCGTTTTGACCTGCGGTCAGGTGCTTTGGGGGCTTCGATCAAGGTGGGAGAATTCAATAATCTGGGCGACAATTTGACCATGAGGATCGAAGAAAGCCGGAATCAGGGTAATGACCTGTCCGGGCTCTTTGTCTTTGCCGAGAATAAAAAGGGCCAGTCGATTGCCGTAACGGCAGCCAAGGGTCAGTTCCTACGTACCGATGACCCAGACACAATCATCTTGCGATTGACCAATGGGACGCTGGTGCACGACGCTCCTAATTACCGAAATGCACGCGTGCTCAGCTTTTCCAGCCATGACGTGCCGATAGATTTGCCGCAGATTGAGCAGTTTCGCGGGCGTGGCGGCAAAGACCGAGAATATACATTCAACGAACTCATCAAAGTTGGATCGGACGCGGCGTTGCCCAAGCGAATCCGCAATCAGGCCTGGTCGAACTTCCATTTCCGGTTGGTCGAAGTTGCGATGATGCTGTTGCTGCCGTTGCTGGCAGTCGCCCTCGCGATTCCTCCCAAACGCTCAACATCGGCCTTGGGCGTGTTCCTATCGATTGTGATGGTGGTGACTTATCACAAGATCAACGAATATGCCGAATCACTGGGAGGCATGGGCCAAGTGCCGCCAACGCTGGCCTTGTGGGTACCGTTCCTGCTGTTCGCCGGCCTGATTATCTGGATGTACCATGTAATAGCCCATGTCCCGGGCGGGCAACCGATCGGGGCTTTGGAGGTTTTTGCCGCCAAGGCAGGCAAGGCGATCAAAAAACTCTTCAGCTTCGGCCGCAAAAATTCGCGGCTCCTGCCGCAGGAAGGATAATCACCGATGCGGCTCGATTTCTTCCCATCGCGGCAAATCGGCATTTACATGGCCAAGCTGTTTCTAGTGCGGACCCTGGCGGTTCTTCTCATGCTGGTGCTGGTGTTACAGACTCTTGATCTGTTGGGCGAAAGTGGCAAGATCCTCTCGGTCGCGGGTAACAGCGAAGCTGATTTGTGGCGCTATGTAGGCATGCGGGCTCCTCAGATTATTGCCCGATTCCTGCCCTTTTCGGTGCTGTTGGCTACGCTCATCACTTTCGCAACATTGAGCCAGAACAGCGAAGTTGTTGCGATGAAGGCGGCCGGACTGTCGGCACACCAGATATTGGCCCCCATGATCGCAACCAGCCTTGCGGTCGCCGCCATTTCTTTTGCTTTCAACGAAACCGTTGTCGCTCCCTCGACCGCGAAGCTTAAAGTCTGGCAAGACGTCGAATATGGAGAAGTGCCGATCGATGATGGAATCCGGACCAATGTCTGGGTCCGCGAGGGTCGTGATCTTGTTCAGGCGCGGTCGGTAACAGGGACGGGAGCAGCAACGCGCTTGGCCGATGTCCGTGTGTACCAACGTGTTGAAGGCAGTTTGAAAAAAGTTATCCGTGCCGAAAGTGCAGCCTATGTCGGTGGTGCGTGGAAACTGGCCAAGGTCCGCATTTTCGACGTGACCGCGGCACGTCAGGAACGCGTGCCTGAGCTGGTTCTCGGCCGGGGTATAGACCCTGAACGGTTCAACCGGAAAAAGGTTGATGGCGACGCTCTGGGCTTTTTCGCCCTTCAGGACGCAATAGTTGATCTAAAAGGTGCAGGTCGGCGTACCGACACGCTCGAAGGCATTTTGTGGCACAAGATTTCAGGGCCTTTGTCGGCGTTGCTGATGCCTCTGCTAGGGGCTGTGGCCGCCTTCGGTCTTGCCCGGTCGGGGGCACTTTTCCTTAGGGCCGTGATCGGGATGGCGTTGGGCTTTGCCTATTTTGTGGCGGACAATTTTGCCTTGGCGATGGGCAATCTGGGCGCCTATCCGCCCTTTATCGCGGCTTGGGCGCCTTTCCTTTTGTTCCTCCTGATTGGTGAGACGGTGCTCGTCCGAACCGAGGAATAATGAGCGGGCGTTATTTGAAGTTTGGCGGCACCAGCCCACGCCCCCACCCGACCTCCCATAGCATACACTGTTTGGGAGGTCGGGTGGGGGCGTGGGCTGGTACCGAAACCTAATAATGAGCGGGCCGCAGGAAGAGGCGCTGGTCGAGGCACAGGCGCAGACCGTTGACCGCACCGACGTCGCCAGAGGGGCGGGGCTGGCTGCCGTTGCGCGGCTTGGCGCGCTGATCGAGGTTGTCTCTCAACCTGCTTACACATGGATGTTCGGGCTGACCGGCTATGGCATCTATGTGGTGCTGTGGGCGGCAGTGAACATCCTTGCAAATCTTCTCGACCTTGCTTTGGGGCAGGCATTGCAACGGATTGTCCCCGCGATCGCAAATCGTGAGGAGCAGCATGGCGCAGTGCGCTTTGCGCTGGTGGTGAGCACCGGACTTGGCATTGTGGCGGCCATTGCAATCTCGCTTTCGGCACCAATGCTCGCTGGCTGGGTCGCGAGTGCGCCCGGCGATGCGGCCAAGCTGCCACAGGCTATCGCCATTTTCGCGTGGAGCCTGCCACTCTGGATTTTCGTCGAAACCGCAACGGCTGCTGCACGCGCCATGCGCGCCTTCGGGCCGGAAATCCGGCTGCGAATATTTTGGGAGCAGGTGGCCCGTCTGATATTTGCCGCCGGTTTCTTTTTCGCCGGGACGGGATTTGAAGGTCTGCTATTCGGCCATCTCGCCTCCTTGGCATTGACGGCATGGTTGAGCTGGAAATTGCTCGCCCGCTATTTTGACCCTGCGCTGTTGCTGAAGGCGCCCTTGCCAAGCGGCTTGCGCAAAGAGTCACTTGCGACCGGACTTGCCATGCTCCCTCCGGCACTCGCGCGCCGTGCCTATAATGACCTGCCACCGATCCTGCTCAATGCGATGATTCCGGGGTCAGGTGGGGCCACTGCGGCGGGGCTATTCGGCATCGCGCGCAAGATAGCTTCAATCCCGCTGATCGTCCGGCAATCCTTCCTTTATGTGCTGGCGCCACTGGCGTCGGCGCAGGCGGCGGTGGATCGCAAGGAGATCGCGCCGCTCTATAGTTTCTCGACGCATCTTTCGCTATTGTTGGCAGTGCCGCTCGCCGGGTTGCTGATCCTGATTGCAGCCGATCTGTTGACCGCTTTTGCGCCAGGTGCCGGGGAGGCGTTGATGGTACTGATCATCCTCCTAGCTGCGCGCGCGGCAGAGGCGGCGTTGGGTCCGGCCACACCGATCATCGAAATGATCGGGCATAGGGGATTGCCGCTGCTCAACAGCCTCGCGGGGCTGGCGATCTGGCTGGCGCTGGGCATCTGGCTGGTACCAGATATGGGCGCGACCGGGATGGCAATCGCCGTTTCCGCAGCCGTAGTGTTGACGGCGTTGCTCGCCATAATCGAACTCTATTGGGCTGATCGCGTAGCTCCTTTCGGCCACGGTTTCCTGCGCGCCGCAGTTGCAGCTGCGGGTTGTATCGCACTGCTCTGGGGCGTGGGCGAACTGCTCGCGCCGTTCGGGCAACGGGTGCGGGCGATTTCGCTGTTCCTTCTGTTCTGGCCGAGCCTCTGGCTGACATTGCGGCTAGGGTTGCTGCCCGAGGACAAGCAAGGATTGGGCAAAGCGGCGGCCAAGCTTCGGCTCTAACCGGCTTGCCCTGACAGGGGTGGCGGCATAAAGCGCAGCAATCATTGTTGCAAAGGGACGGGACAGATGCAGGCAGGCGAAGTGCGCGTTACGCCGGTAAGCGGAAAGAAAGCGCTGGCGGAGTTTGTCGATCTGCCCTTCCGGCTTTACGCCCATGATCCCAACTGGGTTCCGCCGTTGAAGGACGAGGTTCACGGCCTTCTCACACCGTCCAAAAACCCATGGTTTGAACATGCCGAGGCACAGCTTTTCCTTGCGCGCCGCGCCGGCCAGGTTGTTGGACGGATTTCCGCGCATATCGACCATCTCGCATTCAAGCAGCCCATTGAGCAGGGCATGGGCCCCGGCACCGGCTTCTGGGGATTTTACGAGGCGGAAAGTGCCGAAATCGGTAACGCCTTGCTGGTCGAAGCGGAGAAATGGCTGCGGGCAAAAGGCATGACCAAGATGATCGGTCCGGTCAGCTTTGCCATGTGGGATGAGCCCGGGCTGTTGATCGAAGGTCATGACCACCCGCCAACCGTGATGATGGGCTTTAACAGCATGGCCTATCAGGAATGGATCGAGGCGGCGGGGCATCAGAAGGTCGAAGATCTTTTCACCTTTGCGCTGGCGATTGACCAGGGCCTGCCCGAACTGACCAACCGCATTGTCGCGATGGGCGAAAAAAGCGGGAAGATCCAAATCCGCCGCGTGAACAAGAGCAAGTTCGACGAAGAGGCGGCGCTGATCCTGTCCATTCTAAATGACGCCTGGAGCGACAATTGGGGGTTCGTCCCGTTCACGCCGGCAGAGGTCGCCTATGCGGGGAAGAAGCTGAAGCCGATCGTCTTTGAAGACCTGATCCGCATCGCCGAAATCGATGGCGAGCCGGTGGCCTTCATGATGACCATTCCCGATCTGAACGAGCAGCTGGTTAAATATGGTGGATCGCTTTGGCCGTTTAACTGGGCAAAGCTGCTCTGGTGGCTCAATGTCGGCAAGCCTCAGGTGACGACGATGCGTGTTCCGCTCATGGGCGTGGTCAAAAAACTTCAGGGTACGCGCACCGCGAGCCAGCTCGCTTTCATGCTCATCGAATATATCCGGCGCGACGCCGTAACCAAATTCGGCGCGACGCGCGGCGATTTTGGTTGGGTGCTTTCATCAAACGGTCCGATGGTTTCGGTCGGCGAAGCCGTGGGCGGTAAAGTCAACAAAGTGTACCGGATTTACGAAAAGGCGCTCTGAAGGCTCCGCCCAGACCTTCCGGCAAGTTCCACTGCATAATGCCATGCGACGCGGCCTGAACGGCCGCCGCGTTGGTGGGCAAAAGCGAGGGCATCTGCTTCTTCCCATTCCAGCCCGAAATGCGCAGCATAAGCGGCGACCATTTCAAGGAATGCAGGCTGGTCGGGATATTGAAAGCCCAGCTTGAGGCCGAAACGGTCGGCGAGCGCAAGCCTGTCATCGGCGACATCGCGAGCGTTGACGGCTGCGTCTTCTTCATCCTGCCGCCGCTCGACAATATTGCGCCGGTTCGAGGTGACATAGAGCCGGACATTGGCGGGCCGCGCTTCCGACCCACCCTCGAGCAACGAGCGCAACCGGCGAGGGCCGCTATCGTCGCCCTCAAAAGCCATATCGTCGATGAACAGGATGAAGCGGCGCTCAGAGGTGCCAAGCAGCGCGAACAATTTTGGTAGCGTTGCCAGCTGGTCCGCTGTGGTTTCAACCAATGCGAGCGGCAGACTCTGTCCCTGCAATGCCCCCGTCACCGACTTGACCAAAGCCGATTTCCCCATTCCCCGCGCGCCCCAGAGCAGCACATCATGCGCGGCATGTCCCTCCGCATGGCGGCGAGTGTTTTCGATAACCGCTTCCTTTTGCCGTTCGACCCCGACGATCAGACTTTCGGGGAGCGGTGCGAAAGTCGTGACGGTGTCCAGTGTTTGACCATCCCAATGATAGGCGGCGTGGGCGGCAAGGTCCGCCGGCTCAGCGTTCGGAGGAGAAAGCCGTTCGAGTGCTTCGGCAATGCGGCGGAGCAGGTCTTCGCTCAAATCGCCAACCCATCCGCATCCAGTGCATAAAGCAGTTCTGCCCCCGCCATCGCGCTACCCTTCAGCGACAGGGCTTCCGGCACCATCACATCCAGATAATAGCGGCACGCAGCGATCTTGGCTTTCAGGAAGGGCGTATTGCCACCTTCAGCTTCGGCCACGCGCAATTGCTTCGCCATCAGCGCGCCGCAGGTTGCGACTGCCATCATGGTGGTGAAGGGATAGCTGCCCGCCAGCTTGTCATCAGTCGACGCACTGCCGATCATCCATTCGGTGACTTCGGTGCAGGCACCGGCAAGTGCCTTGAGCCCGGCATGTTCGCCCGCGACCTGCCCGATGCGCGCCAAATGCTCGCGCACGGCATCGCCGCCGCGCATGCCCAGCTTGCGCCCGACAAGGTCGGCGGCCTGAATGCCATTGGTGCCTTCGTAAATCGCGGCGATGCGGATGTCGCGATAGAGCTGCGCAGCGCCAGTTTCCTCGATAAAGCCCATGCCACCATGGACCTGAATGCCGAGCGAAGCGATTTCGCTGCCCATATCGGTGCCATAGGTTTTGGCAAGCGGGGTGAGCAGATCGACCATTTCCTGCGCGCCGTCGATGCCGAGGGCCGCGCGGTCGACAAAGCCGGAGGCGCAATAGAGCAAGGCGCGGATCGCCTGCGTGCCCGCCTTCATCCGCATCAGCATGCGGCGGACGTCAGGATGCTCGACAATCGCAACCGAATCGCGACTGGTTCCGCCTGCGCGGACCGACTGGACGCGGTCACGGGCAAAGGCGACCGCCTTTTGCGTCGCGGCTTCGGCAATCTGCACGCCTTCAAGTCCGACATTGAGGCGTGCATTGTTCATCATCGTGAACATCGCACGCATTCCGCCAAATTCCGGCCCGATCAGTTCGCCAATGCAGTCGCCTTCATCACCAAAGGCGAGAACGCAGGTGGGCGAAGCATTGATGCCCATCTTATGCTCGATCGACACGACTTTGATGTCGTTGCGCTCGCCCAGTGAGCCGCCTTCATTCACACGATATTTGGGGACCAGGAATAGCGAGATTCCCTTGGTTCCAGCCGGAGCATCGGGAGTGCGGGCCAGGACGAGGTGGACGATGTTGCCCGCCATGTCGTGATCGCCAAAGCTGATGTAAATCTTTTGCCCTTTGATCTGGTAGGTTCCGTCGCCGCGGGGGGTCGCCGTGGATTTGAGCGCGCCGACGTCGGAGCCCGCCTGTGGCTCGGTCAGGTTCATTGTGCCGGTCCATTCGCCGGTCGACAATTTCGGCAGGAACATCGCCTTTTGCGCGTCTGAACCATGATGGTTGATTGCCTCGATCGAACCGACCGAAAGTATCGGGCACAGCGCAAAGGCCATGTTGGCGGCGCCGAGCGAATCGAGCGCGACGGTCGCAAGACTGAACGGCAGGCCTTGCCCGCCAAAGTCGGATGGCGCGTTGATAGAACCCCAGCCATTGGCGACATAGGCCTTATAGGCGTCGACAAAGCCTTCGGGCATGACCACTTGCCCGTCGATCAACCGAGCGCCGACCGTGTCCCCTATGCGACGCAACGGATAGAATTCCGCAGCGGCAAATTCGCCGATGCCACCGACAATCGCCTCGACCATATCGGGGCTGGCATCGGCAAAGCGTGGATGCGCCGAAAGCTCATCGATACCAGTGATGTGCTTAAGGACGAAAAGCTGTTCGGTAACGGGTGCGGTGAAGGTCATCATTTTTGCCTGTTTTTCGGGAGTCGTGCCGCCTATAGCGCGGGATGATGACGGGCTCAAATCCCCTAGGACATGGCCGGATAATAAAGGCCGACGCCGCTGCCATTTCCGAAGCGGCGGCAGCGTTGCAGGCGGGTGATGTCGTCGCGATTCCCACCGAGACTGTCTATGGGCTGGCGGCAGACGCTTCCAATGCAGCGGCCGTTGCCAATATCTATCGCACTAAGGGGCGACCAGATTTTAATCCGCTAATCGTCCATGTGCCCGATCATGCCGCCGCCGAGCGGCTGGCACAATTTGACGAGCGGGCGGCGTTGCTCGCTTTTCGTTTTTGGCCAGGACCGCTGACTTTGGTGTTGCCTTTGCAACCCGATGCACCGGTGGCGAAAGCGGTGACGGCGGGTTTGCCGACGATTGCGCTGCGTTGTCCGGCCCATCCGGTGATGCAGGCTGTCCTTAAACAGAGCAGGCTATTCCTTGCAGCACCTTCGGCCAATCGCAGCGGCGGGATCAGCCCGACGCGAGCAGAGCATGTCGCGCGAAGCTTTGGCGATGCCATGCCGCTGGTTCTCGATGCCGGTTCGTGCAGCGCAGGTCTTGAATCGACCATCGTCGCGGTGCGGGAAAATGGCTGGCAATTGTTGCGCCCCGGGCCAGTCACCATGGCCGAAATTTCCGAGCTTCTCGGAGAACCGCCCTTGCCGGTCACCGAAGCAAAAATCGAGGCCCCCGGCCAATTGGCGAGCCATTATGCCCCTTCGAAACCGGTCCGTCTCAATGTTACAAAGCCGGCACCGGGCGAATGGCATATCGGATTTGGTGACACGACCGGAGACGATAATCTGTCAGCCGAAGGCGACCTTGCCGAAGCCGCTGCGCGGTTGTTTGATGCCTTGCATATCGCGGATGCAAGCGATCGCGCCTCGATAGCTATCGCGCCGATCCCTGATGACGGTATCGGGGTTGCCATCAATGACCGGCTGCGCAGGGCAGCAGCGTGAAACTGATTGCCGCTGTCCTAGCCGCTATGGCTTTCACCGGTGCGCTGGTGGCCACACAAAAGGAAGTACCCAAGGATCCGGTCATAGTCGCCTATCAAGACCTGATCGCCAAGGATTTGCGGCTTGCGACCATCGGCTATCTTCTGGCCAAAGGCAGCGCAGACTTCTGCCGTAACAAATGGCGCAACCTCGGCTGGGTGCTGCACGACGAGCGCCAATATCCTGACCTTGGCCTCGCCCGCCGCGCTTTCACTTTCCGCCAGCCCATAAGCATTGCCGCGCTGGTTGCAGATGGGCCTGCGGAACAGGCAGGTCTCGCAGCAGGGGACGGGTTATTCGGCGCTGACGGAAGTGTGGTCTGGTACGATCTCAGGCCGGCAAAATCTGGTCCCTCGTCGGAGCGAATTGATGGGCTGCGCGAAGAGTTTGTGACCCGCCTTTCGGAAGGACGGCCCATCGCCTTTCAGATCGACACCGCAAACGGCCGTCGCGATGTCGCCCTTGATCCGCCGACAATCTGCGCCTCCGATTTCTGGGTCGATGTCCGCCCGAAACGCGACGCAGGTGCCGATGGCGTACGCGTGCGCGTGACCAGCGGACTGATGGAATATGTGTCGGATGACGATGAACTGGCAGCGGTCGTCGCGCATGAAATGGCGCATAATTTGCTCGATCATCGCCCACTTATCGAGGTAACCAAAAGCGGCAAAACCAAAGTCATTAAAGCCACCGAAGCGGAAGCCGACCGGCTGTCGGTCTGGCTGATGGCCAATGCGGGCTATGATCCAGAAGCGGCGATCACCTTTTGGGAACGCTATGGCAAGGCCACGGGCCTCGGCATTTTCAGCGCGCCAACCCATTATCGCTGGCAGTCGCGGGTCGCAATGTTGCGCGCGGAGATGGATCAGATGGCGTTGTTACCCACCGTTGAAGGTCGTCGCGATCCGCCCTTGCTGGCGGCGCATCGGGCGAAGCAATAATTTCCATTGCGAAATGCAATCGACTGTTCCCTTGAGGCTTCGATTATCCTACCAAGTGGAACCAAGGATATAATGGGAGGGAACGTGGCCGGTCGCGCACATCGCCTTGCTATCGCTGCGCTTTTATTACCGCCGCTGCTGTTTGGCTGCGGCGAGAAGGAAGCTGCTAAAACCGAAATAAGCGAAGAGATCTTCCCTGTTCAGGTTTTGACCGTGCAGCCGAGCAACATGCTGCAAACGATCAGCGCCGTTGGGACGGTGCGCTATCGCCGCGAAACACCGCTAGGTTTTACTACGCCGGGAAAGGTCGCAACCGTCCGGTTTGAGGAAGGCGATTATGTGAAGCGTGGCGCTTTGCTCGCTGCGCTCGATACCACCAGCGTCGGGGCTGACCTTAATGTTGCCGAGGCCGAACGCGGCCGGGCGCAGGCCGAGTTCGAACGCATCAAGCAACTATATGCTGAAGGCTGGGTCACCAAATCACGCTTTGAAGCAGCCGAAGCCGCAGCCAAAGCTGCCGGGGCCCGCGTTGCCCAGGCCGGGTTCGCGCGCGGTACGGCCCAGCTTTTTGCCCCGTCCAATGGTGTCGTGCTGATGCGCAAC
This sequence comes from Sphingorhabdus pulchriflava, assembly GCF_003367235.1. Lineage (GTDB taxonomy): Bacteria > Pseudomonadota > Alphaproteobacteria > Sphingomonadales > Sphingomonadaceae > Sphingorhabdus_B > Sphingorhabdus_B pulchriflava. The sequence goes on from NZ_QRGP01000002.1 coordinate 198,536, forward strand.
GTCCAGCCGGGACAGGTTGTTGCAGCCGGGACACCCGCGCTGATCCTGGGCGAAGGCGATGACGGTTTCGTTTTCCGCGCGCCTGTCATTGATCGCAGCGCATCGAAACTGCGTATCGGCATGGCTGCAGAAATTAGCCTCCCCGCTTTGGGGTCTGCGCCCATAAGCGCGACGATCAGCGAGATTGATGGACGCGCCAATCAGGCGACGGGTGCGTTTACCGTTCAATTCAGCCTGCCATCTTCGGCGCAGCTAAAATCGGGACAAATCGGGACCGCGAACATCAAATTACCCGCTGCTGATGATGGTGCGCTGCAAATTCCGGCGAGTGCGATCTTTGGCATGCGTGCCAATGAAGGGCTGGTGTACATTGTCGATGCCAAGACCGAACGGGTCGAAACCCGCAATGTCGCCATCGAACGGGTGACCGACGGTTTCGTTATCATCACCGGCGGGCTGACGCAGGGCGACTTGCTGGTGACATCCGGGGCAGAGAAATTGCGCACCGGCGCCAAAGTGCGCATGACGCGGGCTCCCGGTTGATATGCGGCACATAGCGGGTCGGGCTGCGCGCGGATGAACGTGACAGAATTTGCCATTCGTCGCTGGCAATTGACGCTGGTCCTGTTCAGCCTGCTGATCGCGCTCGGCTATTCGGCCTTTACCTCTATCCCGCGCGCTGTTGATCCGCACTTCCCGCTGCCCGTTGTCGTCATCACCGCAGTCCAGCCCGGTGCCGATGCCGAGGAGATGGAGCAAACGGTCGCCAAGCCCATTGAGGAGCTGATGCAGGGGCTGGAAGACGTCAAAGAGATCGTTTCGACCAGCAATGACAGCAGCGCCGTCATCCGTGCCGAATTTGACTGGTCGGGTGATCCGGATCGCTATTTCAACGATACCGTCCGTGAAGTGACTGCAATCCGCAGCAGGCTGCCCGCCGATCTGGCCCGCCTCGATTTCAAAAAGATGCGCACCACCAATGCTTCGGTGCTGCAGATCGCGCTGGTCAGCGAGACGGCAAGCTGGCGGCGAATGGAAAAATATGGTCGCGACATATCGGAGGCCTTTTCGCGCTATACGGCGGTGCGTGAATCCGAAGTGCACGGATTGTCGCAGCCGGAGGTCACCGTTGCGATCAAACCCGAACGGCTTGCAGAACTGCGCCTGCCCGCCAGTAGTGTTGCAGATGCGCTGAAACTGGGCGGTGCCGATGTTTCGAGCGGCGCTGTGGTCAGCGGCACCAAGCGTTTCAACGTCGAGGCGGGTGGGGCGTTCAAGTCGCTCGACACCATTCGCAACCTGCCACTTCGATCCAATGAAGGCACGATCCTGCGTGTCGGCGATGTCGCCGATGTCTTCTGGGGTGCGGAAGAAACGCGATCGCGGGTCTATCACAATGGAAAAAGGGCAATCTGGATCACCGCCAACCAAAAGGCAGGTACCGACGCCACCAAGTTGCGCAACGCGCTAATGGAGGAGCTGGAGAACCAGAAGAAAGTGCTCCCGCCCGACATTGATGTGGTGCTGCAATTCGACCAGAGCCGCGACATTGCAAAAAGGCTGGCCGAACTGGCGCGCGATTTCTCGCTCGCGCTTGCGCTGGTGTTGATCACGCTGCTGCCCTTGGGCTGGCGGGCTGCGGTGATTGTCATGGTTTCGATCCCGCTCTCGCTCGCCTCGGGACTGGTTGCGGTTTATGCCATGGGCTTTAACCTCAGCCAGTTGGTGGTGGCCGGTTTCATCCTGTCGCTTGGCCTGCTGGTCGACGATTCGATCGTGGTGATTGAAAATGTCTCGCGCCATTTGCGGATGGGCAAGGAGCGGGTGCAGGCCGCTATAGACGGGACTAGGGAGATCAGCCTTGCAGTGCTGGGCTCCACCGGCGTTCTAGTATTTGCTTTCGTTCCGATGCTCTTCCTGCCCGAAGGAGCGGGAAAGTTCACGATGAGCTTCATCGGTACGATCATCTTCACCGTAACGGCGTCGCTGGTCATCTCGCTCACAATCATTCCCTTCCTCGCGAGCCGGCTGCTCAAACGCGACGGTGATGAACATGGCAATGCGTTGCTGCGCTGGCTGATGGAGAAGATTGACCGTTTCTACCGGCCTGTGCTGCACAAGGGGCTCGAAAATCCGAGGCGAACCGTATGGGGCGCGCTGGCTGTTACGCTGGGAGCATTTGCGTTGGTACCCGTTCTGGGATTCAGCCTGTTTCCCAACGCCGATTCATCCTATTTCCGTGTGACGGTGCAGGCAGAGCAAGGTTCAAGCCTTGATGAAACCGGCCGGATTGTGCGCAAGGTATCGGAAATCCTTGCGAAGGAGCCTTCGATACAGGTTCGCGCCGAAAATGTGGGCCGCAAAAACCCGTCGGTTTTTTACAACAGCTTTGAAACTGCAGAGACCAGTACCATTGGAGAAGTGCTCGCCGTGATGGACAAATGGCGCGGGCAGGAAAGCATGGCGATGGTCGAGCGGATCCGGAAACAGCTTGACCAGATCAGCGGTGCCCGGGTGCGATTAGTACTGTTCCAGAACGGTGCACCTATAAACGCACCCGTCGAATTTCGCGTGGTTGGTCCTGATTTGGCGGTGCTGAAGCAATTGGCCGGAAAGGTTCAGGAAAGCCTGCACAAGGTGCCGGGAACGCGCGATGTTGTAAATCCTGTGGCCACCGATCGGCTCGATCTTGATATGCAGATTGACGAGGGTAAGGCCGCTTTGCTCGACATTCCTGCAGGTTCGCCAAGGCGCATCATTCGACTGGCGCTCTCGGGCGAACGGGCCGGCAGCTTCCGTGACAATGAAGGGGATAGCTATCCCGTCACCGTCCGCCTGCCATTGAATAATACGCAGCCGGTTTCGGCACTGGATCAGATTTATGTGGCCACGCGGGCGGGTGCCCCTGTCGCCTTGGGTGACATTACCGATCCGAAGCTGGTCGCGGTGGCGCCGTTGATCACGCGCCGCAATCTGGAAAGAACGGTAGAAATAACCGCACAGACCCAGGATGGTGCGCTGCCTTCGAAAATCACCCAAGCTGCTAAGGCGGAATTGGACAAGATCAAGCTTCCGCTCGGATATTCCATTCGTGTCGGTGGTGAGGCAGAGAAGATCAACGATACTTTTTCCGGTTTCGGGCCAGTCATCCTCATCGCATTGTTCATCATCTTCGGCATATTGGTTGCAGAGTTTGGCGAGTTTCGCGAAGCACTGGTGGTCGCGGGGGTAATCCCGCTCGGCACCTTTGGCGGTCTGATCGCCCTGCTGGTGACGGGGAACAACCTGTCCTTCCTCGCCGTCATCGGTTTCGTTGCCTTGATCGGAATCGAGATCAAAAATTCGATCCTGCTCGTCGATTTCACCTCGCAGTTGCGCGAGCGTGGGCTGGGACTGCGCGACGCCATCGAGCAAGCTGGTGAAGTGCGCTTCCTGCCAGTGCTCTTAACTTCGGTTACCGCAATCGGTGGCCTGCTGCCGCTCGCCATGTTCGGCGGCAATCTTTATGGCCCACTTGCGATCGTGCTGATCGGCGGACTTATTTCCTCCACCCTCTTGTCGCGTATCGTGACGCCCGCCATGTATCTGCTCGTGGTACGCGGCCGTGAGGAAAAGAAGGAGGCCGCACGTTTGGCAAAGGAAGCGAATAGTGGCTGAGGCAATTTTTGCAGGCGGATGTTTCTGGTGCACCGAGGCGGTGTTCAAACAACTGGACGGCGTCCAGTCGGTGGAAAGCGGCTATATCGGCGGAAGCGTTGAAGATCCGGATTACAAGACGGTATGCAGTGGTACGACCGGCCATGCCGAGGCGATCCGCATCGGCTTTGACGCCGATGTAATCGGCTATTCCGACCTGCTCGATATCCACTTTGCGACGCACGATCCGACCCAGCTTAATAGGCAGGGTAACGACATTGGAACGCAGTACCGCTCGGCAATTTTCCCGTTGGATGACGAGCAACGCGCCGAGGCCGAGGCAGCTATCGTTCGCGCCCAAGCCGATTGGCCAACGCCCATAGTCACAACCATCGAAGGGCCTGCGACATGGTATCCGGCAGAGGATTATCACCAGGATTATTGGGACGGCGAAGGGCAGCGTAATCCCTATTGCCTTGCCGTAATCCCGCCCAAGCTCGCGAAGTTGAAAAAGGGTTTTGCAGAAAAGCTGGTGTCATAGACATTTAACCATGTTTTGTTATGGTTTAGGCCATGACGCACAAACCCATTCGCAAGGCTGTTTTCCCTGTTGCAGGGCTCGGCACCCGCTTCCTTCCAGCGACCAAAGCGATCCCGAAAGAGATGCTGCCGGTGGTCGATCGCCCACTGATCCAATATGCGGTCGATGAAGCGCGGGAAGCCGGGATCGAGCAGATGATCTTCGTCACCGGTCGCGGCAAGAGCGCGATCGAAGACCATTTCGACATCGCCTATGAGCTTGAACGGACGATGACCGATCGCGGCAAGGATATTTCCGTACTGGAGCCGACCCGCTTGGGGCCCGGCAACTGCGCCTATGTGCGCCAGCAGGAGCCGATGGGGCTGGGCCATGCCATTTGGTGCGCCCGCGACATAGTGGGCGACGAACCCTTTGCGATTTTTCTGCCAGATGAGTTCATGCACGGCTCGCCTGGCTGCATGGCGCAGATGGTGGCGGAATATAATCGTGTGGGCGGTAATCTGCTCAGCGTGCTTGAAGTGCCCCACGAACAGGTGTCGAGCTATGGTGTTATTGATCCCGGCCTGGCCCAAGGCAAGCTGACCGAGGTCAAAGGCCTCGTCGAAAAGCCGAAAATCGAGGCGGCACCGTCGAACCTTATCATTTCAGGCCGCTATATCCTGCAGCCAGAAGTGATGCGAGTGCTTGAACATCAGGGTAAGGGCGCGGGCGGTGAAATCCAGCTGACCGACGCGATGGCGCAGATGATCGGCAACCAGCCTTTCCACGCCGTGACCTTCGATGGTGCTCGATACGATTGCGGGTCGAAGACAGGCTATATCGAGGCCAATCTGGCTGTGGCGCTTTCCCGGCCCGACATGGCCGACGAGGTGCGCGCGATGGCACAGCGCCTCGTCGGATAGTATCGTTCAAGCCGCAGTCTTGTTCAGTTCCTTATAGACGAAACCGCCAAGCAGCCCGCCAAGGATTGGCGCGACCCAGAACAGCCAGAGCTGTTGCAAAGCCAACCCGCCCACGACCAGCGCCGGGCCGGTGCTGCGCGCCGGATTCACCGAGGTGTTGGTCACCGGGATTGAAATCAGGTGGATCAGCGCCAGCATCAGGCCGATGGCGAGCGGGGCAAAACCCGCAGGAGCCTTGGCATCGGTCGCGCCCATAATCACGAACAGAAAGAAAAAGGTCAGCAGCAGCTCGACCAAAAAGCCTGTCATCATCGCATAGCCGCCGGGCGAGCCTTCACCCACGCCATTGGCCGCAAGGCCGTTGGCTGCAAGTGAGTAGTCTGCCTTGCCCGTCGCGATGACAAACAGCGTAAAGGCCGCAGCAATCGCGCCCAATGTTTGCGCAATCACATAAAGCGGGATGTCTTTGCCGTCGAAACGTCCGCCCGCCCAAAGCCCGAAGGTGACCGCCGGGTTCAGGTGACAACCCGAAATATGGCCAATGGCAAAGGCCATGGTGACAACCGTTAGCCCAAAGGCCAGCGAAACGCCCAAAAGGCCAATTCCGACCTCGGGAAAGGCAGCCGAGATTACCGCGCTACCGCACCCGCCCAATACTAACCAGAATGTGCCAATAAATTCGGCGATCCCCCGTTGAATATTGCTCATCTATTTCTTCCTCCAACACCGCTTGTCGTGCGGCGGGGTGAGGATAACACGCTTTGTCCAAATTCAAATGTCAAAGCGTCTATTGTTCAGAGACAGGACAGTATGAGTGCGCTATTTGCTCTAAAGCCCGGAGGTTTCGCATGCGCCCCTATTTTATTCTTCCTATGGCCTTTCTGCTCCCCGGTTGCGTCGCATCCGTCGTGGGGGAGGTAGTGACGGCACCTATCAAGGTAGTCTCCAAAACCGCCGATGTAATGACCACCAGCCAGTCCGAAGCCGATGAGAAGCGCGGGCGTGAATTGCGCAAGCAGGAGGAGCGGCTCGGCAAGCTGGCCCGCAAACGCGATAAAGCGCGAGAGGATTGCGCCGATGGCGACCGCGAAGCCTGCATTCACTATGAGGCGCTGGAGGCCGAAATTGCTGCTGAGAAAGACCGCATCGACTGATGCGTCCACACAAATGACGCGCCACACGATTTGAACATGCGCTCCAAAATTCATGCTCCATAGAATTGTCGTCCCGGCTCTGATCCCGCTGGCGCTGGTTTTCTGCGGCTCTGCTGCTGTGGGAAAACCCCAAGACAAAGCGATGCTCGCGACAAAAGATGATCAGGTGCTTGAGCGTGCAGTGCGAGACATGTGCGACAACGAAATCGCCATGTTGGGTGAGGCGGCGCATGGTGATGGCCAGACCGAAGCTTTCAAAATTCAATTGATAGAACGGCTCGTGGGGCAATGCGGTTATGACGCGCTGTTTTTCGAAGCCAGTTTTGCCGAGTTCATCCCGATAGTCCGGGCACAGCGAAGCGGCATCCCGGTAACCCGCGAACAGATCGCCAACGCCATAGGAGGACTCTGGAAATTCGATCGGGAATTTCAACCTCTTCTCCCCTTCATGGCCGAGATGGTAAACCGGCACAAACTGTTTGTGGGGGGTGTTGATCATCAGATCGGCGGCTTAGGACAGGATTACGCCAACTTCGGCGTTGTTGCCGAGTTGACCGTCAACCTCCCACCCGACGTCGCCGATGGTTGCAGACGTCTTGTGCGGGATCACATATTCAAAGGCTTTTCGGCTGATCGTAGTTCTATAACCAGGGAGTGCGTCGCAGCCTTGCGGGCGCCGCTTGATTCTGGCGATAGCGTTGAAAATGCTGAAAAGCAGATGTTGCTTGCCAATTTTGAGGTCGCGTTGACATCGGATTTTTCCGCACATCGCTCCGCCCATATCGCGACGCGCGATCGACAGATGTACGCCAACTTCCAATGGCTCAAGCAACGTTTGAAGCCCAGTTCAAAGATCATGATCTGGTCGGCTACGGCGCATATCGCCGATGGTGCCGACGAAGCCGCCAACTTTTCGGGGGTTGCGAATCTGGGCCACTACATAAAGCGCGACTATGGGAAGCGCGCATTCGCGCTGGGCTTCTCCGCGCTTTCCGGAACCCGAAAATCGGGTCGCGAAAGCCGTCCTTTACCAAAGGCTCCGGCAAACTCGATCGAGATGCGCGCGCTGCAAAACAGTTCAGCCGACAGCCAATATCTTGATAAGCGCCAATTACGCAAAATTGGTGAGGCCCCGTCAGCGGCGTTTGGGAATGGCTTTCAAAATGCCGCGTGGTGGCAACGCCTTGATGGATTGGTGGTGTTTCGCGAAGAACATGCCGCTCAATCGGTACAATCCGGACGATAGCTATTGACGGAATGTCGCAGGTCAATTGTTGCATAGCCTTCCAAACAAAAAGCCCGCCGAAATCGTTTCCGGCGGGCTTTTGTGTGTTGGCATTGAGGAACTTATGCCTCGGTGTCGCCCTCAAAATCCTCAACGGTTTCGGGCGTATGTTCCATCATGCCGATCGGATCGTCGCCGAGCGCAGCTTCCGGGCCCTGTGCCAGTTCGGCAGCATGCTCTTCAGCAGCGGTTTCGGGTGCGATCAGGCTTTCCTGAAGCTTGCGATAGCTGGCGCGAAGCGCAGCGTCGCGGCTGGAGGCAGCCACGCGGATGCGGTTCATGGCTGAACCGGTACCTGCGGGGATCAAACGGCCGACGATGACATTTTCCTTCAGGCCGGTGAGGACGTCTTTCTTGCCCTCAACCGCCGCCTGCGTGAGCACGCGGGTGGTTTCCTGGAACGATGCTGCCGAGATGAAGCTGCGGGTTTGCAGCGACGCCTTGGTTATACCAAGCAGGACAGGGGTGCCTTCAGCGAAGGCTTGGCCCGGCTGCAGCTTGGCGTTGATCGCATCCATTTCTTCGCGGTCGACCTGTTCGCCCGGAAGCAATGTGGTGTCGCCACCATTGGTGATTTCAACCTTCTGCAACATCTGGCGAACGATCACTTCGATGTGCTTGTCGTTGATCTTCACGCCCTGCAATCGATAGACTTCCTGGATTTCTGCAACCAGATATTCAGCCAGCGCTTCGACGCCCAAGACTTCGAGGATGTCGTGCGGGTTCGGCGAACCGGCAATCAGATTGTCACCCTTGCGGACGAAATCGCCTTCCTGCACATCGAGCACCTTGGATTTCGGGATCAGATATTCGATCCGATCCCCTTCCTCGGGCACAATCGCGATTTTGCGCTTCGCCTTGTAATCACGGACGAATTCGATGCGACCCGAAATCTTGGCAATGATAGCATTGTCCTTCGGAATGCGCGCTTCGAAAAGTTCGGCAACGCGCGGCAGACCGCCGGTGATGTCACGGGTCTTTGCCGATTCACGGGTCACACGGGCAAGGACGTCACCGGCCTCAACCGTCTGGCCGTCTTCGACCGAAAGCATCGTGCCGACTGCGAGCAGATAACGTGCAGCCTCGCCACTATCATCATCGAGCAGCGTGAGGCGCGGACGAAGATCTTCCTTCTTCGCGCGTGTCGCCCCACGATATTCGATAACGACGCGCTGAGCGATACCGGTTGCTTCGTCGGTTTGTTCGATAAGTGTTTTACCATCGAGCAGATCCTGGAACTTCACAACGCCCTGCTTTTCGGTGATGACCGGCATGGTGAACGGATCCCATTCAGCCAGACGATCGCCGACCTTCACCGTATCACCTTCAGCGAACTGCAAAGTCGCACCAAAGGGCAGGCGGTGTGTTTCGAGTTCGCGACCTTCCTTGTCGTTGATCACCAGTTCGCCGCTGCGGGCCATGGCGAGGCGACGGCCGCGCTTGTCGACCAGTGTCGGCAGATCGCGATAATGGACAACGCCATCAGCCGAAGCGTCGAGGTTAGACGTTTCGTTCAGCTGTGCCGCACCACCGATGTGGAAGGTACGCATGGTCAGCTGGGTGCCAGGTTCACCGATCGACTGTGCCGCAATAACGCCAACAGCTTCACCGATATTAACCGGAGTACCGCGGGCCAGATCGCGACCATAGCAAGTGCCGCAAACGCCGACCTTTGATTCGCAGACCAGCGGGCTGCGGATCTTCAGAGCCTGCAAGCCGATTTCCTCGATCACGGTGATGGCCGCTTCGTCGAGCAGGCTGCCCGCCGGGATGGCAACCTTGCCGTCTGCACCGACAACGTCTTCGGCAGTGGTACGGCCAAGTACGCGCTCGCCAAGCGAGGCGATGGTCGAACCACCCTGGACGATCGAGCGCATTTCGAGCGCACGTTCGGTACCGCAGTCGATTTCGACGATGGTGCAATCCTGAGACACGTCGACCAGACGGCGGGTCAGGTAACCCGAGTTTGCCGTCTTGAGCGCGGTATCGGCGAGGCCCTTACGAGCGCCGTGGGTCGAGTTGAAATATTCAAGAACGGTCAGACCTTCCTTGAAGTTCGAGATGATCGGGGTTTCGATGATCTCACCCGACGGCTTGGCCATCAGGCCGCGCATCCCACCCAGCTGCTTCATCTGCGCTGGCGAACCACGTGCGCCCGAGTGGGCCATCATATAGATCGAGTTGATCTGTGCTTCGCGGCCATTCTCATCCTTGGGCGTGGCTTTCAGCTTTTCCATCATCGCATTCGCAACGCGGTCGCCACAACCCGACCAGGCGTCGATCACCTTGTTGTACTTTTCCTGCTGGGTGATCAGGCCGTCCTGATATTGTTGCTCAAAGTCAGCAACGATGCCCTTGGTTTCGGCAACCAGACCATCCTTTTCGTGCGGGATGATCATGTCGTCCTTACCAAAGCTGATACCCGCCTTGAACGCGTGGCGGAAACCGAGCGCCATGATCGCGTCGGCGAACAGGACGGTGTCCTTCTGGCCGGTGTGACGATAGACTTGGTCGATAACGTCGCCGATTTCCTTCTTGGTAAGAAGGCGGTTGACGGTTTCAAACGGCACGGTGTGTGACTTGGGCAGGCATTCGCCCAGCAGCATACGGCCCGGTGTGGTTTCGTAACGCACCATGCGCTCCTGACCATCTTCACCGGTCTGCGGAACGCGGCTCGTAATCTTCGAGTGCAGGGTCACCGCACCCACTTCGAGGGCCTGGTGAACTTCAGCCATGTCCGACAGGATCATGCCTTCGCCGGGCTCGCCTTCGCGATCCATCGACAGGTAATAGAGGCCAAGAACCATATCCTGCGAAGGAACGATGATCGGCTTACCGTTGGCGGGGCTGAGGATGTTGTTGGTCGACATCATCAGTACGCGCGCTTCGAGCTGGGCTTCCAGCGAAAGCGGCACGTGGACGGCCATCTGGTCACCGTCAAAGTCGGCGTTGAAGGCCGAGCAAACGAGCGGGTGGAGCTGGATTGCCTTGCCTTCGATCAGAACGGGTTCGAACGCCTGGATACCCAAACGGTGCAGCGTCGGAGCGCGGTTCAGCAGAACCGGATGCTCGCGGATCACTTCATCGAGGATATCCCAGACTTCCTTGCGCTCCTTTTCAACCCACTTCTTGGCCTGCTTCAGGGTCATCGAAAGACCCTTGGCATCAAGGCGCGAGTAGATGAACGGTTTGAACAGTTCGAGCGCCATCTTTTTCGGCAGGCCGCACTGGTGCAGCTTGAGTTCCGGACCGGTCACGATGACCGAGCGGCCCGAATAGTCGACGCGCTTGCCGAGCAGGTTCTGACGGAAGCGGCCCTGTTTGCCCTTGAGCATGTCGGACAGCGACTTCAGCGGGCGCTTGTTGGCGCCGGTAATGGTGCGGCCGCGGCGACCATTGTCGAACAATGCGTCGACAGCTTCCTGCAGCATGCGCTTTTCATTGCGGACGATAATGTCCGGCGCACGCAACTCGATAAGGCGCTTCAGGCGGTTGTTACGGTTGATCACGCGGCGATAGAGATCGTTCAGATCCGAGGTCGCGAAGCGGCCGCCATCCAAAGGCACCAGCGGGCGCAGTTCGGGCGGAATGACAGGGATGACGTCGAGGATCATCCATTCGGGTTTGTTGCCCGAATCGATGAAGCTTTCGACAACCTTCAGACGCTTGATGATCTTCTTGGGCTTCAGCTCCGACTTGGTTGTCGCCAGCTCTTCCATCAGATCGACCCGTTCCTGTTCAAGGTCGAGATCCATCAGCATCTGCTTGACCGCTTCGGCGCCAATGCCGGCGGTGAAGGCGTCTTCGCCATATTCGTCCTGGGCAGCGAGCAGTTCGTCCTCGGTCAGAAGTTGGAACTTCTCAAGCGCGGTCAGGCCGGGTTCGGTGACGATATAATGCTCGAAATAGAGCACGCGCTCGAGCTGCTTCAGCTGCATGTCGAGCAGCAGGCCGATGCGCGACGGCAGCGATTTCAGGAACCAGATATGCGCAACCGGCGCAGCCAGTTCGATATGGCCCATACGCTCACGGCGTACCTTGGTTACGGTGACTTCGACGCCGCACTTTTCGCAGACGACGCCCTTATACTTCATGCGCTTATACTTACCGCACAGGCACTCATAGTCCTTTACGGGGCCGAAAATACGCGCGCAGAACAGGCCGTCGCGTTCGGGCTTGAAGGTACGATAGTTGATCGTTTCCGGCTTTTTGATTTCGCCAAAAGACCAGCTGCGGATTTTCTCCGGCGACGCGATCCCGATCTGGATCTGGTCAAAGGTTTCCGGCTTGGCGAGCGGATTGCTGAATTTGGTAAGATCGTTCATCTTTGTTTCCTCGTGGAGCTTTAAGGCTCCGAAAATTGAAAGCGGGCTGGCGGGGTAGGGCGGCGTTGTCGCCGCCCGGTTCCGTTATTCCGCTGCCTCCGGCAGTTCGTCTTCGCTGTCATTCAATGACTTCAGATCAACATTGAGGCCAAGCGAACGCATTTCCTTGACGAGAACGTTGAAGCTCTCCGGAATGCCGGCTTCGAAGGTGTCGTCGCCCTTGACGATCGCTTCGTAAACCTTGGTGCGGCCAACCACGTCGTCCGACTTCACCGTCAGCATTTCCTGCAGCGTATAGGCTGCGCCATAGGCCTGCAGAGCCCAGACCTCCATTTCCCCGAAGCGCTGGCCACCGAACTGTGCCTTGCCGCCCAGCGGCTGCTGGGTAACGAGGCTGTAGGGGCCGATCGAACGGGCGTGGATCTTGTCATCGACCAAGTGGTGGAGCTTGAGCATATAGATATAGCCCACGGTCACCTTGCGGTCGAACTTGTCACCAGTGCGTCCGTCAAACAGGTCGCTCTGGCCCGAGGTGTCGAGACCAGCGCGTGCCAGCATGTCGGACACATCCTGCTCTTTCGCACCGTCGAACACCGGGGTGCCCATTGGAACGCCAAAGGTCAGATGCTCGGCCAGATCGATGATTTCGGCGTCCGAACGGTTCTTGACCTCTGCCGCATAATTCTCGCCATAAATGTCGGCGAGACGTTCGCGGATGGCAGAGGGTGCGGACCCGGCTTCGGGGTTGGGGTTGGCTGCACGCCATTCTTCCAGCGAAGCTTCAATTTGCTTGCCAAGGCCGCGTGCGGCCCAGCCAAGGTGCGTTTCAAAGATCTGTCCGACGTTCATGCGCGAAGGCACACCCAGCGGGTTGAGAACGATGTCGACCGGCGTACCATCGGCAAGGAATGGCATGTCTTCTTGCGGCAGGATCCGCGAGATAACGCCCTTGTTGCCGTGACGGCCCGCCATCTTGTCACCCGGCTGCAGCTTGCGCTTCACCGCGACGAAGACCTTGACCATCTTCAGCACGCCGGGGGCCAGCTCGTCCCCGCGCTCCAGCTTTTCACGACGGTCTTCGAACTTTTCGACGATCAGTTTGACGGCATCGTCATACTGCGTCTTCACAGCTTCGAGGTCGCCCTGAACCTTGTCATCGGTGACGGCGATTTTCCACCATTCGTGACGCTCGACTTCGGCCAGATTGTCTTCTGAAATCTTGTCGCCCTTTTTGATGCCTTTTGGGCCAGCTGCGACGGTCTGACCGATCAGCATGTCTTTCAGGCGATTATAAGTGGCGCGGTTGAGGATCGAGCGTTCGTCTTCGCGGTCCTTCGCAAGGCGTTCGATTTCCTCGCGTTCGATGGCCATGGCGCGCTCGTCCTTGTCGATGCCGTGGCGGTTGAACACGCGCACTTCAACGACAGTACCGGCAACGCCTGGCGGCAGGCGAAGCGAGGTGTCGCGCACGTCGCTGGCCTTTTCACCAAAGATTGCGCGCAACAGCTTTTCTTCCGGCGTCATCGGCGATTCACCCTTGGGGGTGATTTTGCCGACGAGGATATCGCCCGGATGCACTTCGGCACCGATATAAACAATGCCCGCTTCGTCGAGGCTGCGCAAAGCTTCTTCGCCGACATTAGGAATATCGCGGGTGATGTCTTCGGGCCCAAGCTTGGTGTCGCGGGCCATGACTTCAAATTCCTCGATATGGATCGAGGTGAAGACGTCATCCTTCACGATGCGTTCCGAAATCAGGATCGAGTCTTCGTAGTTGTAGCCATTCCAGGGCATGAAGGCGACGAGGCTGTTCTTGCCCAGTGCCAGTTCACCCAGTTCAGTTGACGGACCGTCGGCGATGATGTCGCCTGCTTCGATCGCGTCGCCCACCTTCACCAACGGTTTCTGGTTGATGCAGGTGTTCTGGTTCGAACGCTGGAACTTCTGCAGCGTGTAGATGTCGACGCCCGACTGGCCGGGTTCGACCTCGCCGGTCACGCGGACAACGATACGTGTCGCGTCTACCTGGTCGACGATACCGGTGCGGCGGGCACCAATAGCGGCGCCTGAATCGCGCGCAACGGTTTCTTCCATGCCGGTGCCGACCAGCGGAGCCTCTGCACGCAGCAGCGGAACTGCCTGACGTTGCATGTTCGACCCCATCAGTGCGCGGTTGGCGTCATCGTTTTCCAGGAAGGGAATGAGCGATGCTGCAACCGAAACCAGCTGCTTGGGGCTGACGTCCATCAGCGTCACTTGCTCGCGCGGTGCCATGACGAATTCGCCATTCTGGCGAGCCGAAATCAGTTCGTCGGCAAAGCTGCCGTCGGCGTTCAATTCGGCGTTCGCCTGCGCAACGGTGTGCTTTTGCTCTTCCATCGCTGACAGATAGACGACGTCGGTCGTCACCTTGCCATCGATGATCTTGCGATAGGGCGTTTCGATGAAGCCATATTTGTTGACGCGGCTGAACGAAGCCAGCGAGTTGATCAGGCCGATGTTCGGGCCTTCCGGCGTTTCAATCGGGCAGATACGGCCATAGTGCGTCGGGTGGACGTCGCGGACTTCAAAGCCTGCACGTTCGCGGGTCAGACCGCCCGGCCCAAGTGCCGAAACACGGCGCTTGTGGGTGACTTCCGACAGCGGGTTGGTCTGGTCCATGAACTGCGAGAGCTGCGAGGAGCCGAAGAATTCACGTACCGCTGCAACCGCCGGTTTGGCGTTGATCAGGTCGTTCGGCATCACCGTTGACACGTCTACCGAGCTCATGCGTTCCTTGACCGCGCGCTCCATGCGGAGCAGGCCGACGCGATACTGGTTTTCGAGCAATTCACCGACCGAACGGACACGGCGGTTGCCGAGATTGTCGATATCGTCGATTTCGCCCTTGCCGTCCTTCAGATTGACCAGTTCCTTGACCACCGCGAGAATGTCTTCGGTGCGCAGCGTGGTCAACGTGTCTTCGACTTCGAGTGCGAGGCGCATGTTGAGCTTTACGCGACCAACCGCCGACAGGTCGTAACGATCGGGATCGAAGAACAGGCCAGCGAACAACGCCTCTGCGGTTTCGCGGGTCGGCGGTTCGCCGGGGCGCATGACGCGGTAAATCGCGTCGAGACCCATGTCGCGGTTCTCGGCCTTGTCAGCCTTCAACGTGTTGCGCATCCAGGCGCCGGTGATGACATGGTCGATATCGAGCAGCTCAAGGCTGTCGATGCCGGCCTTGTCGAGCGCTTCGAGATTTTCGGCAGTGATTTCATCGCCAGCCTCAACATAGATGCGGCCGGTCTTGTCGTCGACCAGATCGAAAGCTGAGTAGCGGCCGAAGATTTCCTCGGTCGGGATCAGTAGTTCGGACAGGCCGTCCTTGACTGCCTTGTTGGCGGCGCGCGGCGTGATTTTTTGACCGGCGGGGAAAATAACCTCACCCGACTTGGCGTCGACAATATCGAAGCTCGGCTTGGACGCGCGCCATTGTTCAGCGTTGAACGGAATTTTCCAGCCACCCTTGGCGCGGGCAAAGACCACGCGGTCGTAGAAGTGGTTGAGGATTTCCTCAGCATTCAGGCCCAGCGAATAAAGCAGTGTTGTGACCGGCAGCTTGCGCTTGCGGTCGATACGGACGTTGACGATGTCCTTGGCGTCAAATTCGAAATCGAGCCACGAACCGCGATAGGGGATGACGCGTGCGGCAAAGAGATATTTGCCCGACGAGTGGGTCTTGCCACGATCATGGTCAAACAGCACGCCCGGCGAGCGGTGCATCTGCGACACTATAACGCGCTCGGTGCCGTTGATGAAGAAGGTGCCGTTGCCGGTCATGAGCGGCATTTCGCCCATGTAAACGTCCTGCTCCTTGATATCGAGGACGGAACGGGCCTCGGTGTCGGGGTCGACTTCAAAGACGATCAGGCGCAACGTGACCTTCATCTGAGCCGAATAGGTAATACCGCGCTGGCGGCATTCCTCGACGTCATATTTGGGCTCTTCGAGTTCGTAATGGACGAAATCGAGTTCGCAGGTTCCGGCAAAATCGCGGATCGGGAAAACGCTGCGCAGCGTCTTTTCGAGACCGGAAATGTAACCAACCGACGGGTCAGAGCGCAGGAACTGCTCATAGCTTTCGCGCTGAACCTCGATCAGGTTTGGCATGTCGATGACTTCGTGGATGTCACCGAAAATCTTGCGAATGCGCTTTTTGCGCGAAAGGGCGGTGGATGCGCCTAGTGATGCGGAAACCGCTGCTTTAGCCATGAGTGTTGCTCAGCCTCGTCTAGAGAATAATCAAATTGCGAGCGCAGAATTTCCGACAACGAAAAGGCCGCATGGCATCACCCCGTTCGAATCGGTGGTGGCCAGCAGCCTATCGCGTCAGAAAAGCCCTATCTTTCAATTCGTTGGAGGCAATGCGCGGTTTTGCCCCGATCCCGAAAGAGTGGACGGATGTTCGCTGTATAGGGTTTGGTGGCGTTAGCGTCAAGGAGCCGGAATGGGGAAAGCGACCAGCCGTTCCATCGCCTCGGCTGCTTTTCGTGCCGCTTTTCGCAAATTGAAGCTGAAATCGCCCGCGCTTTCGCCATCCGCGCCGTCGGTCACGGCTTTGATGGCCACCCAGGGTAAGCCGAGGGCTTCAGCAGCCTGTGCCACTGCGGCGACTTCCATGTCGACCAAGTGCGTGCGGAGATGTTTGGCCAGCGCCTCTGCTGTCGCTGGGCATTCGAGGAAAACATCGCCGCTGGCGATGGCTGCGTGGGGCAGGCCTAAGCCCGGATCGGGCATAGCGGCAAAGGCATGGTCGCGCGCATTGCCCATCGGCCAGTCACCCGCGCGATAATGGACAAAGCCATCCGCCTGCCGTGCGCCATAGTCGTGCTGGATGGCCTTTGCGATCCAGAAGCAGTCACCTTGTATTGCGCCGATCCGCCCGCAGGTGCCTGTCATCGCGATCAGTGCAGTGTCGGCATTGGCGTAGCGCCCGACAGCCAAAGCTGCGTTGACCTTGCCAAGTCCGCAGGTGACGATTTTGATCCGGATGTCACCTGTTTCGACGATGCGCACGAGCATGGGTTCGCCTTCGACGATGCAACCCTCCCCGGGGCGGAAGGCGTCAGCTTCCTCTGGAAGTGCGGCGAGGATGAGGAGTGACTTCAATGCCCGTCAAACCCGATCAGCGCTGTCGGTTCGACGCCAACCGCGCGCAATTTCTCCGCGCCACCCAGTTCGGGCAGGTCGACGATGAACAGCGCCTGCTCAACCACGCCACCCGCCTGCCGGATCAGGTCAATACCTGCCAAGGCGGTGCCGCCGGTAGCGATCAGGTCGTCGACCAGTACCACTTTCTGTCCCGGCCTTACCTGTCCGGTGTGCAGTTCGATCCGGTCGGTGCCATATTCGAGCGCATAGTCGACGCCGATCTTTTCGCCGGGTAGCTTGCCGGGTTTACGCAGCATCAGCTTGCCGAGCCCCAGCGCATAGCTCAGCCCGGCCGCGACGATAAAGCCACGTGCCTCGATGCCTGCAATCAGTCGGGTATCGGGCGCGACCAGCGCAGCCATCCGGTCAATCGTCTGCCGAAAGCCCTGCCCGTCGAGGAGCAGTGTCGATACATCGCGGAACAATATGCCGGGCTTGGGGTAATCCGGAATGGTACGGATAAGGGCGGCGAGATCGGCGTTGTCGGTCATCTCGGCTAAATGCCGTGCACATTTCGAAAGCGCAAAGAAAAAGGGCGGCCCGCTTGCGCAGACCGCCCCCCATTTCCCCCGTCGGGGAAAACTGAATTACTTCAGTTCAACAGTGCCGCCAGCAGCAAGGATTTTCGCCTTGATGTCTTCGGCTTCAGCCTTGTTGACGCCTTCCTTGATCGCCTTCGGAGCCGACTCAACAAGAGCCTTGGCTTCGGTCAGGCCGAGCGCGGTGATGGCGCGGACTTCCTTGATGACGGCGATCTTGTTGCCGCCGTCGCCGGTCAGGATGACGTCGAATTCGGTCTGCTCTTCAGCAGCAGGAGCAGCAGCGCCGCCAGCAGGTGCTGCAACAGCAACGGCAGCAGCAGCGGAAACGCCCCACTTTTCTTCCAGAGCCTTGGCAAGGTCAGCAGCTTCGAGGACGGTCAGCTTGCTCAGTTCTTCTACCAGCTTTTCAATATCAGCCATTTCAATAACACTCCAATTTCTATGCAATTCTACCCGCGCGATCGCTCGCCGCGCAGGGGATGTGAAAACAAATTATGCGGCTTCTTTCGCCGCATAGGCACCAAAAACCCGAGCCAGCTGTCCTGCAGGCGCAGAGATAACCTGTACAACCTTGGTAGCCGGGGCCTGGACAAGGCCGATCAGCTTGGCGCGCAGTTCATCGAGCGACGGCAACGAAGCCAGCGCCATGACACCTTCGACGTCGAGGACGGTCGAGCCCATCGCACCACCGACAATTTCAAGCTTGTCGTTGGTTTTGGCAAATTCGACAGCAACCTTGGCGGCTGCAACCGGATCACCCGATGTGGCAAGCGCAGTCGGTCCGGTCAGCAGATCGCTGAGGGATTCATACTGCGTGTCGTTCAACGCGATTTTGGCAAGGCGGTTCTTGGCGACCTTGTAACCGGCACCGGCGTCACGCATCTTCAGGCGAAGGTCGGTCGATTGTGCGACGGTCAGACCCAGATTACGGGTGACCACGACAACCGCGGCTTCATTGAAGGTTGCATTCAGCGCAGCAACCGTATCGGTCTTTTCAGAACGGTTCATGCATTACTCCAATCACTGGACCCGCCCGAAGACAGGCCCAACACGAAATCACGGAATCACCCGGATGGGCGATCCGCTAGCTTAAGTCCGTGGGGAAGTTTCATGCCGGCAACCGCACAGGGCAGATTGCATAAGCGAAGGCGCGCAATTACGCCTGAAATCTCTATCCCCGTCTAGGCTGGAAATTAAGACCGGCAAATTCCGGTCACCAACTGTCTCGGACGGTGATCGAAGGGCAAGCCCCTCGGTCGGCGCTGGCCATTAGCAGCAACACGCGCAGAGTCAAGTACAAGGCTGAACTGCGCGACCAGGCGGAGGTAAATCTGCCTGGTCGCGCGGGGGATCAGCCTCGATGCGACCCGAAGGGCCGGTCCCCGAACCGTGGATCAGTTGAGCCTGATGCTGAGCGTCAGGCCGCCTGCAAAATCGGTGCTATTGCTATTCAGGCCGGTGCTCCCGAAAATCGACATGTTAAAGCCCTTGGCAAGCCGGAAGCTCGCCCAACCGGTGACTTCGCTCGAGGCCTGGTTGCCGACGATGGCCGACTGTTGCCAGTCATAGTCCGCACCCACCGTCACGCCATTTCCTGCACGAACGCTGGCGCCGGCACCAGCACCCCAAGTGTCGCGTACCGGCACGGCAGTCGAATTACCCGCAAATTTACGCCGGCCATGAACATAAAGCGTGGTGGAGCCCACCTCTTTGACAAAATCGAGGGCGGCCGTGACATCCACTTTGCCCGTTCCCAGGCGCTTTGATTTGGCAGCGGTCGGCAGTTTCACCTTGCCGGTCGCGTCTATGTAGAAATCATTTCCAAGATCGAACGAATAGGTTGAGGCGATAACCACATCACCAAATCCGCTGCGCCTAGAGCTTATGGGGGCGCCGCCGCTATCATCGACCTCGATATCACCCGAACCGCTTGAGCCTGATCCTGAATTGGCGCTTCCAGGTCCGCTATTGTCGGTACGTCCGCCGCTGCCGCCGCCGTCGCGTCCCTCGGGTGTCTGGATCAGCGACCCGGGGCCGTCGATACGCACATAAGGCACCGATACACGGATGCTGAAATTGTCTTTGCTGTATTTCAAGCTCACCGGTGCCGATATCACCTTGGTACTGGTTAACTCACCATAATCGCCCTTCGAATAGTTGATGCCAGTCGAAAAACGCAGCACTCCCTTGTCATCGGTTGAACTGGTCGTCGACGATTGGTCCTCGGCAAAGGCCGGTTGGCTGGCAAGGCATGCTAGCAACATGCCAGAGGCCATCAGTGTTTTGGGTTGGATTTTCATATTGTTTCCCCGGAACTTGGTAGGCCAGACTTTCCGCTTGCAGCCTACGCGTCAATCAAAAAAGCTATAGGCTCCGGGAAGGAGCGACCTTCCCGGAGCCGCCAGCGGTCCGGTTATGCCGGATCGTCGGCACCATGGCCGCCGCGGTCATCGCCCGGGGCGTCGTCACCACCGCGTCCACGACCTCGTCCACGTCCCTGGCCGCTGTCATCAGCTGTGCGCACACGATCGCCGCCATTGTCGTCATTTGCATCATGATCGGCCGGATCGTCATTGCCACGTCCGCCACGGTCGTCATTCGCATCGTGATCGGCTGGATCATCGGCGCCGCGACCGCGCTCGCGCAGGCCACCCTTGTCGTCACTGATGTCATGATCGGCAGGATCGTCGGCTCCACGGCCTTGGCGAACATCACCCGGTGCATCGTCGCAACCGCGGCACTGACGGACATGGCCTGCCGGATCGTCGGCACCGCGACGCGCCATCGCGCTTCCGGCACTCAGGGTTGCTGCACAAATGGCGACGGTTGCGACGCCCAGTTTCCAGATAGTAGTCATTATGTTTCTCCCGAATGGACCCGGCAGGGGGTGCCGGTCTTTTCACAACGGGAAAGAGAAGCAATTATTCCATCTGCGAACGGAAAAACTGCTTATTGGATCCAACCTAATGAAATAGCTATCTTTTCTTTGTCGCCATTTAACGGATCGGATGCCTTCAGACGTTCCATTGCGGTATCCAGCGCTGCCGGTTCGCTTCCAGCGGCCGTACCGATTTCACTGCCATTTCCGACAACAGCACCATATTTGGCCTGAGCCTCGATCGTCCATTTGCCACCCGAGCGGCAAGCAATTCCACCGCCAGTGTTCTCACCGGAAAATTCGCGGCAAAAGCGGCCATCGCCTGCGCGGAAGGTGAGGACGGGGCCGACGGTGTCACCACTCGCCAATTCTCTTGTCTGCCCTGAAGGCAGCTTCTCCATCGCGATCTGGAATTGCTGGTCATCAGCAAATCCTCCGGCTTCGGGCTGAAACAGCACCATCGCTATTGCCAGCGACGCCGCAAGCGCTCCACCCACAAGACCGATGCGGCCCCACGACCAACGATTGTCATTCGCGGCGACGGGAAGTGCTTTTGCTTCACCTTCAACGGTCCCGAGCCCCAGGCGTTCGAGCAAGGCAGCGTCTATCCCGTCTTCTGAAAGCGGAAATGCAGCGCGCACCATTGCGTCACTGGCCTGCCACTGGTGCACCTCGGCGGCGAGCGCAGCATCATCCCGCATCTCCGCTTCAAAACGCGCGCGCGCTTCGCCGGTCAGGTTCCCGTCCAGATAAGCGGCGATTGTTTCTGCCCGGTCAGCCATTGTCCTGTCTTTCGCCATATAGTGCACGGTCGATCGACTGGCGCGCCCGCGCTATGCGGCTCATCACCGTTCCGATCGGGATATCGAGGATTTCCGCCGCTTCCTTGTAAGTACGTCCGTCGAGCACAACCAGCGCCATCAACGCTCGTTGATCATCCGGCAGCGTCGCCATTGCCATCTTTGCCCGTTCAAGATCTGAACGCCCCTCGACGATGGCTCGCCCATCGTCTCCGGCGATAGAAACCGCTTCGTCGATGTCGATCGAAGTGCCGCGACGGGCCGAAGCCCTCGCTTCATCGATATGGATGTTTTGCGCGATCCGGAACATCCAGCTTTCCAGGCTCGTGCCCGGTTGCCACTGGTCGATTCGCGTCAGCGCCCTTTCGACTGTTGCTTGCATCAAATCATCGCCCCTGTCTTCGCTCCGCGACAGCACCATACAGAAACGGCGCAGGCGCGGCAGAAATGCCACGATGCGTGCCTTGACGCTTTCCATCTCTGCGTTGCCGGCGTGCATCCTGTTCGAAGCCCTAACGTATCGAGGCGGATTTTATTCCGTAATCGAAACCCCAAAAATCTATCTGCATGGATAGACGTGATTTTATTTCTCCGGTTCAGTGGAATAATTGTCAAGGCTGACCGTTGTCACTGCATGATACAGCATATTGCAAAATGGGGCCGAAAGCGCGAGACTTCGCCTATGGCTCGAAATAAAACCGGTACCACCGTTTCGAAAGCGGGATTGACCGCGATCATAACAGTGGCGCTGACATCGGGTTCCGCCCAGTTGCACGCCGGCGACCGCGAGGACCGTGCAGACAAGGCGATGGAAGCCTCGATCCGGGCTGCGGAACGCGCAACTAGGGACAGCGCGCGCGCCAGCGAAGAAGCCGCGCGCGCCGCTGAACGCACGCGGATAGACGAAATCAAAACCACCGAAGATGGTCAACGCGCCGAAGTCCGCGCTGCCGAAGACTTGGCCAAGGCTCAGGCCGATGCTCAAGAGCAGGCGATCAAAGATGCCGCCGACGCAGAGGAACAGGCCGCCAAAGACGCGGCGGACGCAGCCGACGATGCCGCAAAGGCTGCCGAAGATGCTGCCAAAGACGCCGCCGATGCAGCCGAGGATGCGGCTAAGGCTGCAGAAGATGCAATGGAGGACAGCCATGGCTCCTCCGAAACGATGCGCGATCTTGCAAGCTCTGAAAGCCCCGATTTTGACGGAAAGGGGTTCCCGGTCCGTAATGGAGAAATCGTCGGCATCGATGTCGACGAAAGATCGGTCGGGCTAGCTGTCGGTGCGGGATTTACGGTTATCGAGCGGACAAAACTTCCCGGTCTGGGCAGTGAAGTAATCCGCTTTGCTGCACCAAAGGGCATGGATTCCAGTACAGCGCTGGAATTGATGCGCAGCACCGATGCGCAAGGCAGCTATGATATGACACATTATTATGGCCTGCTATTCTCCCCGCAAGGCGGACCGTCGGCGAAAAGTGGCTCAGCGATAAAGGCAAAGGCCGGAACTTTGAAAATCGGCATGATCGATACAGGCGTTGCCGGGCACAAAGCTTTGTCCAAATTATCGCTGATGACACGCGACTTTAGCGGCAATAACAAAGCTGTGCCGACAGAGCATGGCACGGCTATTGCCTCTCTGCTTGCCAGCGAAGGCGCGGCGACAATTTATGCCGCGAATATTTTCCAGAGTGGTATCGGCAAACCCTATACATCAGCCGACGCCATTGTGCGCGCACTTGACTGGATGGTTCAACAGCAAGTGCCGGTGATAAACATCAGCCTTGCCGGCCCGCGAAACAAAATATTGGACGCGCTGGTTCGCAAGGCAAGCACTATGGGCCATGTAATTGTGGCGGCGGCAGGAAATGGCGGCCCGACCGCACCGCCAGCCTATCCGGCAGCATTGCCCGATGTCGTAGCGGTGACCGCTGTGGACAAAAACCTGCGCGTTTACCGCTACGCCAATCAGGGCAAATATGTTCGCGTTGCGGCGTTGGGCGTCGACATCGCAGCTGCGACTCCAGGTGGTAAAACCGGCCGGCAAAGTGGCACATCTTTTGCCACCCCGCACGTCGCTGCGTGGATGGCCCGCTGTACCGGCAGCAAGAACCCGACAACGCGTCTCAAATGCATAAAGCGGCTCGAAAGCGAAGCCCGAGATTTGGGCGAACCCGGCCGCGATGCAGTATATGGCTACGGCTTTATTTCTTGAAATCCGCTAGAGAAAGTTGAGCGCCAGCCCAGCCAGTGCACATAACGCCAGCGTGTGGATAATTCCCCATTTGAGGCCGAATAGCATGAATGCTGCGCCAAGCCCGATGGCCAGTGCTCTGAGATCGAGCGTGGCCCATTCCGGCCACCAGACCGAGCCGATGCCAAAATCAAGCTGGCCCACATTGCGGAACAGCACATGCAGCGCAAACCAGATCGACAGGTTGGCAATTACGCCGACCACGGCAGCGGTAATTGCCGCGAGGGTACCTTGAAGCCACGCGACGCCCCGCATCCGTTCGATCAAAGGGGCAAGCGCAAAGATCCACAGAAAGCAGGGGGCGAAGGTGACCCATGTGGTAAGCAGCGCTGCCAACACGCCTGCTGTCCATGCATCGAAGGGGTCAGGTGCCCGGAAGCCTGCAAGAAAGCCGACAAACTGGGTGACGAGGATCAATGGGCCGGGCGTGGTTTCGGCAAGGCCCAGCCCGTCGGCCATTTCGCCCGCGCTCAGCCAGCCAAAGCCGCTCACCGCCTCCTGCGCCATATAGGCGAGCACGGCATAGGCGCCGCCGAAGGTGACGATGGCGAGTTGTGAAAAAAAGGCTCCGACCTTCCACAGGACATGCTCCTGCCCCAGCGTGAGCAGAATTAGAATCATGGGCGCAGCCCAGATGATGCCCCAGACGAAAACGGTTTTGGCTATATGCGCTAGCCAATGGCCGGTCGGTGCGGTTGTAGGGGCAGCTGTTGGCTTCAGCGCAAACAGCGCAGGCGCTTTCCACGCGACGATCGCGCCGACCAATGCTGCTGCCAATATAAGTAAGGGGAAGGGGATATGGAGCGCGAACAGCGCCATAAAGGCGATCACGGCCAGCGCGCGCTTCGCAGGCGTGGTCAGCGCCTTGCCCGCAATTCGCAGCAGCGCCTGCACTACGATCGCAAGCACTGCGGCCTTGATGCCAAAGAACAGGCCTTGCAGCCAACCAACCTGCATCGACAGTACATATAGCGCCGACAGACCAAGCATCACCGATGCACCAGGAATCACAAACAACAAGCCTGCGATCAGCCCGCCCAGCGTGCCGTGCAAGCGCCAGCCGACCCAAGCGGCCAGTTGTTGAGCCTCGGGCCCGGGCAGCAAATGACACAGATTCAGCGCCTGCAGATATTCGTCTTCGGAAACCCATTGTCTCCGGTCGACGACTTCCTCGTGCATCAACGCAATCTGACCTGCAGGCCCCCCAAAGCTGACAAGTCCTATCTTGCCAAACAGGCGAGTCAGTTCGCCGAGCGAAACGGTAGGTGAAGGGGAGGCGGGAATTGTGGTGATCGTCACAAGCATGCTCCTTTTGTCCGCCAGAATGGCAGCCAAATGGCAACGCTTGAGCTGTCAGCTGAGTGACAACTTGACCGGGAGGTCGCTTTGCCCCGGTCCGTGTCGACTAACGAAGCGGGCGGGGGCTAGCAATACATTAATTCTTCTATCCCGCAAAGTAGCGGGCAGAGCAGCGTCAGGCCGTTTCGGCCAGAGCGCGTTTCTCCGCCTCGGTCGCAGCACGCGTGGCAATCACGCTTTCGGCCTTCTCAGCCATGTCGTTCCAGGTGTCGCGCGCGACCAGATGGCGTTCGCGAACATTGGTGAGCGTGGCCTTTTCGGCATCCAGTTGCGCCTGGGCGGCGCGCTGGCGATAAAATTCGACGGTAGCCATGCGGGCTCCCTTCTATGGTTCAGCGCCGCTTCGGTCCGGGACCAAAGCCCGATCCGGGGGTGCGCTCACGGAATATGATGCGCCCTTTTGAAAGGTCATAGGGCGTCATTTCGACATGGACGCGGTCGCCCACGACGGAGCGGATGCGGAATTTCCGCATCTTCCCCGCCGTGTAAGCGATTATCCGGTGTTCGTTTTCCAGCATGACGCCAAAGCGGCCATCAGGCAGGATTTCATCGATTACACCTTCGAGCGTCAGTAGCTCTTCTTTGGCCAAAACTTAGTCGGCCGCCGAAAGGTTGATCGCGGCTTTCTTGCCGTCGCGACCAGATTCGACGTCATAATTGACGCGCTGTTCCTTGTTCAGCGTCGACATACCGGCTGCCATCACGGCAGAGATATGGACAAAGCTGTCATCGCCACCGCCATCGGGTGCAATAAAGCCATAGCCTTTTTCGGTGTTGAAGAATTTTACGGTACCTGTGGTCATGGGTCGTTCCTTTCACGAAACAGTTTACCCGAACGGCAACAGCGCCGTGCGGGGAGGCCAGGGTCGTGTGAGAAAAGACGTTGCGCGTGCCAGACCCTGTCCCTGTTGGACTTCGGCCCGAAATGCACCTCAAATTTCCGTCGCGTTCGACGATAGCAGACTCCTGTATAACATAGTCCTTGTGGATAAGCAAACGGATGGGGTTTTGTGCCTGTGCAGCAGGGCAATTTTGTCCCGGAAACCAACGGCAATGTCCTTGCGACTTGGCGCTCTCTACTCCATAAGTTGACAATGCTGTCGCAAAAAACCCGCTACACCATTCGCGCTCTGATGCACTTGGCTGACAAATACCAGCAGGGCTTGGTACCGCTGACCGAAATTGCCGAGGCGCAGAATATTCCGGCCAAGTTCCTGACGGTGATATTGTCCGAGATGAGCCGCGCGGGCATTGTGGTGTCGCAGCGCGGACGCGATGGTGGATATGAACTGGCCTTGGCACCAGTCGACATCAGCTATGGCGACATCATCCGGATCAGCCGCGGCTCGCTCGCGCTCGTCCCCTGTGCCAGCCGTTTCGCGCATGAAAAATGCAAGAACTGCCTGGAGGAAAGCGAATGCCGCATGCGCGCGTTAATGCTTCAGGTGCGCGATGAAACTGCGGCGGTGCTCGACCGGATCAGCCTTGCCGACCCGATCGATATGGGCGTGATGGCCGAGGGCTGAGCCCCGCTTTCGATTCAACCGACAAAACTTTCTTTTGGTCGACACGAAGCAAAAATTGAATTGTCAACTGAAACGGTTGACTATAGCCGGTAGCTGTTCAGATCAGGAGGACAGCTATGGCCAATGCCAATGAAGATCATGACAGGGAAAGCCGAAAGGGTGACATTCCGCCTGCTTTGCAGTCGGTGCTCGACGCGCTGGGCAGGCTGAAATTCGGTGCGATCCAGTTGACTGTGCACGAAGGCAAACTCGTCCAGGTCGACGTCACCGAACGCCAGCGCTTTTCGAACTGAACCCTAACAACCGAACTCTCCCGGCCCATTGGGCCTAACTTGCAGACCGGACGACCGGATGCATTTCCTTTTCCAAACTCATTCCATGACAGGACTGGAACATGCACCGATCTACCAAAACGGCTACGGCCGCCATTGCCCTAATCTGGGCCTCTCTTTACGCCCAGACGGCCTTTGCCGAGACATCCGAAAATGCAGGCAATTCTGAAGCTGGCGGTGATGTCGCAGACAATGGAAATGCCCCTGCTGCGCAAGATGGCGAAGAAACCAGCCGGGGCGATGTCATCATCGTTACCGCCCGCCGTCGTCAGGAAACAGCTCAAGAAGTGCCGCTCGCCATCTCGGTAATCCGGGGAGACAGCGTCGAATCCACTGGCAACTTCAACGTCGTCAAGCTTCAGCAGCTTGCCCCGACCCTGCAGGTCTATACCTCCAATCCGCGCAACACGGCGGTCAACATTCGTGGGCTCGGCGTACCATACGGGCTGACCAGTGACGGATTCGAACAAGGCGTCGGCATTTATGTCGACGATGTTTACAATGCACGCGTTGCCGCTGCGACGTTCGATTTCCTCGACGTCGAACAGGTTGAGGTACTGCGCGGGCCGCAAGGGACCCTCTATGGCAAGAATACGACCGCCGGCGCGATCAACATCACAACCAACCAGCCGACATTCGATTTCGAAGGCCGGGCCGAGGTTACCGTTGGCAATTTGAATTTCAGGCAGGCCAAGGCAGCGATCTCGGGTCCCTTGTCAGACACGATCGCGGCACGAATCGCGGTTGCAACCACCAGCCGCCGCGGCACAATATTCAACGTCACCAGCGATCGCTATATCAACGAACAGGACAATCTCGGCCTTCGTGGCACGTTATTGTTTCAGCCGAACGACGATCTGAGTGTCACACTGTCTGGCGACTATAGCAAGCAGAACCCGGAATGCTGCGGCACCGTGTTCGTTCGTGTGGGGCGCACGCAACGCGCTCTTGCACGGCAGTATGAAGCGCTGGCCGCTGCGCAGGGATATAGCGTCGTCAGCCGCAATCCCTTCGACCGCCTGACGGATATTGATGCCAGCCTGAATGCGGGCAACAAGATCGGTGGTGCGTCGTTCAAGGTCAAATGGGATGTTGGTCCCGGCACATTCACCTCGATCAGTGCATGGCGCTTTTGGGACTGGAAGCCTGAAAATGACCGTGACTTCACCGGCCTGTCGATCGTTGCCAAGTCGCAAAACCCGTCGCAACAGAACCAGTATAGTCAGGAATTCCGCTATAACTATTCGGGTGACGCTATCGACTTCGTCGTCGGTGTGTTTGGTTTCAAGCAGCGTATCGACACGCAAGGTGTTGAACAGCAAGGCATCAATGCCAGTCGCTGGAACCTGACCGGCGCGCTTGCAAACAACCCCGCTGTTCTGAACGGTTTGACCGCGTTGAATACCCAATATCTGAAGAGTACGAGCGCCGCTCTGTTCGGGCAGTTGAGCTGGAAGATTACCGATGCTTTGACGATTCAGCCGGGCATTCGCATCAACTATGATAAGAAAGAAGGCTTCTATCAGCGCCGGGTAGTCGACGGTGCGGGGGTCGAAATTTCCTGCTTCAACCCGGCGCCGCCTGCAGGCTCGATCAGGGCGGCACAATGCGGGGTTTATCAGCCTCAATTGAGCGCGCCGTCGGTATCGGACTGGAATTTCAGTTACGACCTCAACGTCAACTACAAGCTGGCCGAAGACGTGCTCGCTTACGCAACCTATGCGAAGAGTTTCAAGACGGTGGGTATCAACCAGAACGGCCTTCCCACCGATGCTGCGGGCAATCCGATCCTAGCCGCGGGCGTGATCAAGCCCGAATCCGTCAACCATTTTGAGGTAGGACTCAAAACCCAGCTTTGGGACCGCAAGGCCACGTTCAACCTCGCGGCGTTTCGCACGGACATCAAAAATTATCAGGCAACGGTGACCAACGGCCAGTTGGGCGTTTTGCGCGGCTATCTTGCCAATGCAGGCAAGGTCCGTTCGCAGGGTCTTGAGGCAGACCTCAAAATCCGGCCGAGTGATCGTTTCAGCGCCTACGCCAATGCTGCTTACACCGATGCAAAATATGTCCGCTTTGTTGACGCGCCTTGCCCGCCAGAACTTGCAGGCGGCACCACCGCTACGGCAGCCAATCCGCCAAGCCCCCCGGGGACTGCAGGTGGGTTCAGCCCGGCCAACTGCGACATTTCCGGCCAGCGGCTTCCCGGCGTTTCGAAATGGGCAATCTCGTACGGAGCCGAAGTCAATACACCGCTGACTTTGTTCGCCACCGAGGGCCAACTCTATGTCGGGTTCGACGGCAATTACCGTTCGGGCTTTTCATCCAACCCGTCGCCGTCGATTTATACCAATATCGAGGGCTATGCGCTGTCCAATTACCGCGTTGGCTTCCGTTCTGACAATTTCGAAATCTACGGATGGGTCCGCAATGTGTTCGATGTAAACTATTTCGAATTGCTTCAGGTTGCGCCGAGTAACGTTGGGCTTGTTGCTGGCCAGTTGGGTGATCCGCGAACCGTGGGCGCAACGGTGAAACTGAGCTTCTGATGCCTAGTTGCTGGGGTGATTCCAATGCCCGGCGGTAAAGCACAGCTTAATTGGCCGAAACAATTCTGGAGGGGGTGAGCTATGGTGGAATCTTACGAGACCGGATATGCAGAAGGAACTGAAGTCGAAAAGGTGCGAGCCAGATGATTGAATTCCTAAACAGCATCGATCTTTCGGCTATCGCGCCCTTCATTGCGATCGGTTTTGCCGCGCAGTTGGTCGATGGCGCGCTGGGCATGGCCTTTGGTGTGATCTGTTCGACCTTGCTGGTCAGCGTGATGGGCGTCGCCCCGGCGCGCGCCTCTGCGGGTGTGCATCTGGTAGAGATGTTCACCACAGGTGCCTCGGGGATCAGCCATGTTCTCCACAAAAATGTCGACTGGAAACTGTTCGCGCGGATTGCGGTACCGGGGGTGATTGGCGGAGCGCTGGGCGCCTATGTGCTGTCCAATATCCATGCCGATGTCGCGCGGCCGCTGGTGATGCTCTACCTCACCTGCCTGGGTTTCTACCTGCTCTACAAGGCGCTCACCTACCCGCAAATGCCCAAAGTAAAGGATGCGAAGGTCACGGTGCCGCTGGGGCTGATCGGCGGTTTCCTCGATGCTTCGGGCGGGGGCGGCTGGGGGCCGGTGGTCACGTCGAACCTCCTCATTCAGGGCACCGATCCGCGCAAGACCGTGGGCACGGTGAATACCGCGGAATTTTTTCTGACCTTCACCGTCTCTGCCATGTTCCTGTTCACCATCGGGATTGAGGCGTTTACTCAGGTGACCGGTGGCTTGCTGGTCGGCGGGCTGCTGGCTGCGCCTTTGGGGGGTTATATTGCGAAGCGCGTGCCACCCAAGACCTTGCTGTTGATGGTGGGTATCGTGCTGACCGCGACCAGCCTGTTCAGCCTGTATAAGGCGCTGTCCTGACCTCCAACCGCTTGCTTTTGCTGGCGCAATAGGCTTTCACCAACCTAATTTAGTGGCAACATCACCGTAGCCCTGAGCCTGTCGAAGGGCGCCTCACAGGTTGGCGCTAGGCCGAAAGGCGTGCTTCGACAGGCTCAGCACTACGGTATCCAAAAAGTTGCCGGATCCGTTGAGGGGAAGGGGGACGGGATGCCGCTGGCTTATACCGGATATGATTGGGCGGTACTCGGGGCCTATGTCGCGTTGCTCGCGCTCGCGGCCTGGTGGTCGTCGCGGCGCAATCCGGCGAAGGCGGAGGATTACTTCCTTGCGGGCCACCATGCGCCTGCATGGCTGGTGGCGATATCTGCGCTGTCGACGATGCAATCCGCCGCGACCTTCCTCGGCGCGCCCGACAATAGCTTTCGCGGGGACTGGAGTTATCTGACCAGCAATTTCGCGGCGGTCATCGCGGCGGTGTTTGTCGCACGGCTGCTGATCCCGCGATACTATGCGCTCGGCGTGACCACCGTTTACGAACTGCTTGAGGTGCGCTTTGACCGGACGGCGCGGCGCGCGGCGGCGGGGATGTATCTGGTCGGGCGGATCTTGGCGAGCGGGGCGCGGCTCTATCTCGCGGCAATTGCGGTCTCGATGATCATCTTCCTCGATGTCGAGCCGCAGCATATCTTGATCGCCTCTGCGGTGCTGGTGGTGTTCGGTATTGTCTTTACTTTGTTCGGCGGGCTCAATGCGGTGATCTGGAGCGATCTGGTGCAGGTGGTGCTCTATGTCGGCGGCGCGCTGATTGTCTTCTGGCTGCTCTGGAACCGTATCCCTGCACCAGCGGCGGAGATCTGGGAAGGGTTGCGCCACGCGCCGGGGGGTGTTGACAAATTGCGGCTGTTCGACTGGTCGCTCGACTGGTCAAAGCCCTTTACGGTGTGGGCGATCCTGACCGGGCTGGTGCTGCTCAACATCGGCAATGCCGGGCTCGATCAGGATACCAGCCAGCGCTTCCTTGCCTGCGAAGATGCCAAGACGGGCAACCGCGCGCTGTACCTTTCGATGTGGATGACGATCCCCGTCGTCGCGCTGTTCATGGCCATCGGCTCGCTGCTCCACATCTTCTACGAACGACCCGAACTGATGGGCGCGAACGCCAGCGCGATGCAGGGCTTTTCGGGGGAGAAGATCACCATTTTCATGTCCTTCATCCTCTCCGAAATTCCGCCGGGGGTGCGCGGGCTGATCACCGTCGGCGTGATTGCGGCGGCGGCGATCAATTCGGGGTTGATTTCGATGTCGGCGGTGCTGGTGAGCGACTTCTACCGGCCTTGGAGGGAGCGGCATAGCGCGCAGGTGAGCGAGCACCATTATGTCAACGCCGGGCGCGGGGCGATGCTGCTGCTCGCGCTTGCGCTGTTCGCGATGTCGATCCTCTGTTTTTACTGGCAGCGCTATACCGACATGCCTTTGCTCGAATTCGTGCTCGGCGTGATGGCCTTTGCCTATTCTGGGCTGCTCGGCGTCTATGCGACGGTGCTGTTCACCATGCGCGGCTCGACTAGATCGGTGATCGCGGCGCTCGCGGTGGGCTTTGTCGCGATCCTGCTGCAACAGCACTACATTGTCGACAGCCTCGGTCTACCGCCAGCGATGAAGGGCCTCGCCTTCCCCTGGCAGCTGTGCATCGGGGCGGGGTTGGCGTTTCTGGTGTGTTCGACCGGTTCCGGATCGGGCAAAGCCGCATAGCCAAATGCTCTAGCACATTTTGGTTTCTTTGCTTGGTGCAGGCAGAAACTACATAGCGCGGATGCCGACTGATATATTGTTCCCGCCTTTGCTTGTAGCCCATATCGCAATGGGCGCGGCGGCGCTTGTTTCTGGTTTGGTCGCAATGGCGAGCCGAAAGGGCGCGACTGGTTTGCATGAGCGTGCGGGGCAGATTTACTTTGGAACAATGATCGGCATGGCGGCATCGGCGGTGCTGCTCACCAGTTGGGAGCCCGACCGGCTGTCGATGACAGCGGGCATCTGGACCATCTATCTGGTGCTGACCTCCTGGAGCGCGGCGCGATCGAAGAACGGGGCTGCTGGCCCGATTGAAAAAGCCTCTTTACCGCTTGCCTTGTTGGCCACCGCGCTATTCCTCGACGGCGGCATCGCAGCCTATCGTGCACCGGACGGCAATTTTCAGAGCATGTCGCATGTCGGCTTTTGGGTGTTTGGGGGGCTGGCGGCGCTTTCTGTGGTTTTCGACCTGTACCTGTTCTGGCGTGGCAAACTGCAACCGCGACAGCGCACCGCCCGGCATTTGTGGCGCATGGTTACGGCCTATTTTTTGGCCGCAACATCGCTGTTTCTGGGTCAGCAGGACGATGTGTTTCCTTTCATGCAGGGGTCCCCAATATTGCTGATACCTTCGCTCGCGACGCTCGCCTATCTGGTTTATTGGGCGATGCGTGTCAGGTTTGTGCGAAACTGGATGGGCGTCCCCACAACGCGCAAAGCGACCTAGTCTAATGTTTACATTGACGATTGCTAATGCAGATCCTTAGCATGAACGATGTATGCGCACCGATAGTGATAGTGCTGGACATAATTGGGAATCACAAATGCTGCTGCGATGGGTGCTGGGTTCACTTTTGCTGATGTGCGGGCTGGCCATTTCACCTGCTGCCCACGCCTCGCAAATTTGCGAAAATGTCCTGATCGGGGAAACGCCACCTCAGATTGTCGGCTACAGCGGTCCCAATAACAACCAACCCATCTACGGCCCGCCCCAGCCCATTTATCAGGAACAATGCTATTGGAAATATGGCGCGCTGGCGCTGAATCCGTCGACCCGCGTCTACACTTCCGCATGGAATTATGACGACATCCGAGAAGCCGAAAATTACGTCAAAGGCCAGTGCGGTTATGCCTGCGCCTGGGTGAGTTTTGGTGAGAATTTCGCGTGGATTGCCATTTCCGAAGATGACCGCGTAACCGGCATCAGCGTGAAGAGCAGCGCCGATGCGGAGAAACAATGCGCGCTGTCGGGCGGGGTCGATTGTGTCACGGTTCTGGCTGGCAGCAGCACCTCCGACGCGAATTACTGGTATTTTGGCGCGGTCGCCTATGATGCCTTAACCGGGGCTGGCGCGAACTCCTGGGCTTATGCCCGCCGGAACGAAGCGCGGGCAGCTGCAATCACAAGCTGCGCCTCCCCCGGCTGCTGGGCCTATGCCTTTCAGACCGGCTATGGTGGGATCGCCCTGGCAGATGATGGCACGCTTTTTGGCGGATGGTCGGCCCGCAGCGAAGAAAGTGCGGGTAAAGCCGCTGTCAAAAATTGCGAGAAGGAAAAGGGCAAGAAATCCTGCTCGATGGTCAAAACCGGGTCGGCACTGGGGCCTTCGACCTTTCAGCCAAAGCCGCCGAAGAAAAAGAAATAATAACCCGCTTTGAATTTAGCCATTCACGGCTTCGGCTGATGCTCCTCAAGCTGTTTCCCAAAAGCCACGAACGAGGCAGACTGTCATGAGATTTGGATATTTTTTTGCAGCCACAGCAATCTTTCTGCTGCCCGCCTGCGCATCGCTGAAAACGGGCTCGCAAATATCGACGGCGGGCGTCCCATCCGCTTATACGCTGCATGATGTTCACACGGAATTGGTTGCTCGCGAGGGTCGACAGGTCCTTCGGGTGGAACTGACCGATGCAGAGCAGGCGCGGCAGCTTGCCGGAACAGGCGGAAACCGCCCGACCTATATGTTGTTTAACGACGTACTGGATAACGGTACAATCGAGGTCAGCATTGCCGCCGAACTGAATGGCAAAAGCGGACCAGATGCACGTGGATTTGCCGGGTTGATGTTTCATCACGCGGAGTCGGACGGCAGCTATGAGGCGGTCTATCTGCGGATGACCAACGGAACCCTCAATGACCCTGTTCCGCCTGCGCCGCGAAATGTGCGGGCCATTCAGTATATCGCGCATCCCGATTTCCATTTCCCGGTTTCGCGCGAACGTTTCCCCGGAAAATATGAAAACGCTGCTCCAGTCAAAACCGGTACCAGCCACCGGTTGCGGCTGGATATCGACGGCAGCCGCTTGTCGGCCTTTGTAGATGGGCAGTTAGTATTGTCGTTAGACGACTTGAAATTCGCCAACCGTAACGGCGGGTTTGGACTGTGGATTGGCGACGGCACGCGCGCCTATTTTTCCGATCTTAAGGTCATACGGCGCTGACCGTGTTTGCACCGCGATTAGTATAGCAGATACGGCTTGCGTGTTTCGCGAAAGGCCGCCTCATCGGCGTGCCATTTGGCTTCGATTTCCGCCATACTCTTTCCTGCGATAATGTCCTCACGCACCCAGTTCACCCCTGCGAGGCGATCGAAATGGCTGGGGGTGCCAGCCAGAAATTTGAACTTTTTCGGGTAAAGATCATGAACTGCCTTCACCATGGCTACGCCGGTGCGGAACGGGCGGAAGCTGGCGCGGTCGGGCGTCAGCAATTGCACGCCGCCGCACAATTTGCCGGCATATTTGGATTCGGTCGGGGTGAATGACTTCGGGTGGAATTTCGTGCCGGCGATTCCCATCGCGTTCAGATATTTTGACAATTCACCGCCATGAATGAACGGGGCGCCGATATATTCGAACGGCCGCTTTGTGCCGCGCCCTTCCGAAACATTTGTCCCTTCGAACAGAGCGGTTCCCGGATAGACCAAAGGCGTCCAGCGCCATTTTATATTGGGAGACGGGGCAATCCAGGGGATATGTTCGGGATGTAATTGCCCGATTCCCCGATACCAGCCGCGCATCGGTATGACCGTCAGGTCGACGGGCAGCTTTTGTTCGGCAACGAACATTCTCGCTAATTCGCCCATCGTCATTCCGTGGACAACGGGCATAGCGAATATGCCGATAAAGGACGTGAGCGCCGGATCGAGAAGCGGCCCTTCCACCAATTCGCCGCCCATCGGATTGGGCCGGTCGAGCACGACTACCGGTATCGCCGCTTTCGCGGCGGCGCGCAGGATGAGCATCAGGGTTGACGGGTAGGTGTAGAAGCGAGCTCCGACATCCTGCATGTCAAAGACCAGCGTATCGATACCGGCCAGCATCTCTGCGGTAGGTTCACGCGTCGAGCCGTAGAGGCTGTAAACCGGCAGCCCGGTGGTAAGGTCAGTCCCGTGCCCGACTTTTTCGCCCGCTGCAGCGATTCCAGCGATTCCGTGCTCCGGTGAAAACAGAGCGCCCACATCGATATTGGCTGCGCGCAATAGGTTGACATCACGCCTGCCTTGACGGTCGACCCCGGTGTGATTGGTGACCAGGCCGATGCGTCTACCCGCAAGCAGGCCGAGGCGGCTGGACAGCAAGGTTTCGATGCCCGGCACAATGCGAATGTCGCTTATCTTCCGGCTTAAAAACCGGGGGGTTGCAGCCCGGGTTGCGGTCGGTGCCGCAGCCATCATGGTTATTAAAGCTCGGCGCGAGATGGGCATGCGGCCAAACTATGCGCGGCCAAGGCAATGTGCAAAGCAAAAGGGCCAGAGGTTTCCCTCCGGCCCTTCGCAATTTCGTTATGGCGGTGGTTTAGGCGCCAGCGACGTCCGCGACGTCAACCTTCAGGCCGGGGCCCATGGTCGAGCTGATCGCGATCTTGCGCAGATATTTGCCCTTGGCGCCCGAAGGCTTGGACTTGACGACGGCATCAACCAGCGCGTCGAAATTTTTGCGTAGATCGGCGTCGGAGAAGCTCTTCTTGCCGATACCGCTGTGGATGATGCCCTGCTTTTCAACGCGGAACTCAACCTGACCCGACTTCGCAGCCTTGACGGCTTCGGCGACGTCCATGGTCACGGTGCCCAGCTTCGGGTTCGGCATCAGGCCCTTGGGTCCCAGCACCTTGCCGAGGCGGCCGACGATGCCCATCATGTCGGGCGTCGCGATCACGCGGTCATAGTTCAGGTTGCCGGCCTGCATATCTTCCATCAGGTCTTCGGCACCGACCTTGTCGGCTCCAGCAGCGGTTGCTGCGTCGGCCTTGTCGCCACGTGCGAACACGGCGACCTTCATGTCTTTGCCTGTTCCGGCAGGCAGCGAAACCATGCCACGGACCATCTGGTCGGCGTGGCGCGGGTCAACGCCGAGGTTCAGCGCGACTTCGATGGTTTCGTCAAACTTGGCGGTGGCCAGTTCCTTGATGGTCTTCAGCGCTTCATCAACGCCATAGAGCTTTTCTGCG
Organism: Sphingorhabdus pulchriflava; assembly: GCF_003367235.1. GTDB lineage: Bacteria > Pseudomonadota > Alphaproteobacteria > Sphingomonadales > Sphingomonadaceae > Sphingorhabdus_B > Sphingorhabdus_B pulchriflava. The sequence goes on from NZ_QRGP01000002.1 coordinate 234,952, forward strand.
TCGAGCGCGGCGAGGGTCTTTGCCTTCTTGGTCAGCTTTGCCATGATCTTAGCCCTCCACCACTTCGAGGCCCATGGCCGTAGCCGAGCCTGCAATGATCTTGACCGCAGCGTCCATGTCGTTCGCGTTCAGGTCTTTCATCTTCAGCGTTGCAACTTCTTCAAGCTGTTTGCGCGTGATCTTGCCCGCGGTCACCTTGCCGGGTTCCTTCGAACCGGACTTCAGGCCGAGGACCTTCTTGATGAGGAAGGTTGCCGGCGGCGATTTGGTCGCGAACGTGAAGCTCTTGTCCGAGAATACGGTGATCTTGGTCGGGATCGGCGTGCCCTTTTCAAGCTCACTGGTCGCGGCGTTGAACGCCTTGCAGAATTCCATGATGTTCACACCACGCTGACCGAGCGCAGGGCCGATCGGCGGGGAGGGGGTTGCGGCGCCCGCGGGCACCTGCAGGCTGATATAGCCGTCAATCTTCTTGGCCATGAGAGGCCTCCTTTCATTCTTTCCCCACTTTCGCCAAGGCTCCAGCAGGTCAAATTAAGCGGTCAACCAGATAGTCAAAGCTATCCTCCCGCACGGGAATCACTTGCCTGAAGACAAGCGAAGGCGGGCCGTTAGCGTAGTTGCTCGCAAAAATAAAGCGGAAAACCGAGACTTTCGAATGCTCGATCCACATCAGGCGGCGGGCTTGTACCGCAGCAGCCCTTCCTGCACCACGGAAGCAATCAGGGTGCCTTCACGGTTGTAGATATAGCCATGGTTGATGCCGCGGCTATTTCCGGTCCAACCGCTGTCCATCACATAGACGAACCAGTCATCGACGCGCACATCGTTGTGGAACCACATTGCATGGTCAAGGCTGGTCGAAAACAGACCCGGCGTTGTCCAGTTGAGGCCGTGGGGCAGCATTGAGGACGACAGCAAACCCATGTCCGAGGCAAAGGACAGGAAGGCGCGATTTAACAGCGGGTCGTCGCCGATCGAGCCACGCAGACGGAACCACTGGTAATGCTGGGTCGCTTTTTCCTTGGGTGCGGGTCGGAAGCTGCGCATCTCAAAGGGGCGCGGCCGAGCCATCTGGTGCAGCAACCGGTCATCCATATTCGTACCCACGGCGATGAAATCGGTAAAGTCCCAGCACATTTCGGGCGGCAGCAGATCGGGCATCGGCACCTGATGCGCAAGGCCCGGATCGGGTGTCTGGAAAGACGCGGTCAGATTGAAGATCACCTTGCCTTCCTGACGCACCACCACACGGCGGTTGGAGAAACTTCGGCCATCGAAATCGCGATGCACGCGAAAATGCAACGGCGCAGTTTCCTGCCCGCCGCGCAGGAAATAGGCGTGCAGCGAGTGGATCTGCTTGTCGGGCTCCACAGTACGCGCTGTGGCCATCAAGGATTGTGCAACAACCTGTCCGCCAAAAATGCGCGCCCGGCTGGTATTGGGAAGTGCGGGGAAGATGAATTCATCTGGCGCTTCGTCGGGTGCAAGGTCGAGCAGACGGCTGACGCTTTGCACCATCTCTTCTGCTGGTACCGAATCGAACAAGGCCCGCGCCTGCTTTACGCGCGCCGCAACCTCAGGACTAAGGGGCCGTTCGGTCATGGCCGCCTTGCCATTTTAGTGGCTTGAGAAATATGGCCGGATACGGCCATTATTTCATCAATTCGACCTGTTCGAAGTCGAGCTCGACCGGCGTTGCGCGGCCGAAAATCGAGACCGAAACCTTGACGCGGTTCTTGTCGAAATCCAGTTCCTCGACCACGCCGTTGAAGCTGGCGAAAGGACCGTCCAATACCTTGACCTGATCGCCAATTTCGTAATCGACCGATACGCGCTTTTTGGGTGCCGCTGCCAATTCTTCTTTGGTGTTCAGGATGCGTGCGGCTTCGGCTTCGGTGATTGGCTGCGGTTTGTTGTTCGCGCCGAGGAAGCCGGTCACCTTGGGGGTGTTTTTGACGAGGTGGTAGACGTCGTCATTCATGTTGAGCTTCGCCAGCACGTAACCGGGGAAGAATTTGCGCTCTGCCTTCACCTTTTTGCCACGACGGACTTCGGTGACCTGTTCGGTCGGCACTTCGACAGCTTCAACCAGCGCGGCAAGGCCTTTGCGCTCGGCTTCTGCGACAATCTGGTCGCGGACCTTGTTTTCAAAACCCGAATAAGCGTGGATGATGTACCAGCGTGCCATGTCGTAAATCTTTCGCCTTTTTTGGCTTTCGGCCTGTTAGAATAGAGGTGCGCTTATTGCGCGAAGCTGAGCAGTCCTTTGACCACCATGTTGAAAAAGGCGTCGACGCCCAGGAAGAAGACCGCAAGAATGATCGTCATGATCAGCACCATGATCGCGGTTTGCGTGGTTTCCTGACGGGTCGGCCATACGACCTTGCCGATTTCGGCACGCACCTGACGAATGAATTCACCGGGGCTGGTTTTTGCCATTTTGCTTGCTTCCTGTAATCGCGCCCACCGGATAGCCGCCATCGCTCTCGGTTTGAGGCCGGGAGCGATATAGGTTCCGATTTCGGAAAGACTAGGCCTTTAGCGCCGATTTCGCGGAGTCGCAAGCGTGAAGCTGCCACCTAGCGAATGCCGAGGTCGCCCGACAATCCATTTGCAGGATTTGTGTCACCAAAGTGTCGCCGAATCATCGTCAAGCTTTCACATTGCCCGACTAGCGGCCCTGTAAATTTCTGAAACAAGGGGCCAAGTCGTGATTCAGTCGAAAATCCAGAAGTCGATTCGCATTGCATTGTTCTGCGGTGCCGCCACAATTACGGTATCTGCCGCAGCGCAGGACGCCACTATTCCGGGCGATGTCGCCGAGGGTGACACAATAATCGTGACCGCGAGCCGCCCGATCGCAGAGTCTGAAGCGGCAGCCCTGGCGATCCAGAAGAATTCGGATTCACTTGTGTCGGTCGTCGCATCAGATGCCGTAGGCCGTTTGCCCGACCAGAACATCGCGCAGGCCGCGGGTCGCCTTCCCGGCCTTGCGGTTGAACGCGATCAGGGCCAGGCGCGCTATCTTTCGCTGCGTGGTGCGCCCAATTACTGGACCACTTTGTCGTTTGACGGCATCAATGTCGTCAGCCCTGAAGGCCGCGATGCACGCTTTGACAGCATCCCGTCAGCGCTTGCCTCGCAGATAGTCGTATCAAAGGCGGTGACGCCCGACATGCCAGGTGAAACCATCTCGGGCAATGTCAACATCATCACCCGCTCACCGCTCGATTATGATGGCTTCCGTATTTCGGGCAAGCTGGGCGGTGGCAAGGTCGAACTTGGCAGCCGCGAAGAATATGAAGGCTCGTTGACGATCTCGAATGTTTTCGACACCAATGTCGGTGAGATCGGCGTGCTGCTGTCGGGCAGCTATTATGAGCGCAACATGATCACCGACAATTTCGAGATTGACTGGGAACAGGTCTCGCAAGATCGTCGCCCGGGATATGAAAGCCGTTTCTGGGCGCGCGAGACCGAGAACAAGCTCTATCGGCTGACGCGCAAGAATTGGTCGGTATCGGGCCGGGTCGACTTCCGACCCGACGCAAACAATACGATCTCGCTGCGATCGCTCTACACCATCTTCACCGACGATGAGGCGCGTGACAATTACATCTTCGACATGGATGATCGTCAGGGTGATCTGGTCGCCAACACCGCTGCATGCTCGGCGCCCGTAACGACAACGCCGACCAACACGGCCTATGCCGATGCCTGCAACAACAGCCCGTTCAAAGGCACGGTTTACGGCGTCGATATCAACCAGCGGTCTACGCTGCGCGCCTTCCGCCAGTCGGTGTTCACCAATACAATCGAAGGCAAGCATCGCTTTGGCGACGACTGGGGCTTCAAATGGCTCGCCAATTACACGCTTTCGAAAGACGATCGTTCTGTAGTTGGCGAAGCCCGCTGGGACAGCCCGTCTACGCGCACTTTGCGCCCGACTGTCGCATATGATTTCACCAACGCCAATCTGGCGCGGGTTCAGCTGTTCACCACCAATCAGCTATCCAGCCCGACGCGCTACACTGCCGGTACAGCGGTGACCGCAATCGACAGTTTCACTAAGCCGCTGTCCTCGCTTCGCCGCCTGATTGCCGTCGATCCAACCAAGGCTTACACCTTCAAGGGAGAGTTGGCGCGCGACTTTGCCTTGTTTGGTGGTGAAGGTTCCATCCGCGCGGGAATCCAGTACGACCAGCGCACAAAGATCAATCGCGAACGCGAGATTAACCTGAACACGGCTGCACAATTCGCCTCAGTTGGGATCAGCACGACCTATCCGGCTTTCTCGCTGGACCTTCCGTTCCGCGGTGATATTCCTTTGGGCTACACCTTCCGCTATTTCAGCCAAGATGCGATGCGTGACGCAACCGACCGGGCCGCCGAGCTTTTCGCGTCCACGTCGGTCAGCGGCAACCACTATACTGTCCGCGAGGAAATTCTTGCCGGTTACCTGATGGCAAACAGCAAGTTCGACTGGGGCAGCCTTGTCGGCGGTGTCCGTGTCGAAAAGGTCACCAATAAGGGCCGTTCGCTGGCAACAGTCCCCGGAGTAACCGGTGAGATCGAGACTGAAACCAACAGCACACTGGCTTTCCCGAGTTTGCACGTCAATTTTGACGTCACGGACGAACAAAAGCTGCGCGTAGGTTTCACCAGCGGTGCGGCGCGTGCAGATTATGATCAGATGCGTCCCAACGTCGTCGTCGATGATGCCAACCAGCGTATTTCGGGTGGCAATCCGGCCGTGAAGCCCGAACGCGCTTATGGCATCGATGCCTATTACGAATATTATGCCCAGCCGCAGGGCTATTTCATGCTGGGCGCATTCTACAAGCGGGTAGAAGATGTGCTCTACACATCACGCCGCAGCTTTGGTTCGGACGCGCTAAACTTTGGTGGCGTCGACCGCTCTGGCTATGCCTTCAGTGGCATTACTAACGGCGGTAAGGGTCGGATCTTCGGTGTCGAAGCCGCGTTCCAGGCGCAGCTTGAACCCTATACTGAACAGCTTGGTCTGCCCGCCTGGATGGGCGGATTTGGCATCACTGCCAACGCCACATGGAACGACAGCAAGGTGACCAAACCGGCAATCCTCGACAATGCAGGACTGATGCTGGTCCCGTCGCGCCGTGTGCCGCTACCCGGTACATCCGAAGTCGTGTACAATATCGGCGGCTATTATGAGAAATATGGCCTGTCGCTGCGCCTGCAATATCAGATGCGCACAACCTGGGCGGATGGCTTTGCCGACAATCTTGCCGATGCAGGCGACACCTATTGGGCAGGTGATGACGAGCTCGACTTCTCGGCGCGCTACGAGGTGATGAAGGGGCTGGAGGTCTATTTTGATGCCTCCAACCTGCTCGACAACCCCGGCCGCCGCTATTCCGATCCGTCGAACCTGTTGAACGCGCTGGGCGTTCCGACGCAGCGTAACGGTAACTATACCATTGAATGGGAGCGCTTCGGTCGGCGTTTCACCGGCGGCGTCCGATTCACATTCTGATGGCAAGGCTGTTACCCGCGCTCGTCGTCCTAGCTGCAGCCAGTCTGGCTGCAGCACAGGACGGGGTTGAAATCCCGGTCGAACAGTTGATGGCGAAGGCGCTGCCCGCCAAGTCGGTGCGGGCGCGGGCGGAAACCACGCCTGTTGGTACAGCCGATGACGCGGCGGATGATCCGGCTATCTGGCGGCACCCGAGCGATCCGGCGAAAAGCCTAGTGGTCGGGACCGACAAGAAAGCCGGCATCCATGTATTCGATATGACGGGCAAGGCAGTGTCTTTCACACCCTCGCCGCGGCTCAACAATGTCGATCTCCGCGCCAATGTGGCCGTGAATGGCCGGTCGTCGGTTCTGGTTGTGGCCAGTGACCGGCGTGACGAGGCGAACGCCGCAGCCGCGCTGTTCACGCTCGATACAACCGCGCGCAAACTGGTTCCGCTTGCCAACCTGCCCGTCGGGCCGGGCGAGGCCTATGGCATGTGTCTGTGGCAGCGCAAAGGCGACGGTCGGGTCTACGCATTTCTTGTACTCAAGGACGGCCGTATCGATCAGGTCGAGCTCAATCTTGTTGGCCCAACTCCCACGGGCAAGGTGGTGCGTAGCATGAAGCTGGGTACGCAATCCGAGGGCTGCGTGGTCGATGATCGCACCGGCCTGCTTTATGTGGCAGAGGAAGATGTCGGCCTTTGGCGCTTCGATGCGCGTCCCAATGGTTCGAAAAAGCCCAAAAGACTGGGCCGCGCCGACGGCAAAAGTCTGGTCGCCGATGCCGAAGGACTGGCCATTGCGCCGTCAGGCAAAAGTGGCGGCTATCTGATCGCTTCAAGCCAGGGCGACTATGCCTATGCGCTCTACCGGCTGAAGGATGGCCGCTATCTCGGTCGCTTCCGCATTGCGGACGGCAGCGTCGATAGTGTGCAGGAAACTGATGGGCTGGAACTGGTGCTGGGCGATCTCGGGCCGGATTATCCGGGCGGCCTGTTCGTCGTGCAGGATGGCGATAACGCCCCTGAAACCCAGAACTTCAAATATGTCGCATGGGCAGATGTGCTGACGGCGCTCAAGCTTAAATAGGCACGGCGATCATTGCGGAAGCCGCCGCGCGGGGTGCATGCCGTCGACATAGCCCATGAAAGGCGGGTGGATCGAGTAACCGATCAGTTCACGCGCCCGCGCTGGCAACGTCGCGGCAATTTCCGGCGGAACGGCGAGGCTCATATTCTCCAGCGTGCGCGTCCAACCGGGGCAATATTGCGGGGTGATGATGAGGCGCGGCTGGTTCGAACGGTTCGCGCCGCCGCGATGCCACAGCGTGCCCTTTGCGATCATCAGTGAGCCTGCGGGCATTACCGCTTTGACGGCATCGGGCCGCGCGCCGGGGTCGTCATCCTGACTCTTTTCGGTTCGATCTTTGAATGTCGAGAAGGTGTTGCCGCCTTCTATTTGCTGCTCGGGCCAGAGGTGGCTGCCTGGAAGGATTTCTGTCGCGCCATTTTCCTCCGTGGTCTCATCGATCGTCCAGAAAGCACTGAGCCCCAGTGACTCCCGCGGGCGTGGCAGGCGGAAATGGCTGTCGTCATAATGCCAGGGCTGCACCGTTTCGCCCGGATGGATGTTGATGGCAAGGCAGGCGGAGAGCAGGCATTCACGGCCTAACTCAGCCTCGGCAAAGGCCAGCACCAGCGGATGGATGGCAAGGTCTGCAAAGAGCGGTGATTTGGCGAGCATCGCATAGACACGGTTGGTCTTCAGCCCTTCGAAATCATTGCGGCCGGCTAAGTTCTGGTCGAGATACGGAGCAAGCTCTGCTCGCAAGGTAGCCACCTTTTCAGCGTCAAGCACCGACGGGAATATCAGATACCCGTCGCGATCATATTGCACACGCAGCTTCGCAAAGTGGGCCGGATCGGCTATCGACTCTTGCCAGTTCTCGCTCTCCATGGCCGCAGCCTAACCTGCCAGTGGCTTTTGGGGAAGCGGCAACTGACGCACTTGCGCCCAAGGCTGGCGGACAAGGAACAGCGCGACAGTAGCTGCAAGCCCCCAAGCTGCAATCGGCAGGCCCGCCCAGATATTGCGCACCAGTTCGCCATGCTCTTGCGCGTGTTCCGGATCAAAACCGAACTGTCCCAAAAGCCAATAGGAAAGCGCAAGTGCCGAGGCATTGCCCAATTTCTGCATCAAATTTCCGGTCGCGAAGATGAACGCCGTGCGGTCACGCCCGCAAATCTGCGCGTCGACAGGGGCATAATCGGCAATCATCCCGAAAATGAAGATCAAACCCATGAAGGCGCCACCGAGGGTGATCGTGAAGGCCGCAGACGGCAGCAATTGCCCGGGGAGCGGCAACTGCATCCCGCCGATCAGCAGAATGACTAGTGTTGCGCACATCAGAATCATGCCCTTGGGCTTGCCCAGTTTGCGGGCTGCATAGACCCAAAGCGGCGTCGTAATCGCTCCGCCGACAAAGGTGAGGAACAACAGCAGCGAGCCATATTGATCGAGCCGCAGATAGGCTTCGGCAAAGAAGATGTAAGTCGACGCCATCGCCCCGAAGGCAAAGGCGTTGAGAAAGTGGACCATCATAATGAGCAGCAAGGAGGGTGATTGCATCGACAGTTTCAACTCGCGCCGCCAGCCGAAACCGGGTTCGACGATCACCGGGCGCGCCGGTACCTTGCGGTTGGCGAGCAGCGCCAGCGGCATGGCGATAGCGACCAGACTGACATAGGCGATAATACGGCCCTGCAGGCTGATGTCGGGGAAAAGGAATTGTGCGAGCGCAGGTGCGGCAAAGGCAATCACGAGGACGAATTTGGCGGCGTATTCGCGCGCCCCGAACAGCCGCGCACTCACCTCTGACCGGCCATTGGACAGCGCCGATCCCCAGGCGAGATGGGCAACGTCGAACAGGCTGTAGCACGAATAATAGAGCAAAAGCAGCGGCAGCAGCGCCCAGAAGTGCAGCCGGTCGCCAATTGTAACCAGCAATGCGAGGAGCAGGACTAGCGGAAGCGCAGCACCCGCCATCCAGCGGCGATGCGGGGCTTCGCCCCTTGATTTGCGGTCGATCATTGTCCCGATCAGTGGATCGACAATACCGTCCCACAGCGTGCTAATCGAAAACATCAGCCCGACCAGCGCCACGGCCACCACGCCACCTTCGCTGATATAGGGCGGTAGGTATATCGAGAGCGGCAGCCCCATGATCGCTATCGGGCCGACGCTGGCGGAGTAATAAGCGGCAGTTCTGCCAGTGATTTCCGCGCCTTCGCCCTCGGCTGTTGCGCCGATGCTTTCGGTCACGCCACTCTCCTCACACAGCGTTGTTTACAGCTGTGTGAATAGGCTTGGGGCTAGGTTCAAGCGAAAAATGGTGCCAAGGAAGAAATGGCAGGAGTTGGGGGACTCGAACCCACGACCCTCGGTTTTGGAGACCGATGCTCTACCAACTGAGCTAAACTCCTGCGGTTCCGCCAAAGCGAAGACCAGCGCCCTTAAAGCGATTCCCGATCAGATGCAATCATCGGATGCTAGAGAATTGAAATCGCGACAAAGCATCGTCGTACGCAAAAGCAAAAGGGGCGGCCACACCGTTGTATGACCGCCCCTTTGCTCAAACCGGAACTTCCGGAACTAGAATTTCAGGCCGAGTTCCAGTCCCCAGATACGCGGCTCGTTGACGAAACCGGTCAGGTTGTTGAAATCGATGCCGCCCACGGCCGACACATCGTTGGTGATGTTGCGGACAAAGGCAGCGATGTCGATACGGTCGCTGCGATAGCCCGCGCGCAGGCCGCCTTCGAGCATGTGGTCATCGTTGAATTCTTCCGAAGTGTAGAGGAAGAAGTTGACCTTCGAACGATAGGCCCAGTCGGTGAAGACATAGACTTCGCCGCTACCGGTGCCGACGGGGATGCCATAACCTGCGGTCCAGTTGGCCGACCATTTGGGGGCCTGGGGCAGCTGGTTGCCGTCGATCGAGTAGATGCCCGGGCTGCCAGGGCGCACCGGATCGGTGACGGTGCAGCCGCCACCGCAGCCGGTGATGAAGGCATTGGGGTCGTCAATCTTGGCGCGGTTGTAGCTGAGGCCAGCGGTCAGCACCAGATTGTCGACCGGGCGGGTTTCGAATTCGGCTTCGAAGCCATAGCCATCGACCTTGTCTGCGTTGATCAGCTTGGCCGCATTGCTGGCACCGCCGACGGCGGTGAGCTGCGCGTCTTTAAGGTCATATTTGAAGACCGACAGGTTGAAGCGCGAACGACCACCCAGATTCGCCTTCACGCCACCCTCGAAAGACAGGATGGTCTCCGAATCTGCAGTGCTGATTGCGTCCTGAACGGTCGTGAAGACGAACAATGCACGGCCCTGAATCGACGGCGCGCGATAGCCTTTTGCGACGCGGGCGTAGAGGTTGATATCGTCGCTTGCTTCGTAGGTTGCGCTCAGATCCCAGGTCAGGTTGTCGTCCTTGACGCGAGCAAAGCCGGTGCCAATAGCACCAAAGAAGCCGGTGCGACCGACATCAAGGCGGCGTTTGTCATTGTTGTAGCGGATGCCAGCGGTCAGCGACAATTGCTCACTCACCGGATAGGTCAGGCTGCCGAAAACGCCCCAAGCCTTGGAGTTCTGCTGCTGAAGTGCGGTGACAGACTCGTTGGTATCCTGCGGATTGTCGTAATTGTAGGAAGCGATGGCCAGATCTTCGTCAAAGTAGAAAACGCCTGCCTGCCATTTCAGACCTTCGTCATTGTTTGAGGAAAGGCGGACTTCTTGCGTTACCTGATCGAGATCGGGCACGTCGTCACGCGATTGTGCAGGGAAGGGAATGAAGCCCGGGCCAGAGACGGGAAGGAAAGCTGCACCAAAGCCACCGTCAATGTCGCCGCGGCTGCGATATTTGCCCATCCACCATGCGGTGACCGAGGTCAGCGTTGCAGGGCCAAGATCCCATTCGAGCGTGCTCGAAATGCTGGCAAGCTTCAATCGCTGGAAGTTGATGCCGTCGGTCCAGACCTTGTCGCGTTCGAAATCGCTGCCGACGCCGCCAACACCGCTCAAATCGTTGCTGCCAGGGACAAACATGTTGGCGCGGAAGACGCGGGCGGTGCCCTTGAAATCGCGATACTGGCCTGCGACGCGGAGCTTGATGTCTTCGGTCGGTGCGAACTGCAACTGGCCGCGCAGCGCGATATCGCTATAGCCTTCGAGGTTGTTCTTGCCGGGTTCGGCAATATTGTCGACCCAGTCGCTGCGGCGCTGATACTGGCCCGAAACACGTGCCGACAGGCTGTCGCTCACCTGGCCACCCACGCCGGTTTCGAGCGCAAGCGAGTTGAAGCGACCGAAGCTGCCCTTGAGATAGTTGGAGGTTGAATCTGGACGAGCGCTTTCGAATTTGACGATGCCTGCGGGCGTGTTGCGGCCAAATAAGGTGCCCTGTGGACCACGCAGCACTTCGACGCGCGCGACGTCAAATACCGGGAAACCCTTGAGAATCGGGTTTTCGAGAACAACATCGTCATAGACCAGGCTGACCGGCTGCGATGCATTCAGGTCGAAGTCGGTGTTACCAAGGCCGCGGATGTAGAAACGCGGGAAGGTACGACCGAAGGAGCTTTCGATGTTCAAGCTGGGAACGCGGCCAGCGAGGGCACGAATATCGCCGCCGCCCGAATTGATCGCAGCGAGCTTGTCACCCGACACGACGTCGACTGAAAGCGGCACGTCCTGCAGATTTTCTTCGCGACGCTGCGCGGTGACGACGATTTCGCCCAGGCCTTCATCAGCGGCGGCCTCGTCTTGCGCGAACGCAGGTGCGGCAAAGGATGTGGTTGCAATGGCAATAGCAACGAACGAAGTGGCAAAGGTACGCATTATGGCTATGCTCCCTGAAAACATGGTTGAGAGATGGAAATTTCGGGGTTCTGCCCCCTTGTTAAACCCGCCTCGCCCTTAGTGCGATTGCACGCTGGGTCAAGGAAAGCCGCCGCTTTCGCGGCGGTTTCCCTGTCAGTGTTGCAACCATGTTACAGTGGTTGTCGGGGCTTAAAAGCTCATCTCGTCATAGATGCGCGAGATGTCACCGCCCCATTCGTGCGTGTATTTGTCGAGCAATACTTCGGCGGGCGTTTTGCCGCTAGCGACGACCTCCCGCAGCGGATCGAGGAACCCGCTTTCATTGTCGCCGCCGCTATTAAGGCGGTTGCGCGCGGTCAGGCCTGCCGAAGCGATTTCGACGATTCGACCAGCAATATCGCGCAGTTTTCCGCCGCCGCCAATGGGTGCATCGAGACCCATTTTTGGGACTGAAGAGCGGAGCAGTTCGCGTTCCTCCATCGTCCAATGTTTGACCTCATCCCATGCCGCATCAAGCGCCGACTGGTCGTAGAGTAGCCCGACCCAAAAAGCCGGCAGCGCACAAATCTTGCTCCACGGGCCACCATCGGCTCCGCGCATTTCGAGGAAGCTCTTCAGCCGAACTTCCGGGAAAGCGGTCGACATATGGTCTTCCCAGTCGGACGCGGTCGGTTTTTCACCCGGCAGAACCGAAAGCTCGCCCTTCAGGAAGTCGCGGAAATTGAGGCCTGAGGCATCGATATATTTGCCGTCGCGATAGACGAAGTACATTGGCACATCGAGCATGTAATCGGCATAGCGTTCATAGCCGAAACCGTCTTCGAACACGAAGGGCAGCATGCCGGTGCGTGCCGGATCGGTATCGGACCAGATATGGCTGCGATAGGAGAGGAAACCATTGGGCTTGCCCTCAAGGAAGGGTGAATTGGCAAACAGCGCGGTCGCCAGCGGCTGCAGCGCCAACGAGGTACGGAACTTGTGCGCCATATCGGTTTCACTCGAATAGTCGAGATTGACCTGGATGGTGCAGGTGCGCAGCATCATGTCGAGGCCCATTGAGCCGACGCGCGGCATATGGCGCAGCATGATTTCATAGCGCCCCTTGGGCATGATGGGCAGATCCGAACGCTTTTTGTCGGGCCACAGGCCAAGCCCCAAAAAGGCCTTTCCGGTCTTGTCGCCGATGGCTTTCACCTGTTGCAGGTGGCGGCCGGTTTCGGCGCAAGTTTGGTGCAGGTTTTCAAGCGGTGCGCCCGACAGTTCGAGTTGACCTGCAGGCTCAAGGCTGACCGCGCCGTCGGCACCTTTGAGCGCGATCACATTCTCGCCCTCATAAACCGGTTCCCAGCCAAATTCGGTCATAGCCATCAGCAGATCGCGGATGCCACCGGTTTCGTCATAGGAAGGCGCATGATGGTCGCCTGTGCAATAGACGAATTTCTCATGCTCGGTGCCAATGCGCCAACGGTCCTTGGGCTTTTCGCCCTTGGCCATTGCGGCAATCAGCTGATCGCGATCTTCGATTACAGGATCGTTGCGATTCGAAACTGTTTTTGTGCTCATGGCGAGGCTTTACGAGCGGCAACAAGGCTTTGCCAGCATTTTCGATATGGATCAAATTGGCGCTTGGTGACTAGTTCACTGTTGCGTTGAATAGGAGCGCGAAACTGGATGCGCTGAGCAACGATGCCCGATAGACGGTGATCGTCCCAGCGGAAAAGGACGCGCCTATCGGGTCAGTTTCATCGGCCCCTGTGGCGTTGTCGTCCTCTAGGGTGGCGGCAGTCACACAAGTTGATCCCGATAACATCGATCCGGCGACATAGGTCATATTTGCAGGAATAGCGTCGGTTGCCGAAATGTTGGCTGCAGTTCCCGCGCCTGCGTTGGAAATGGTTATGCAATAGCGCACCGTTGCACCCGGCAAGGCTTTTGGATTGGCGCCGCTGATACCGTCGCTGATTACTGAACTGATCTTGGTCACACCAACGCTTGCAGGGGCAGCGGTAAGGAACAGATCGGACTGAAAGAATGTGCCCGAGTCTGCGTTCAGGCTGTCGCAGATTTCAAGCCGCCACGTACCCGCAGCTTCCTGTCCATTGAATGCTGACAGCGCTTGAAACGGGCGAAAGGTCCTCTGATAAGCGGGTACGACTGTGGCGGCTGTCGCAGTGTCGTTGTTCGCTGTATGATTGGAAATGGGGTTGGCGGCTGCATCGTCAAACAAGACATTCACATTGTCGCGTGTGGTGCCGATATTGTTGATCAATTGCACCCGCGTACCAACAGGGGACTGCAGGTAGAATTGCAAGTCGCCGCGATAGGTATGCGACATAAGAACGCCGATATTGACGTCTGCAACGGTGTAAATCTCGCTGACTGTAAAGTTCCTGACCAACGGAGTGGTGCACGGTGTCACAGTCTCGTTCACCGTGCCGTCGGTCGTGTTGGTATATCGAATCTGCGCAAAAGCAGCTTGCGGGAAGCTGCAAAGTGCAATGAACCAAAGACACAAATTCCACCATCGCCGGAACGCATTGCGTTCCGGAGCCTTGGCGGCATCTGGCGAACCAGGCCGGGCTGGTGGGTGCCGACTGCTGGACATGACAGGCTTATAGCCCAATAGGGTTAATGGCCTGCTAAGCCCTGTTTGCAAATATATCCAAAGACTTAGTTGACAGTGGCGTGAAGAACCATCGCGAAACCCGCCCCAACTGCAAGTGCGGATGTTATACCGGTCACAGTTGTTCCGGCTATACTCATTCCAATGGGGTCACTTTCGTCCGCGCCGCTTCCGTCATCATCCTCAGCTGTCAGGGTGGCTGCGCAACTGCCGCCCGATGCCATACTGCCCGCAACGAAAGTTACATTAGCAGGCAGACTATCGGTCGCAACTACGTTGCTCGCTGGGACCGGCCCGGTATTTTCGACCAAGATGCAATAGCGGACTACGGCGCCGGGAATGGCTTTGGGGTTGGTAGTGCTCACTCCGTCGCTCAATACACTGCTGATTTTGGTGACTGTCAATTGTCCGGGTTGGCAGGTGTACAAAGTCACATTGTCGATTTCGAAGTCGTCGGAAGTGCCACCGCCTGGTGCATGGGTAAAGGTCAATGCCCCGGTGCCACTGACTGTGGAGGGCAGATTGATACGCCAGCCAGTATATGTGAATTCCGTGATAGTGGTAAGATTGCCCGATGCGCCATTTAGATAGGTAACGCTAGCCGTTGTTCCACCGCTCGGGTCTGTGGTAATCCTTGCATAGGGCGTGCCTGCTACCGATACGGTCAATTGCGCGCTGGTCGATCCGGTGGCCGGGGCGCCATTGCGCCACCATTGGCTCAGTTGAATCACAGCACCACCGCCCGAACCCGGACCGAAATTGAGCCCGCTCAGTCCCGACTGGGTCAATGTGCCCGACGTCGTATCATTGTTCACCGACGCGACGCCAGTTCCCGTCCAGATGGCCGATGCGGACCAGTTGGTCCAGCTTGGACCGGTTCCGGATGCGAAAGTGCCATTGGAAATAATCTGCTGCGTTGTCCCCACCGGACAGACGGGTGCTGCCATTGCAGTAGCAACCGTAAATCCGGCTGTCGCATAATCATCTTCTGAACTGACGCCATTATTAGGCGTCGAATCGGGGTCGGTCAGCGAACTGGCCGTGACCTGTGCCACATTTGTGACCGTGCCGGTTGTAGCTGTAACGGTGCCGGTGATGGTGATGGAGGCGCTGGCGCCCGGCGCCAGGCTCCCCACGCTCCACACACCTGTGCCGCCATTATATGTTCCAGTCCCTGTGGCACTGACAAAACTGAATCCGGACGGCAGCGTGTCCTGCACGGTGATCCCTGTTGCAGTTTCCGTGGATGTCGGGCTGGCGGCGCTAATTACTGTCAGAACATAATTGACAGTGCTGCCGTTTGTTGGATTGCTATTGCTGACAGTCTTGGTCAACGACAGGTCGGCGCGCTGCGGATAAATGGTTACCTGATAGTCTTCGACTTCGCCGACGGTGGCACGGCCCGTGGGCCCAACACCCGATGCAGCAGACCATCTGAAACGTGCAAAACGGGTCACCTGTGTTGTGCCTGTCGGTGGTGTGACGGACAAGCGGATGACGCCATTGGCCACACCATCGGTGTCGCCCGCCCCGCCATCAATGGCGTTGGTGGCAATCTGGTCTCCGGCTGTTGTAAAAACGCCGTCACCGGCCCAGTCGATCCATCCTTGCAGTCGTCCGCCGCTGCCGGTGACTGCTACGTCGATGGTTGAAGCAACCCCTCGCACCAGCGTGCCAAAGGTTGCGCCATCGTCATTTGCGTCGGATGAGGCCGTTGCGTTGGCGATCGGGCTGGGTGTGACAGGGGTCGCCAGCACATTGGTGACAGCTGCATTTTCGACCGAAACGCCCGCACCCAAATAATAGCCGCCAACAATGTGGCTTGCAGCAGCGGTCGGATCGTAGCTGGCAGGGGCATCACCGAAATCTTCGTCGAGCGATACGGTGAAATTCCAGCCGTCCACATTGGTCGCCGTCCCGCTGCCGCCCATCAGCATGTCGAGCTGAAAAGTGACCGATGTTATTGTGCCATTCATGCGCACACTGCCGCACCCGGCTTTGTTCGTCGTGGTGCAGGAGGGCTGGCCATTGATCGTTGTCGACCGGATCTCGTCGCCGCTGATCGAGAGATTGCCATTGCTGTTGGTAACTGTGAACGTCGGCTTCGCCGAAGCTGTCCAACTGGTCATGACCAGCGAGGTATGGAACAGAGTTGTGCTGGAACGGTTTGCGCCAAGCCCTGAGATATGAATGATGGGATTGGTAACTGGTTGGCTGAAGGTCAGGGTCATTACGCCGCGGTTGGCGCAACGCAGTGTTGCCGTCGAGCAGCCGGAGGGGCTGACATCGATTTCGATGGAGTCTGTGGTTGCCGAAATGGCTGGAGAGAGTTGGGCGGATGTCACGCCTCCAATGGCGTTAAGTGCAATCGCGTCGTCAAAAATTACCGCATTGGAGCCGGAAAGCGTAACCTGCATTGTCGTGGTGCCGGGATAGGTTTTGGTGACCGGTCCCGTGCCGCTGCTGCTCGATGGCGTCTGGTTTGCATTGGCGAAACCGGCGCACAGGCACAGGATCGCTGCAAATAGCGCGTGCAGCCAGGTGCGCAGTTGCGCTCTGGGATCGTGTTCCATGCTCTTCGCTTCGATTTGGAATTTGTCAGACACAACGTCAGCAATGCCTTCAATTGCTTTATTAATGATAAACAGTGTCGCGATTCTGCGGCTTTCGAGATGTAAAATCTCGCCAAATCGAACCAGTTTACCCCCGCGCGTTAACCTTGATTGGTGGGATTTAGGGCTGTCCAGACGGCGATGGCCGCGATCGCCGCAGTGTCGGCGCGCAGGATATTGGACCCGAGCGATACCGCCACCGCCTGCGGATGCGCGCGAATATCTGCATTCTCGTCATCGCTGAAGCCGCCTTCGGGGCCGATCAGGATGGCCGACTTGCGATGGCTACCAGCCACCAGCACTTCTGCCAGCGGAGTGCCGCCACGTTCATCACAAAACAGCAAGCTTCGATCTTCTGGCCAATCGCGCAAAAGCGCATCCAGTTTGGACAAGTCTCCTATTTCGGGCAATGCGGTGCGTTCGCATTGCTCGGCGGCTTCGATCATCTGGCTGCGCAGCCGGTCTTCCTTCAGCTTGTCGGCAACGCAGCGTTGGGTAAGTACTGGAACAAAGCGCGCTATGCCCAGCTCGCAGCTTTTCTCCGCGATCCAGTCGAGTCGATCTTTCTTGATCAGCGCCTGGCAGAGCCACAAATCCGGTGTCGTTTCGCGCTCGCGCAGTTTCGCCTCGACGGTTAGGACAAGGTCGCGCTTACCGGTAGCGGTTACGGTCGCCAGATATTCGCCTGTCCGGTCGTCGAATAATTTGACCGGCGCGCCCTCCTTCAGCCGCATCACATGCAACAGGTAATGCGCCTGTCCGCCCTCAATGCGCAGCTCGCTACCCTCCGTCAGCGCTTCGTCAACGAAGAGGCGCGGGGTTGAATGCGGGGGCCAGGCGGGGGTTTGAACCATCGTGCAAGCATAGCCTTCGACAAGCAGCGGGCAAGGCGTTATGTCAGATTCGATGTCCGCAACCGCTCCCCCAGACACAGAAATTCAAGGCCTTGTCCGCCTTTTGCCGGTGAGCCTTCGCCCGTTCGCCTTGCTTGCACGCTTTGACCGCCCCATTGGCTGGTGGTTGCTTTTCTGGCCCTGTGTTTACGGGCTGACACTCGCTGGCGGCGCGTTCAGCCACTGGCATCTGGTTCTCTGGATGCTGCTCGGCGCGATTGCGATGCGCGGGGCAGGCTGTGTGTACAACGACATTGTTGACCGCGATCTGGATGCCAAAGTGGTACGGACCGCCAGCCGCCCTTTGGCAAGCGGCGCGGCCAGTCTGAAAGCAGCGTGGGCGTGGCTGTTGCTGCTGTGTGGCGTCGGCCTGCTCGTGCTGGTTCAGCTGCGCATCGAGGCGATTTTCGTCGCCTTGTGCAGCCTCGCACTGGTCGCCGCTTATCCCTTCATGAAGCGCATCACCTGGTGGCCGCAATTGTGGCTCGGGCTGGTGTTCAGTTGGGGCGTGCCGGTTGGCTGGGTTGCGGTAACAGGCAGGGCCGATGCCGCCATGCTCTGGCTCTATGGCGGCACGATATTCTGGGTTGTCGGCTATGACACGATCTACGCGATGCAGGATCGCGAGGATGACGCATTGGTCGGCATCCGTTCAACCGCGCTGCGCATGGGCGAACATATCCGCAGCGGAGTTGCCCTTTGCTATCTGCTGGCACTCGCAGGATGGGGCATGGCGATCTGGAGCGTGCGACCGCAAGGTCAGGCGCTGGTCGCGCTCGCGCCTGCCGCTTTCCACTTGGCATATCAAATCGCTTCGCTCAAAAAGGATGGGAGCAATGCGCTCGGCCATTTCCGGTCGAACAAGGTAACAGGGCTGCTGGTTGCACTCGCCTGCCTTGTCGTTGGCGCTTCAGGCTAAAACGGAGGAGAGTTTATGGGCAACAGGCGGCTGGGTAAAAGCGCGATTGTCGTTTCCGACATCTGCATGGGAACAATGACCTTCGGGTCGCAGGCGGACGAGGCTGTCGCGCACCGCGTGATGGACATGAGCCTTGATGCAGGTATCAATTTCTTCGATACCGCCGAAGGCTATCCGGTGCCCCCCGATGTCAAATGGGTGGGGCGGACCGAGGAAATCGTCGGCCGCTGGCTGAAGGGCAAGAACCGCGATGCCATCATCATCGCCACAAAGGTTTCCGGCCCCAGCCATGTCTGGTTCAAATCGCCCAAGCGCGGCGGGATGACGGCACTCGACCGTCGCCAGATTACCGTTGCGGTCGAAGACAGCCTGCGCCGCCTGCAGACCGATTATATCGATCTCTACCAGACGCACTGGCCCGACCATGGCACGCCCTATGAGGAAACGATGGAGGTGCTCGACGAGCTGATCCGTGCGGGCAAGGTGCGGATCATTGGCTGTTCGAACGAGACAAGCTGGGGGTTGATGAAGTCGATCCAGGCGTCGGAACGGCTGGGCGTGGCCCGTTACCAGACGATCCAGAACAATTTCTCGATCAACAACCGCCGGTTCGAGGATGAGCTGGCGCAAGTCTGCCGCGAAGAAGGCGTCAGCCTGATCCCCTATTCACCGCTGGCTGGCGGGGTTCTTTCGGGCAAATATCAGGATGGGGCACGGCCCGAAGGCGCGCGCTTCACCCGTTATATGGACATGCTCGATTCACGGCAGGCAACGATGGCCCGCCGATTTGCAGGGCCGCGCGCGCTTGAATCCACCGCGCGGATTCTGGAGATTGCCAAGGAAGCAGGGATGTCGCCCGTCACCTTAGCCACTGCATGGTCAAAGCAGCATGATTTCGTCGCCTCGACCATCGTCGGCGTGAGCACGGTTGAGCAGTGCGCCGAAATCTTCGCTGCCACCGAACTGGTGCTTTCCGACGATGTGATGAAGGCCATCCACAAAGTGACCAAGGAAATCCTCTACCCGATGGGGTAGGGGCTATTCCGCCGCCAGCAACTGCTCCGCACCGCCCAGGTCGACGCTGACAAGGCGCGAAACGCCCTGTTCGACCATCGTCACGCCGAAGAGGCGGTGCATGCGGCTCATCGTCACGGCGTTGTGGGTGACGATCAGATAGCGGGTGTCGGTCTCGCGCGTCATCGCGTCGAGCAGGTCGCAGAAGCGTTCGATATTGGCATCGTCGAGTGGCGCATCGACTTCGTCGAGCACGCAGATCGGCGCGGGGTTGGTGAGGAACAGACCAAAGATCAGCGCGACTGCGGTCAGCGCCTGTTCGCCGCCCGAAAGCAACGTCAGTGATTGCAGTTTCTTGCCGGGCGGTTGCGCAAAGATTTCGAGACCTGCCTCCAGCGGATCATCGCTGTCGATCAATGCGAGGTGCGCCTGTCCGCCGTTGAACAGCGTGGTGAACAGCCGCTGGAAATGCTGATCGACCGTTTCAAACGCAGCCAGCAAGCGGGTGCGACCTTCGCGGTTAAGGCTGCCAATCGAGCCGCGTAACCGGTTGATCGCCTGAGTCAGTTCCTCGCTTTCGCTTTGCCCCTTCTCGATTTCGGTCTCGAGTTCGACCAGTTCGTCGGCGGCGATCAGATTGACCGGGCCTATACGTTCGCGGTCGAACTGCAGCTTTTCGAGGCGGCTCGATTCCACCAAAGCGTCGCCGAGTTCGCTTTCCTCAAAGCCGTGCTTTTCAGGCAACAGCGGTGGCGGGCATTCGAAGCGTTCACCCGAAATCCCGGCCATTTCGCGGCGACGGGCATCTTGGTTCTCGGCGCGCGCCTCGGCCCCGGCGCGTTGTTCACGCGAGGAGGATACGGCTTCTGCAGCCGTAGCCAATTGGGCTTCGAGCGCCTTCAGCGAGGTTTCGCTCGCCTGCTCGGCAGCCTGTAGCGCGGCGAGTTTTTCGCCTACCGCCGCCTTGTCAGCTTCCAGCGTGGTCAGTTCGTGCGCGATGATATCGGGCTTGCCGATTATCGTTTCCAGCTCGCTCGCAATTTCAGCGCTGCGTTTGTTCATTTCGGCGATGCGCCGCTCGGCTTCGCCCGCACGTTCCTGCCAGCCGCGAATTTCGGCCTGCGCCACTGCACGCCGTTCCCGCTGCTGTGCGATTTTCTGGTCGAGGCCGGAAAGGTCGGCCTGCGCCCGCACGAACAATTGCCGTAGCGACTCTCCTTCGCTGGTCAGCGCGGCAACAAGTGCACGTTGCTGCTCACCGTCAGGCAGTTCGGCACGCGCCTTTTCGGCTGACTCAAATTCGAGTCGGGCTTGCGTGGCTTCCTGTTCGGCCAACTCGCTCCGCTCGGCCAGTGCCGTTGCCGCTTGTTGTGCGCGCGTCAGCGCGTCCTCGGCCCGGTCGGCATCGCGCAGCGCTTGCCGCAGCGCGCCTTCGGTTGCCGACTGTGCCGAAGCTACACGCCTTGCCTCATCCTGCGCCGCAACGATTCGCTCGCCGAGCGCATCGAGAACGGCGGCCTGTTCATTGGCTTTGGCCTCCGCTGCCGGAATGGCTTCGAGTAGAGCCTCCAACCGGTTCGCGCGCTCCAGCTGTTCGGCGGCCGCCGCACCATCATCCTCGGCAGCAAAGCCATCCCAGCGGCGCAGCTTGCCATCGCGGGTGACCAGTCGCTCGCCAATTTCAAGCATCGCGCCATCGTCTGTATCAACCACGCGCACCATGGCGAGGCGCAGCGCCAGTTCGCTGGGTGCCTCGACCACATCCGAGAGGCGTTCGCCCGATAATTTTGGTGGAACCGACGTGAAGCCCTGCCAGCGCCGTCCGATAACTCCGCCAACTGCTGCGTTCAGATCGTCGCCCAACGCCGCCGCCAGCGCGCGTTCATAGCCAGGCTTGACCTTGATGCGGTCGAGCGCACGATTGTCGCTGCTTTTGGAAGTTGCGCGTTCGAGAGCGTTCTTCTCACTTAGCAGGGCAGCCAGATCGGCCTTGGCACTGGCGAGAGCGCTTTGTGCGCCATCGCGTTCAGCAACCAGCGCTGCACGTGCGGTCTCGGCGGCTTCGATCGCCATCGCCTGCTGCTCAAGCTCGACCTGCAACCGCCCGGCCTCGTCGCGAGCTTTATCCCGCACCGTCGCCAGTTCGGCCTCGTCGCCGAGCGCTGACCTCTCTGCGTCGACCCGCGCCTTGTCCCGTTCGGCACGGTCGACGCGGGCTCGGGCATTGTTCAGTGCTGCCTCGGCAACCCGCAACTCGGCTTCGGCTCGTGCCTGCTCGGCCACTGCCTTGGCCAGTTTCACTTCGCCTTCACGCGTTGCGCGTTCGGAATCATCAAGTGCGCGGGTAAGCCGTGGTCGTTCTTCCTCGCTCGCCTTGATTGTCTCGGCTAGCGTTGCGGCTTCAGCCTGCAACCGCGCCAACGCCTCGGCGGCGTCATGGGTCAACTTGCCCTCGCGCGCGCCATCCTCTTCGATGCGGCGGCCTTGCGCGGTGAGGTCTGCCTGCCGTTGGATCAGCCGGTCGCGTTCACCGGTCAGTTGGATGAGCCGGTTCGATAGATCACTCGCTGCATCGCGTGCCGCCATCGCTGCAGCCCGGTCATCGGCCAGCTTGCGGACAGCATCCTGCTGCTGTTCGGCCAAAGCGCGCTGGCGGATCGAGGCTTCCTCGACCGCTTTGCCAGCTGCGTCGGCTTCCGCCTGTGCAGCTTCCGCCGATGCTTTGGCCTCTCGCCAGCGAACGAAGATCAGCCGTGCTTCGGCCTGCGTGATCTCGCCCGACAATTTGCGGTAACGCTCGGCCTGCCGCGCCTGTTTCTTCAGGCTTTGCGCGCGCGCATCCATATCGCCCAATATCGTCGACAGGCGATTGAGGTTGGTCTCTGCCGCACGCAATTTCTGCTCGGCATCTTTGCGGCGCACATGCAGGCCAGAAATCCCAGCCGCCTCTTCGAGCATCATGCGCCGTTCTTGCGGCTTGGCGGAAATGATTGAGCCGATTCGACCCTGACTGACCAGCGCAGGGCTGTGCGCACCGGTGGCAGCGTCAGCAAAGATCAGCGCGATATCCTTCGCACGCACATCGCGGCCATTGGCGCGATAGGCGCTGCCCGCGCCACGTTCGATCCGGCGGACGACTTCGAGTTCCTGATCGTCGTCATTGGCAATTACGCCGGGAATGTTTTCGTCTGGGCCATGTTCGGCGAGCAGCGTGACCTCAGCGAAATCGCGCGACGGGCGTTGCGCGGTGCCGGCGAAGATTACATCTTCCATCCCGCCGCCACGCATCGACTTGGGCGAGTTTTCGCCCATCACCCATCGGAGGGCCTCTAGCAGGTTCGATTTACCGCAACCATTGGGGCCGACCACACCGGTCAGCCCGGCCTCGATATGCAGCTCGGTTGGCTCAACAAAGCTTTTGAAGCCTGTCAGTTTGAGCCTTTTAATCCGCATGCTGCCCCCGCTACGCTGCCCCTAGCGGATCAGCGCGCGCCAGCCTCTTGCAGCTTGCCCTTGACCTGCGGCCACGCGGTCACGTCGAGGCGCGCGCCGTTGAGATAGAAGGTCGGCGTCCCCTGGATCGTGTATTTCTTGCCATATTCGGCGGTCAGGTCGGCCAGCTTTTGCATTTCGGCGGTGTCGGAGAGGCAGGCCTTGCTCTGGTCGCGCGAAACACCCCGCTGGGCGAAGAACTCAACGATACCCACGGCATCGGCCAAAGCAAAGAAGCGCTCGCCACCCTTCAGCGAAGTAATTTTCGCTTCCAGTGCCTTGTCGGTGCCAATCTTGTTGGCGTTTTCGAACAGCGTTTCCTGGAAACCCATGAATTGTTCGGTCAAAGGCAGCATCGCCTCATTCGCGCCGCAACGGGTGACCCGCGCCGCCATCAGGTCGAATTCATCGCGGACGAAATTGCGGAATTCGTAGGAAATCTTGCCATTGTTGATGAAATTGTCGTGCAGGTCGGAGCCCGAATCCTTCGCAAACTGCGCGCATACATGGCAGGTGAGCGAAGCATATTCGACCAGTTTGATTTTTGCATCGGGGTTGCCGATCAGATAGCCGCCTTCGGCCGTCTTGCTGACAACATCAATCCATTGCTTGCCAGCCGGTGGCGCGACGGCGGCTACCGGTTCGCCCTTGGGCGCTTCGCCAGTTTCGCTGCTACCACAGGATGCGAGGGCGAGCGCGGCGATGGAAGCGGTGAGGATTTTCAGACTGCGCATATTTGATGTCCTTTGCGTCGTTGAAATTCAGGGAGCGAGATGGGGTTTGATGGTTGCGAAGTCGTGACCTTCGATGACTTTGCCATTGACCAGCAGGGTCGGCGTCGAGTTGATTTTCAGTTTTTCGGTGGCTTCGTCGGTCATCGCAATGACGGTATTGAACGCTGCCTTGTCTGCAAGACAGACCTTGGCTTGGGCGGCGGTAACGCCGCGCTGTGCCATAACTTTGTCCAGTCCGAGCTCGGTGTAGGCACCCTGCATGAAGCCGACGATATTCTTCGCCTCCAAGAGGTCAATCGTTGCCTTGCTGAGCTTGCTACCATTAGCCCATTGCGCTTGCGTCGCCATTAACTGCCGGTGATTGCCGAAAAAGCGACCCTTGCCGCCGCAGCGCGCGAGCATCGCAGCGGTCAAATCCATCGGGTCGCGCACAAGATTGCGGATTTCAAAGCTGACCTTGCCGGATGCGACAAACTGGTTCTTGATTTGTGGGACGTCATCGATCTCGAAATGCGCGCAATGGCCGCAGGTGTAGCTCGCATATTCGACCAGCTTGGTCGGAGCAGCCGGGTTGCCAATGATGTGACTGCCCTTGGGCGTCAGGCTAAAGGTCTGCAGCCAGTTGCTCTTGGCAGGAGCCGCGACCAGTGCGCCACCGCCAAGTGCCGCAGCGACAGCGAAAAGGGTCAGCGATTTTTGGAATATAGTCGGGAATCGGGTGGCCATATCTGCCTCTGAATTAGACCGCCGCATCTGCATTCACTCGCCCTCTTTGGCAAGGCTTTTTGCCAGATTCTGGAGCACTGCCTGCAATTCCGGATCGGCAATTTCGCGAAGAGAGTCGCCCAGCTCTGTGGAGGGCGCGCGCAGGACAGGGGCTGCGCTGACTTTCGGCTTTGGTTCGGCGCGTTGCACCTGCCCCTGACGCATTTTCACCTTGGCAACCGCTTCATAGCCGAAGAAGCGATTCACCCGCTCGACAATTTCTGGAAGCACATGCTGGATCATCACCGCATGCGCGCCTTCCACCACCAGCTCCAGCGTGCCACCTGCCTTCTGGCCGGCGGGAAAGCGGATCATTTCGGGCGCGGAAAAATTGGCATAGCGCGGGCCGACAATCTCGTCCCAGCGGCTGACGATCGAGCTTTGCACAAAGCCAAAGCGGCGGAAAGCGGCACGCCCTATGTCAGGGACAAGGTCGGAAACCGCGCGTGCTTCGCCGCCCCGCCGCCGTTCAAAAACGGGCTTGGTGGCGGCCTTTGCCTTTTTGTGTGCGGGTGATGGCTTGCCTTCCTCCATGGCGCAGCTATCGCATTTTCGATGGTCGGCGTCCAACAACACACACAATATTCTGGGGATATCGCCAGCGCCTTGCTCGCATATTATGACCGGCATGCGCGTGACCTCCCCTGGCGTTCGCCGCCCGGAACGCCGCCACCCGATTCGTACCGTGTTTGGATGTCCGAAATCATGCTGCAACAGACGACTGTTGCGGCTGTCTTCAGCTATTTCGAAAAGTTCACCGAGAGGTGGCCGGATTTCGCCGCTTTGGCGTCGGCCGACGATGCCGACGTCATGGCGGCCTGGGCGGGGCTCGGCTATTACAGCCGGGTGCGTAACCTGATCAAATGCGCGCGCGTCGTTGTTACCGAATATGGCGGAGAACTGCCGGAAACGTCGGTCGAGCTTGCCAAACTTCCCGGCATCGGGGCCTATACCGCAGCTGCTATCGCCGCGATTGCCTTTGGCGAACGTGTCGCGGTGGTTGACGCCAATGTTGAGCGGGTGGTGGCGCGCCTGTTCGCCATAGAAACGCCGCTGCCTGCCGCCAAGCCGGAGATCCGGGTGGCGGTGAATGCGATCACGCCCGCCGACCGGCCCGGCGATTTCGCGCAGGCGATGATGGATCTCGGCGCCAGTCTCTGCTCGGTGCGCAACCCGCAATGCCTGATCTGCCCTTTGAAAATGCACTGTGCAGCGCAAAAAGCGGGCTTCGCCGAGACGCTACCCCGCAAGGCTGCCAAAAAAGCTAAGCCCGAACGCACCGGAATCGCCTTTTGGATCGAGCGTGATGGCCATGTTTGGCTGATACGTCGTCCGGATCATGGCATGCTCGGCGGGATGCGCAGCCTGCCCGATGATGGCTGGAATGCACGCGCCGATGGCGACTCGCTGCCCCCATTTGGCGCCGACTGGAGTCCTGTTGCAGGTGAAGTGGTTCATGTCTTCACCCATTTCCGCCTGACGCTGCGGCTTACCGCTACGGCAGCGCCAGTCGACGAAAGCTGCCTGCCGTCGGGCGAATGGTGGCCGCTGAAATCATTGGACAGCGCAGGTTTGCCAACCTTATTCAGCAAGGCCGCAAAACTTGCCATCAGAGCGAGAGAGAAATTTTAGAGGAGAGAGCATGTCCGTAGCACAAACAGCGTTGATGCAACCCAGCCGTCGCGGTTTCCTTTCGATGGCCGGGCTTGGCGCGATGGCGACTATGCTGCCGACACCTGCATGGAGTTTCCTCGCGCAGGAATATCCGACGCTCAAATCGCAGGTTGAGGGCTATGTTGCGGGCCGGAAGGCCTCGGGCGTCGTTGCTGCTATTGGCCATGGTCTGGGTGAATTGGAAGTGATAGCTGCGGGAACGCAGGCAATTGGCGATCCAACACCGGTCAACATCGACACGCTGTTCCGCATTTATTCGATGACCAAGCCGGTGGCGGGCATGGCAGCGATGATCCTGATCGGCGAAGGCAAGATGAAGCTGGATCAGCCGATCGCCGATTTTCTGCCCGAATTTTCCGAAATGCGCGTGCTGACCAGCCCCGAAACCAGCCTGGACTCGGTACCTGCGAAGACAAAGATTACCGTCCGCCATCTTCTGACGCACACGGCAGGCCTTGGATATTCGATCATCACTAAGGGGCCTTTGCTTAAGGCCTATATGGATAATGGCATCACCCCCGGACAGATCAGCCGCATGCCTATTCCCGGCTTCGAACCGGGTGCGCCGACCCCCGATTTGAAGACATTTTCGGAGCGGTTGGGCAAATTGCCGTTGATTGCAGAGCCGGGAACCAAATGGAGCTATTCGATCAGCCTCGATCTTTTGGGCCGGGTTATAGAGGTGGCGAGCGGGATGGAGTTCGACGCATTCCTTCAGACGCGGCTCTTCGATCCGCTCAAAATGACCAGCACTTATTTTCAGGTTCCGCAAAGCGAAGTGAAACGCTTTACCACCAACTATGCGGTGTTTGGCGGCGCGCTGATCCCCATCGATCCGGCGGCAACCAGCATCTATCTCGACAAACCCGCCTTTGCCTTTGGTGGCGCAGGACTGGTCTGCTCGGCGCGCGACTATGACCGCTTCCTCGCCATGCTGCTCAATGGCGGCAGCCTTGACGGTGCCGAAATCATGGCCCCCGAAACTGTTGCCTTGGGAATGTCGAACCTGTTGCCGGCCGGGGTCAGCACAGACGGCACCTTTGCAAATGGCGCTGATTTTGGCGCGGGCGGACGCGTTGGCAAAGGTGCGCAAAAGGGCATATTCGGTTGGGGCGGCGCAGCTGGAACTATCGCTTTTGTCGACACCAGTCGCAAGATTCGTGCGACCGGAATGCTGCAATATATGCCGTCGAATGCGCATGATTTTCAGGACAGGTTCGGCGAATGGCTCGTCGCCGATTTGCAGGGGTAAGATAGCTCATGAACCCAGGCTTCACCGGCTCCCCGCTCGACCGTGCAGATCGGCTGCGCAATGATGTCGAAGGCTTCAACGCTGCACTCAACGACTGGCGCGCGCGCGTTCTGGGGCTCGACGGGCTGGACCCGGTAGTGGCCAGCGAAGGCGGGCTCAAATGGGTGTCGATGGCCGAGATTGACGTTTCGGTCGAACTCATCCTGCTTGGCCTTGCCAATGGTAAACCGCATTTCGTGCCGCTGGTCGAAGGCGCGGGCGGCATGGCGCGATCGCCTGCGGTTTGGCGCGCGCTGTCGATGCTGCCTGCCGAGGATGCCGCCATTTACGGCACTGCTCGCAGCCTGATCGACTGGCACAACAACCATAAATATTGCGGCCGCTGTGGCGGTTCGACCAAGGTGTTTCGCGCTGGCTGGGGCCGCCAATGCACCGCCTGTGATGCCGAACATTTCCCGCGCACAGACCCGGTTGTGATCATGATCGCCGAATATGAGGGCAAGGCTCTGCTTGGCCGACAATCGGCATGGCCTACGGGCAATTATTCGGCGCTGGCAGGATTCCTTGAACCCGGCGAGAGTATCGAGGAAGCAGTGCGGCGCGAGATTATGGAAGAGGCCGGGATCAGCTGCGGCGCAGTGCGCTATGTTACCAGCCAGCCCTGGCCCTTTGGCGGATCGCAACTGATGATCGCCTGTGTGGCAGACGCCGATGGTGACCAGTTGACCATCGACTATAACGAGTTGGAAGACGCGATGTGGGTGACGAAGGAAGAGGCACGCGCCGCACTCGCCGATGCCCCCGACAAACGCTTTGGCGCACCGCCGCCCTTTGCGATTGCGCACACATTGTTGCGGCGTTGGGCGGAGGCAGATTGAGATGACGGCACAACCTCTTCGCATCGATATCGTTTCCGACGTCGTCTGCCCCTGGTGCATCATCGGTTACAAGCAGGTCGAAAAGGCGCTGACTTTACTACCAGAACCGGTCGCGGCCGAAATCCACTGGCACCCGTTCGAACTCAATCCCGACATGCCGCCTGAGGGCGAGGACGCGGGGCAGCATATTGCGCGCAAATACGGCCAGTCTGCCGATCAAACCAAAGCCGTGCGCGATCGCATCAAAGACACTGCTGCCGATCTCGGTTTCATCTTTGGCGACATGGGCGCACGGCGGCTATACAATACGTTTGACGCGCACAAATTGCTGACACGCGCCGGATCCCAACATGGCTGGAAAAAGCAGACCGAACTGAAGCTCGCGCTGTTTTCAACTTATTTCCAGCAGGGCAAGGATGTGAGCGATCGGGCCGTTCTATTGGATGTTGCTGAAAGCATAGGTCTCGACCGCGCCGCCTGTGAAGCATGGCTGGCCGACGAGGTGCTCGGGCGCGAAGTGCGCGGCGAGGAAAGCTATTGGATCAATGAGAATGTCGCTGGCGTGCCTGCTATCATTTTCGATGGCAAATATATGGTTCCCGGCGCGCAGAGTGCGGAGACCTTTGCGCAGGTGATTGGCAAGGTTCTGGCGAAGCGGGATCAGGCAACCGCCTGAACCCCATATTTGCGCATCTTCTCGATCAAAGTGGTGCGCTTCAACGTCAGCAACCGCGCGGCCTCCGAAACTATGCCATCGGCCAACTCCAACGCCATATTGATCCGTTTAAGTTCGATCGCCTCAATCTCCTGCCGCAAGTCGATCGGATGATCTTTGCAGGGCGCTGGTGATGCGGGAACAAAGGAAACCGGCGCAACCGCCACCCGCTCGCGGCGGCTTTCCAGCGGTGGTGCCGCGTTGGTGAGCAATAGGTCGACATCGTCCGCGCCCAATATCTCGCCGCCATAAAGCACGCCCGCCCGTTCGACGACATTGCGCAGTTCGCGGACATTTCCCGGCCAGTCATGCGCCATCAGCCGCTCGAGTGCGCTTTCATCAAAGTGCGCAATCACCCCAGACGGTTTACCTTTCTGGAAATGGCGGACCAGCAGCGGGATATCCTCGGCGCGCTCGGCCAGTGCGGGCACATGCACCAGCACCACGCCAAGCCGGAAGAACAGGTCTTGCCGGAAGCGGCCATCGGCGATCGCATGGTCCATGTCGCGGTGTGTTGCCGAGATGATCCGAACGTCGACCGGGGTGCCGCTGCTGCTGCCGACCCGGGTGACTACACGCTCCTCAAGCACGCGCAGCAGCTTGACCTGCATGTCGAACCGCATGTCGCCAATTTCGTCGAGGAACAGCGTGCCCTTGTGCGCATTTTCGAAATGGCCGGTTCGCCTGCTGTGCGCGCCGGTGAAGCTGCCCTTCTCATGCCCGAACAGCTCGGATTCGATCAGTTCGGCGGGGATCGCGCCGGTGTTGATTGCGACAAACGGGTTGGCGCTGCGATTACTGGCGGCGTGGATGGCCTGTGCGACAAGTTCCTTGCCCGACCCGGATGGCCCTGCAAGGAGCACCGACACATCCGACGCCGCCACACGAGCAATCATCGCCCGCAACCTTTGCACGGCGGGGCTGGTGCCAATCACCAAAGATGTGATGTCGCGTTCGATGTCTGTTGTGGAAACTGCCATTTCTGCCCCCGTTTTCGCGCCGCGTGGCGTTGATCCGATGGCCCGAAAATTGGCGATTGGGGTTAACAAATTCTTACCTGAGAAATTTCAAGCTATTGGTATTTAATAGATTTTAGTCCGGAATGGAGCGAGCCTTACCGACAGCTGCCGCTATGCGAGGGGACCCTTTCGCCAAAATGGAGCAACTTCATTCGCGTCCCCAGCCCAAGGTAATCGACATCCGCCGGTTGCGCGGGTCGAACCGGTTCTTGGGCACATAAGGTTCGCGATCCGCAACCCCTTCGATTCGCAAGAAGCGATCCGGCCCCACTCCCTTTTGCGCAAAGATCGCGCGGGTGATCTCGGCGCGCTCAGCCGACAGCTTCCAGTTGTTCATGCCCTGCCCGCGGGCATAAGGCGCGGCGTCGGTATGGCCGCGGATGATCAGGCCATTGGGCAGCTCGCGCACCAGCAGCGATACCTCGTCGAGCAAGCGCATCGCATCGGGCGTCATCTGGTTGGTGCCCGATACAAACATGCTGAAATCGGCTTCGTCGACCAGATCGATGCGCAGCCCCTCACGCGTTTCGGTGAAGCGGACATTTTTGGCGAGGCGGCGCAGCTCGCGGCTGGCCTGCATTTTCTTAGCGAGCGCCTGTTTCAGTTTCTCGAACCGCGCCTTGTCACGTTCCTTTCCCGACGCCTCCTTTCGCCCGCCTTTTGCGTCGCGAGGGATGGTGATCGCCTTGGTTCCGGTTTGCGCCGCGCGGTGCGGATAATGGTCCGCCGATACGATCGAATCCCCACCAAACATCCCGTTTGACCCTGCACTTTCCTGCTTGGTCTTGACCAGCGTGGGCGCGAAATAGTCGGCAAGTGCCTTGCGCTGCTTCTCAGTGGTCGCGCCCAGCAGCCACATCAGCAGGAAAAAGGCCATCATCGCGGTTACGAAATCGGCATAGGCGACCTTCCATGCACCGCCATGATGCGCGGCGTGCGGGGCCTCATACACCTTTTTGACGATGACGGGGCGGACGACCTGGTCGACGGTGGCAGCCATCAGCGCGCCCGCATTCCGTCAAACACCTCGGCAAAACTTGGCTGGTTCGAATGCTCGATGCCCGATCGCGCCGCCTCGATCACCAGCGGTTGGGGATGGCCGTGCAGCGAGGCGATGATGATCTGCTTTACCGTGTGATAGATCGCGGCGTCGCCTTCGATCACCTGCTTGGCGCGGTTGGCAAAGGGCCCGACCAGCCCGTAAGCGAGCAGCACGCCGAGGAAGGTTCCGACCAGCGCCGAACCGATCATCCCGCCCAGTATCTCCGGCGGTTTGTCGATCGAGCCCATGGTTTTGACGACGCCGAGCACTGCCGCAACAATACCGAGTGCAGGCAGGGCATCGGCGAGGTTTTGCAGGCCGTCGGCGGGTTTTATCGCGTGGTGATGGTGGTTCTTGATCGCATTATCCATCACCTCCTCGACCGCATGCGGATCAAGCGTGCCGGATGAGACGACCACCAGCCGCAGCGTATCGCAGATTAGGTGGATCAGCGTCTGGTCGGCAAGCAATTTGGGATATTCGGCGAAGAGCGCGGACTCTTTGGGGTTCTCGATATGCGGTTCGAGCGCGACCGGGCCTTCGCTGCGCAGCAGCTTCATCAGCTTGCCGACCAGCAGGATGCAATCGAGATAGTCCTGCTTGCCGAAACGTGGCCCCTTGAACACCTTGGTCAGGCCACCGCCGAGCGCCTTCAATTCCTTGCCCGAATTGCCAATAATCAGCGAGCCGATGGCGGCCCCGCCGATGATCAGCATTTCGTGCGGTAAAGCGTGCATCACCGGGCCAAGATTGCCGCCCGTCAGTGCAAAACCACCAAACACCATCGCGATCAGGACAAGGATACCGATAATCGCGAACATGCTTTGTGGCCTTCCGGTCTAGCGGGAGTTTATGGGTTTAACGGCGGGAAGCGGGGAAGATTGAGCGGGTCAGCCCAAAATATCGAACAATGTCCGCCGGTTGATGCGTGCGAAGGCTGCCTGTGCCGCCTCCAGTGTAATCGTTTGCGCGTTGAGTTTGGCGATGGCGCTCGTCAGGTCGGTGTCTTCAAGCGCAGAACGCTCGGCTTTGTTGGCAATCTTGCGCTCGGCTTGCAGCTCGGTCAGCCGTTCGAGCCGGGTGGCATTGATACCAATCTGCGCCTGGGCCGTCGCGATCTGGTCGATGGCTCCGTCCAGTGCAGTCATCGAGCTACCGATGCTTGCTGCATTACCGCTGGAAATGGCCGAAGCCGCATCGCGGACATGCTGTGCTGCCGATTGTCCACCGCTGTCAAACAGGGCGGCCCGTGACGGCACCGGGGCGAAAAGGGCGTCGCTGTCAAACCGTATCATGCGCGGAGCGCCAGTGGCGAACAACGGCTCGCCAAGGGTTGAGCTAGTCGACGCCAGACCGTCGAGTTCGTAGGCCAGCGCGGAAAGTTCGGTGGCAATCGCGTTGCGGTCTGCAGGGGCAAGCGTCTGGTTGGCCCCCGCGACGGTCAGTTCGCGCGCGCGGACGAGCAGGTCTGTGGCCGACTGGAGGACGCTATCGGCTTGCGCCGTCAAGGTTACGCCCAAATCCACATTCGCTTTCCATGCAACGCCATTCGCCTGGACCGTTTGAAGCGTCGATACGCGGTTGGCAGCGACGGGATCATCCGATGCGCGCTGAAGGCGTTTGCCAGTAGATACCTGGATCTGCGTTTGCGCAATATCCTGTGCCAGCCACGACTGGCGGGCGATTTCGCGGGTCATGCGGTTACCGGTGGCGTTGATCATGGCTCTGGTCCGTCAGAATATGTTGAGAATGGATTGCATCGTCTCGCGCGCTACCTGCACGGTGCGTGCGGCAGCCTCATAGGCTTGCTGGAAACGGAGGAGTTCGGCGGCTTCGCGATCGAGATCAACTTCGCCGACCATATCGCGCGCGGCAAAGGCCCCATCCCGGCGCGATGAAGCAGCGGCATCCTGCGCGCGCGCACTGGCGGCTTGTTGCGCCTGCAGGGCGACCAAGGCAGCCCAGCCAGCCTCTACTCCCGAAGCCCCGCGAAGATTGGCAAGCTGGAGCGCGTTGCCATTGCTGGAACCGGCATCGGCCGCAGCAACAGCATCAGATGCCAGCGCGAGGACCGAAAGCGTTGCTGCCGAAGTTCCGGAAAGGAGGGCAGCGCCCGGATTGCCGTTGGCATCTAGGCCTGCCTGGTGCCAGCCATTGAGTTCGCTCGCCAGCTGCATGGCCAAGGCGTCGAGTTTCGAACGTTGCATAGCGATATGCGCCGCACCTTGGGCCAATCCGGCAAGACTGCCGTTGGTTGGTGCCAGCGCTCCGCCAGGCGTCACCGCATAAGCCAGTTGGCCGTTGCTCATGACCGAAACCGAAAATGTCGCCACTGTCCCGTTAGCGACCAACGGAATGCCGCCATCGCTCGTAGTGAGCGTCACCGCTCCGCGCGCATCGAAACTGGTGGTAACCGGTAGTGCCGACGAAATCCGGTCGAGCAACCGGTCGCGTTCATCGAGCAACGTCGCTTCATTTGTTGAACCCGCACGGGCACGACGAAGGCCGAGATTGACTTTTTCGAGCGCGGCCAGATCGGTGTTGAGCGCATCGACAGAG
This sequence comes from Sphingorhabdus pulchriflava, assembly GCF_003367235.1. Taxonomy (GTDB): domain Bacteria; phylum Pseudomonadota; class Alphaproteobacteria; order Sphingomonadales; family Sphingomonadaceae; genus Sphingorhabdus_B; species Sphingorhabdus_B pulchriflava. Next base: position 268,522 of record NZ_QRGP01000002.1, read on the forward strand.
CCACTTGCCGATTGCGCGACGCCATTGGCCGCGCTGGATAGCGCGCTGGCTGTGCGACGGAATGCCGCGGCGCTATCGTCCACTGACTGCAGGAATTGCGCGCGCAATGTGGTATTGGCCGGGTCAGCTGCGAGCTGGTCGGCGGTCGTAAAGATGCGGGTCAGGCTTTGACCAATTCCACCGATTCCGTCGTCGAGCGCCCTTTCAGTAGCATCGATTGCGCCCAGCCGCGCACTGCTGCGATCGGCTTCACCCGATGCCGTGCGGGCATCCTCGATCAGCCATGGGTCGACCGAGCGACGGACGCCTGCTGCCTCGACGCCGCCAGGGCGAATGCTGTTGCGTGAAAGGACAATGTCGCCGGCTGCCGGAGCTTCGCGCAGTTCGATGGTTCGACGCGCGTAGCCGGGGGTCTGGGCGTTCGCAATATTGTCGCCGACGGTGGCCAAGGCGCGCGAATATGCGCGCAGCCCCGATGCGCCGATGTTGAGGAGGTCGCTCATTTGGCCTCACCTTGTAACTGCCGCTCAATCATCGCGGCGATGCCGATAGCCCCGCGTTGTGCGAGGGCGTCCGCCGTCCGGGCATCGGCGAGTTCGCGATAGGTCGAATTTGCCGATGAACCATAAATGTCATCGGCCAATGCACCTTTGCGCATTTCACCGATCAGCTGGCGGAGCATGACAGCTTCAAACGCAATAGCGGCTTTACGCAACTCCGGATTGACCGGAGCTGCGCTGGGGGGATGGCTCGATGAAACAGGCTGAATCATATGATTACCAATTCTGCTGTCAGCGCGCCCGCCTGGTCGAGCGCTTCAAGAATAGCGACCAGATCGCCCGGCGGCACGCCGATGCGGTTGATCGCGGCCACAATTTCGGAGAGGTTTGCGCCGCCTTTGATCAGGAAGGCGGGATTGGCGGTCTCCTCAACCTTGATGTCGCTCGCTTGCTCGACGGCGGTTTCGCCGCGGCTGAACGGAGCGGGTTGAACAATGGTCGGGGCTTCATCCACTTTCAGTGTCAGTTTCCCATGGGTCACTGCTGCGGCACCCACGCGAACCGCGCCGTTGATGACGACGGTGCCGGTGCGGGCGTTTACGATTACGCGCGCGCGGGGTTGCGCGGCATCGATGTTAAGGCCTTCGATCAAAGCAATCATCCGGGTGCGGGCGTTGCCGCCCTGTGCCGCGCGAATCTGAACCGTGGCCCCGTCCAGCACCGTGGCCGTTCCGGAACCAAAGGTCTTGTCGATGGCATCTGCAATCCGGCCGGCATTGGTTGCATCAAACTGGTGCAGGTTGAACAGCAGATGCTCACCCGCGGTAAAGCCGGTGTCGATCGAACGCTCAACTGTCGCTCCACCCTCAATGCGTCCGGCTGAGGGAATGTTGATCGATAGTTTTGAGCCATCTGCGGCGTCAACACCGAGGCCGCCGACGACCAGATTGCCCTGCGCCATCGCGTAGATACGGCCGTCGGCCCCATAAAGCGGCGCCATCACCAGCGTGCCGCCGCGTAAGGATTTCGCTTTGCCCATGGCGGAAACGGTGATGTCGAGCCGCTGGCCCGGCTTGGCAAATGGCGGCAGTTCGGCCGTTACCAAAACAGCGGCGGCGTTTTTCAGGCTGGGGTTCACCCCCGTCGGGATCGTCAGGCCAAAGCGCGAGACAGCACCCTGCACGCCCTGCGTTGCGTAGATCAGGCTATCGTCGCCGGTGCCCGCAAGGCCGACGACAATGCCATAGCCCGTCAGCTGGTTCGCGCGCAGCCCCTGGAATTGGCCGAGGTCTTTCACCCGCTCAGCATTCACCGGCGCGGAAAATAGTGCGGCCATGGCGGCGAACAGGCAAAACAGTCGCTCCATCAGAACGGACTTATCTTGGAGAAGAAGCGCTGCAGCCAACCTTGCTTACTAGCGCGGGCGATCTCGCCCTTGCCGGTGTAGCGGATTTGCGCATCGGCGACCCGGCTCGAAAGAATTCGGTTATCTGCGGAGATATCGGCAGAGCGAATGAGTCCTGAAAACTGCACGCGATCATCGCCGCGATTGAGCGTCAGCGTCTTCTCGCCCCGAACGAGCATGGTTCCGTTGGGATAGACGGCGGTGATCGTCACACTGATCTCTCCGTTCAAAGCGCTGGTCTGGGCTGCTTCACCCTTTCCTTTGAACGACTGATCGCCGCCCATATTTATATCGGTGGGAGAAAAGAGGCCGAGTGGACCGGTGACAGGTGGGGTTAGCCCGACCGAGCCATTGCGCCCTGTACTGGCGCTGTTGCCCTTATTTGCCGAGATACGCTCGATAAGCTGGATGGTCACAATATCGCCAATCGCACCGGCCCTATTTCCAGACGTCAGCGGCGTATAGCCATCACCTTGGAAGATTGCGCCGTTGGACACAGGGTCCGGCCGAGGTGCCGGAGCCGTTGCCGCAAAAGCATCTACGGGGACCTTGTCCTTGGCGACCGCCGGGGAGCACATGGCCAGCGCGATAATGGCAGCCAGCTTAGAGATTCTGCGAAGCATTGCGCATCATTTCGTCTGCCGCCTGGATCATCTTCGAATTGACCTCATAGGCGCGCTGGGTTTCGATCATGTCGACCAGTTCCTCGACAACATTCACGTTTGAGCTTTCGAGCGCGCCGCTGCGCAGCGTGCCGCGGCCTTCAATACCAGCGGCGCCAACCTGCGGCGCACCCGAAGCGGCAGTTTCGACCAGCAGATTGTTACCGATGGCCTGCAACCCCGAAGGATTGACGAAGCGCGCGGTTTCGATCTGGCCCAGCGCCACTGCCTCGGCCTGCCCCGGAACAGCGGCGGAAACGGTACCGTCGGCGGCGATGGCTATCGCGCTCGCGCCATCGGGTATCTGGATTTGCGGCTGGATGGGCATGCCGTCCGGTGTAACAATTGTGCCTTCCGCCGACAGGCTGAAATTGCCGGCTCTGGTATAGCCAATGCGGCCATCGGGCATTTCGACCTGAAAAAATCCAGCGCCCTCGATGGCGACGTCGAGGCCATTGCCTGTGGTCGATACGGTTCCCGGCAGGTCTATTCGTGCCGTGCCGGTCATCTGTACTCCGGTGCCAAGGTTGAAACCGACCGCATAGAGATTCTGCGACGAGGAGGGCGCGCCCGGAGTCAGCATCGCCTGATAGGCCAGCGTCTCGAAATTCGCCCGGTCACGTTTGAACCCCGTGGTGTTCACGTTGGCGAGGTTATTCGCGATCACCTGCATGCGGAAATTCTGCGCGTCGAGCCCCGTACGGGCGACATGTAGAGCGCCGATACCCATAAACTATCTCCTTATTGCGGAAGCTGCATCAGCTCTGCGGTCGCGGCGTCGAGGTCGCGGGCATCGCCGATCATCTTGAGTTGCACGTCCCAACTGCGGCTCGCCTCGATCATTTCGGTGAGCGCCAGCGTGGCGTTGACATTGGAGCCTTCGAGCGCGCCGCTTTTGACGCGAGCCTCGAGGTCTTCAGGCAGTATGCCGCCATCGGGAACGCGGAACAGGCCGTCGAGGCCCTTCAACACGGGTGAGCCAACCGGGCTGGCCAATTTCAGTTTGGCAACCTCCTGTGGCAATTGTGGATCGCCGCCTTGCGGCACAATCCACACCCGGCCTTCGCGATCAATGCGCAAGCTGTCGGCAGGCGGTAATATCACTGGGCCTTGCGTGCCGAGCACCGGATGTCCATCGCCTGTGGTCAACAGCCCGCTTTCGGCAAGTTGGAGATCACCGCGCTTGGTATAGGCTTCCTCACCATTAGGGGTCTGTACGCCGAGCAGCGCATTGCCTTCGATGGCAATATCGAGATCGCGTCCAGTGGAAATCACTGTCCCGGCGCGCATATCGGCGCCGATCACTTCTTCGCTGGTGACCGCCCGGCCATCGACTTGCGGCCCGCGCAGCCATAGCGCCTGCGCCTCCGCCAATTCGGCACGAAAGCCGGGCGTCGAGACATTGGCGAGGTTGTTCGCCGTCGCTGTCTGCCGCGCCTGTGCGCCTCGAAGGGCTGTAAGGCTTGTGTAGATCAGGCGGTCCATCGGTCAGCCCTTATCGGATGCTGACAATCGCCTGCGTCATGTTCGACGCGGTTTCGATCGCCTTGGCATTGGCCTGGAAATTGCGTTGCGCGGAAATCAGCGCGACCAGTTCTTCGGTCACATCGACATTGGCCCGTTCCAGCGCGCCCGAGCGGATGGTACCGAGAGGGCCGTTGGTGGCGGCGTCGATTGCGGGCGGGCCGCTGTCGCCGGTCGATTGCCAATGTGCGTCGCCTACCGGCCGCAGGCCTTCCTGTGCGGTGAAGCTTGCCATCGCGACCTTGCCGAGCACTTCGTCAGAGCCGTCGGCATAAGTCGCCGTTACCAGCCCGTCGATCCCGATCGAGACATTGGCTAGTGCAACCGTTGGACTACCCGGAGCATTGGCGGGCAGAACGAAATCAAATGCGTCCGCCAATGTGTTGCCGGTGACATTGCCGCTCGCGTCAACAGGCAGCAGCTGAAGCGTCGAGCCGATGGTATCGACCACCTGCCGGTTGGCATTCACCTGAAAGGCGCCATTGCGGGTATAGGTCACAGTGGCCCTTGGGGGATCGCCGCGACTGACGAAAAAGCCTTCCCCCGCAATGGCAAGGTCGAGCGTCTTGTCGGTTCCTTCGAGTGTACCCTGGGTAAACTGCTGGACAACCGCGTTCAATCGCGTCCCTTGCCCGGCAACCATCTTCGTGGTTTGCGTAGGTGCACTGGCGAACAGGTCGCCAAATTGTGCGCGGCTTTTCTTGAAACCAGTTGAGCCGACATTGGCGAGGTTATTGGATATCACCGACAAGTCGGTTTGTGCGCCTTTCAGGCCGGATAGTGACGTATAAAAGGACATCTATTTTCTCCCTGTCAGGATGCGGGCAGCGTCTCTGCGCGAATGTCGGTGAGCAATTGGGTCTGCACCTTGATCTGATCGGCGATTGATTTGAGCGAAGTGCTCATCTCGGAAATTCCAGCAACGCTTGAAAATTGCGCCATTTGCGCGACCATTGCCTGGTTATCGACGGGATCAAACGGGTCCTGGTGTTTGAGTTGGGTTGTCATCAGTTGCAGGAAATCACTCTGCCCAAGTTTCTTTTCGGCAGTGCCCTTGGGCATTACCGGCATGTTGCGGGCATTGGTTGGCTGGATTGCGGTCATCGTCATTGTCCCAGTCTGAGGGTTTCGGAAATCAGGCCCTTTGCGGTCGAAAGCACCTGCACATTGTTTTGATACTGGCGCGCGGTCTCGACCATCTCGACGAGCTCGGTCGCACTATCGACCGCTGCTTCCCAGACATTGCCGTCTTTGTCGGCGAGGGGATGCGAGGGGTCGTGGCGTTTGGTAGGTGTAGAGTTTGCTTGCGTCACTTGGTCCACGGCAACGGTTGCGGTGCCGGCCTCGCCCATGATCGTACGGAACACAGGCTTCATCGCGCGATAGGCGCCGGCTTCGCTGCCGGATACCGATCCGGCATTGGCAAGATTTGAGGCGGTGGTGTTCAGCCGTACCAATTGCGCCGCCATGGCGCGGCCACTGATGTCGAAAAGGGAGAGAGAATTGGCCATGCTCATTCGCCTTTCAGTGCACGCGACAATGTGCCGATGCGACCGTTGAGAAAAGCGAGGCTCGATCGATAGGCGAGGGCGTTCTCTGCGAAAGCGGTCTGCTCGGTCACCATTTCCACGGTGTTGCCATCGAGGGATGGCTGGAGCGGAACGCGATAGGAGATCGCGCTTTCTGCCGATTGGCCTCGTTCGGCCAGCGCCAGCGCCTTTGAAAAATCAATATCCCGCGCCTTGTAATTGGGCGTTGCGGCATTGGCGATGTTGGAAGCGAGTACATCCATACGCAGCGCCCGCACCTGTAGCGTCTTTGCATGTATCCCGAACAAATTGTCAGACATGTGGACTGCTCCTGTCGTTCAATCGCCAAAGCGGCGGACCGGCGAGAAGGAGCAATACGTGTGCCAGGTGGAATAAATATATATAATACAATGTAGTATGCTTTGCGGGCTTTCCTCGAATGGTCGCCAAAGCGTGAAGCTGTCTGGATTTTGACAGGGCATGTCGGCGACGGGATAATTCTGACGCACGCCACCGACTGGCACGTCCGTTGCTATTCAACTTTCGAAAATGCGGCCTTTGAAAGGATTTAATATGCTTGTTCATTTTGCCTTGCTGGGCCTGAGCGCGACGCCAGCGACGACCGAAAATCTGGACCAGCTGGAGCAGCGTATTGAAATCGAAACAGGTGCAAAACCTGTCGCTATCGACCGTCGGCTTAAGCTTTCCAGCTGTCCGCGCCCGCCGCATTTGAGCAATGAAACCTCTTCATCCCTGCTTGTTCAGTGCGACGAGGTCGGATGGAAACTGCGTGTGTTGCTACGAAATATGTCGCCGCTGGTGGGTAAACAAACGCTTGCCACGCCTGCAGTCAGAAAGGGCGAGACCGTGGTGCTGGAGGTTGTGGGTCAAGGCTTTGCGATCCGGCGCGAAGCGATTGTACTGGAGGATGCGCTAGCAGGTGCGTCGGTGCGCATCCGGCTGCAAAATGGTGGTCCGATTTTGGTCGCCACGGCAACCGACTCCGGCAAGGTCACACTCATCCCCTAAAATCGAAGTGCCGGCGACCGTTAAACTGCTTGTGAAGCTGCTCGTGCGGGCGGCACGAACAAGAAAGTGGTGTCATGGTTGGTCCGGTCACATTTCGCCCTCAAGCGATTCCCGTCGAACGAAAGACGCCGCCTGATGGTGCAAGTCGTCCTGTTAGCCAGCAGGTGTCGGCTGGCCAAAAGCTCTCGCCACAGTTGTCCACTTCGCGCCTAGCCGATTTGGCAAGGGATTTGGCAGAGGCGGGTCCGCCTGTGGATCACGCTCGCATAGCCCGATTGCGGCAGGCAATTGCTCAAGGCAGTTATGAGGTTGATGCCGGACGGATTGCCGATGCTTTGCTGCGGCAACTGACTGTCTGACTTTCGATGAGTGCCCCTGAAATTGCCGCTGTTTTGGCGCGTCAGCAAGAACTGATTGCGGCACTCGACGCACAGGATACCGACCGAATCGTATTGGCGACCGAAGCACTTGCCGCTGCGACGAGTGAGCTGCGTGGCGCGGATCATTGGCCCGATGATCCTGATATCGCCGATCAATTGTCTGAGACCCTCCAGACCAACGAAGCCGCTGCTGTCCGCATCAATCTGTTTCGTTTTTGGAACCGTCAACGGATTGACCATTTGCAGGAATTGCGTGGTGAGCGGCTTCGGAGAAATGGATATAATTCCATATAAATCAATTATATATTGTGAACTTGCCCGCTTTGGCACGCCCGTTGCTGTTGTTCCGTCATCATGAACGGACCAGAACATGCCCACGAAAATTAGCCAACCGACCGCACCGGTACCAATACAGCGCGCTATCGCTGTTGCGGCGCAGCGTACAGGCACCGACTTTGGTTATCTTTTCGATCAGGCGCGCATTGAAAGCGGCTTTCGTCCGCAAGCGCGAGCGACCACGTCGAGCGCAGCGGGGCTTTATCAGTTCACCCGGCAAACCTGGCTCGCAATACTTAAACAGCATGGTGCCGAACATGGTTTTGGCTGGGCTGCGGATTCGATCGAGAAAACTCCGGGCAGTCGCTATCGGGTCACCGATCCGGTGCAGCGCGAACAAATTCTCCAGCTGCGCTTTGATCCAGATGCTGCAGCGCTGATGGCGGGCGAGTTGGCGGGTGACAATGCGGTGCATTTGGCCGATGTGTTGGGCCACGCGCCCGAATCGGTCGACCTGTATCTGGCGCATTTTCTGGGGGCTCATGGAGCCCGCAAGTTTCTGACGGCTTGGCAAACTGATCCGCAGCAGGCGGCGGCACCGCTATTGCCCGAAGCAGCGCGGGCCAATCCAGCGATTTTTTATGCACCTGACGGCACCCCGCGCAGCGTCGACGCAATCCGGGCTCGCTTTGCCAGCAAATTTGGCGGGCTATCGGACTTGGCGGTCACCGCAACATCAGCACGTGATGTACGCCAGTCCGCCTCTGTTTCAGCAAACCAGCTAGGGCTGCGATCAATCCGGCCGATGCCGCACCGTTTATCGCTGGCATTTGCACAAGATGCGTATCGGAGCTTGCAATCGCGCGAAGGTGGCGCGCTGTGAAGCCGGGCTCGATATGGCGGCTGGGTGTCAAGGGGGCCGGAACTGCTGCATTGCCGGTAGCGATCCTCGTCCTTGTGCTGTTGATGGTGGTACCGGTTCCAGCGCTACTGCTCGATATCGGTTTCATCGCGAATATCATGATCAGCCTTGCCGTGCTGATGATCGCGCTGTCCGCCGCGCGCCCGCTCGATTTCTCTTCCTTTCCGACAGTCTTGCTGCTCGCAACCCTTTTCCGTCTCGCGCTCAACGTGGCATCGACCCGTGTCGTTCTGGTCCATGGTCATGAAGGCGCTGCGGCTGCTGGGCATGTGATTGAAGCCTTTGGTGCGGTGTTGATCGGGGGCGACTATGTCGTCGGGTTGTTCGTTTTCGCGGTGCTGATGATCATCAACCTGGTGGTCATTACCAAGGGAGCGGGCCGCGTATCAGAGGTTTCGGCGCGTTTCACTCTCGATGCCTTGCCGGGCAAGCAGATGGCAATCGATGCCGATCTGAATGCCGGATTGCTCTCCCCCGATGAAGCCAAAGCGCGGCGACAGGAGGTCGCAACCGAAGCTGACTTTTACGGATCGATGGATGGTGCATCCAAGTTCGTGAAAGGGGATGCCGTCGCAGGCCTGCTGATACTTTTCGTCAACATCATTGGCGGACTGATATTGGGCGTCGTCAGCCACGGCCTGCCAGTTGGAGAAGCGGCGGCGACCTATATCTCGCTTGCGATAGGCGATGCGCTTGTTGCCCAGTTGCCGGCATTGCTGTTGTCGATTGCGGCTGCGGCGATTGTGACCCGTGTGGCTTCTCCACTGGATCTGAATGGCCAGATTGGCAGCCAGATGGGTCTGGCGCGCGCTTGGGTACCCGTTGCCGGAATCCTTACGCTGATTGGGCTGGTGCCCGCCATGCCGCAATTGGTGATCCTGCCCGCAGCAGCATTGGCGGCTGGCGTCGCCTGGTGGCTGAGCAAGCAGGAAGCAACCGCGCAGGTCCCAACCAATGTCGCCGACGAAATGACGAGCGATGCGAGCCTTATCCGCTGGAGTGACATATGCGATGACGCCATAGTTGCTCTCGAAATCGGTTATGGTCTCGTGCCGCTGGTCGATGAAAGACGCAGTGCGCCGTTGATGGCGCGGATCAGCGGTATCCGGCGGCAATTGTCGCGTGAGCTGGGCTTTGTCCTGCCACTGGTGAAGGTCAGCGATGACCTTTCACTGCCCGCAAACCTGTATCGAATCCGCATCGGTGGAGTGATAGTTGGTGAGGATGAAGTCCGGCCACACGATTGGCTGGCCCTTGATCCGGGCGATAGTCTCGGCGGCATTACCGGGCAAGCTTGCAAGGACCCAAGCTTTGGCCTGGATGCATTGTGGATCGGTGCGGAAAAGCGCTTCGATGCCATTGCAGCGGGCTATACCGTGGTCGATCCGGCGACGGTTATCGCGACCCATCTGAACCGGGCACTTGCGTCAAATGCAGCAGAGCTGTTCGGCTTTGACGAAGCACAGGCTCTCGTTGATCAACTGAAGTCTTTCAATCCGCAGCTAGCCCAATCGCTCACGCCACAACCGCATGCACTTTCCACGATACTGGCTGTTTGCCGCGGCCTTTTGTCAGAACGGGTTCCCTTGCGTGATTTCAGAGCGATCGCGACAGCGATGATCGGCGGCGCCATGCCGGATCATTCGCCCACGCATCTGCTCGAAGCAGTCCGGCTGCGGATTGGTGCCCTGATTGTACAGACGATCGTACCTTCAAAAATGCCGATACCTGCAATCACTATCGAACCCGAACTTGAAAATTTACTGGGTGCTGCTGTGCGCGCTGCTCCGCAGGCAGACTGGCCTTTTGAACCCGCTTTGGCGAACCGCCTGCTGCAAGCGATCGCTGAAGCAGTCGAGCCATTGACGCTGGCTGCCCGTAGCAGTGCCATCATCACATCGCCACTGTGCCGACCACCACTGTCGCGGCTGTTGCGAACCCGTTTTCACGACATCGCTGTGCTGTCCTACCTCGAAATTCCCGAAAACCGGCAAGTGGATATTGTCGCGACCGTTTCAGGTGCGGCTGCTGCTGCGATGCCGAAACATTCTATAGAACAGGAGAACTGAACATGCGTCCTTTGCCTCCGGCTGCATTTGATGCGCTGTGCAGCCCACAACCTTATGCCAATATGCGCAGAGCAGAGGTCGAGCTGTTGGTGCGAGAACATAGCGCACTCGTGCGCCGTCTGGCTTGGCAAGTGCACTCGCGCATGGCATCGTCAACTGAACTCGAAGACCTGATACAAACAGGGCTTGTCGCCTTGATAGAGGCTGCACGCACCTATGTCGATCAGGGGCACGCCTTTGCGACCTATGCTTCGGTGCGAGTGCGTGGGGCGATGATTGACCAGTTGCGCCGTAATTCCGCGATGAGCAGGCGTGCGATGGCCGACCGGCGAAAGCTGATGCAAACGCGATCTGAATTAGAGCAACGCCATCTCCGGCCGCCTACCGTGGCCGAAATGGCCGCAGCCTTGCACGTGCCACTCGAAGCCTATCAGGCGATGGTCGATGCTGCGGAGCCGGTGCAGTCAGAATCGATTGACGAAATCTATTCGGACTATGACGGCTGCTTTGCCGATCCATCGGCATCCGCAGACCAGCTTGTCGAAGCCGAGGATATGCGTGAGCATGTCACGGTGTTGATCGCAGAACTTCCCGAACGTGAAGCGATGATCCTTCAGCTCTTTTTCGTTGAAGACCTGAATCTCCATGAAATCGGTGCGGTTCTGGGAATCGGTGCGGCGCGTGTTTGCCAGATAAAGAAGTCGGCGTTGACCAAACTACGCAATCGTTTCGGCGAATTGGATGCTGTTTGAAACCATTTTCGCGTCGACCGAATGGGTCCTGTGCAACTGTCTCATCCTGTAACGCTGATAACGGCATGTTAACCATCTCGGAGCATAAGGCATCGGGAAGCAACGGGTGCGATCCTAACAAATAGGACCGAAGAATGGATAATTTGCGCGGTTTTGGGCCTTTTGACAGCGATCAGTTCGACGCTGACGGCCCCGCATATGCAAGTTTCGAAGAGGAATATGAAGACGCCGCGATCGAACCGCCGCCAGTGGTTTCGGGGGATGAGCGTCGCATGCAGGTGCGCGCCTATAATTTCTGGACCTCGCAACTCGGCGAAAGCAATTATCCCAACATCGAAGAACTTGAACCCGAGGGCGTCGAGGATTTCCGCGACTATTCGGTGCTGCTCGACTTCACGTCGGGCATCGAAAATCCGTCGATTCAATATCTGGGTGAAGCGCTGCGCAACGAATGTGGTTTGACTGACGACATTTCCTACCTCGACCAGGTTCCGCCGCGTTCGCTGCTGTCGCGTATCACCGATCATTATCTCCAGATTATTGCTAACCGCGCACCAATTGGTTTCGAGGCTGAATTTGTAAACGATCGGGGTGCGAATATCATGTATCGCGGCATCTTGCTGCCCTATTCGTCCGACGATGACACCATCGATTTCATTTATGGCGTGATTAACTGGAAAGAAGCGGCCCCCGCTGAAATCGCAGCGCCGTTGCAAAAGGAAGTCGAAAGCGCGCTCGCCGACATGCCGGTCCGCAAGGATCATGTGCCCGTCTGGGCCGATGGCCCGGCGGCGGACGAACTTGAGCTCGCGGCAGAGTTTACTGACGCTGAAGTCGAAGGCGAGCTGGTGCTCGACGCCAGCTATGCTGATGCGCCGGTCGAACTCGCGGTCGTCGAAGCGGACGAACCGGGTGAAGACTCGGTACTTGCCGATTGGTTGCAAGCTGCCCGCAGCAGCGCAGACCATGCCCGCGATACTGATGCGCGCAGCCGAGAAGCGCTCTACAGCGCGATTGGCCGCGCATATGATTTCTCGATTGCTGCACAGCGCTTCCCCGAAGACTATGCGGAGTTGCTGGCCGACAGCGGTATCACTGCCCAAGAACGCGCACCGATGACGCCGGTGGTGAAACTGATCTTTGGTAGCGGTTATGACAAGACCCGCTTGACCGAATTTGCTGCCGCGCTGGACTATGCGCACCGTAATGTCGTGGCGCAGGGTGGGCTGGCAGATTTGCTAGCGAAACATGACGGTGGCCTCAAAGGCATCGTTCAGGCCGAACGCCGCGCGCGCAAGCTTGCCAAGGGCGAAGCTGTTGCGCCGACGCTGGTCGATCCACGCCCGCGATTGCGGGCAGCGCGGGCTCGCGATCTCTCCGAATTTGCTCAAGGCAGCGAAGAATTTGTCGTGCTGGTCGCGCGGCGTGATGCCGATGGCAATGTCGCGATTGTCGGCTCGGTTGAAGATACCGGTCTGACCGACAAGGTGCTTACCAAGACTATTGTCTGACCGATTGGCCTAGTCGCGAACCATCGTCAATTTGACTTGAGCAGTGCCGCTGCGGTGCATGCCAAGTTCCTTGGCTGCAGCATAGGACAGGTCGATAATGCGGCCTCGTCCCCACGGTCCGCGATCATTGACGCGTACGATGACTTCCCGGCCATTGCCCAGATGCGTTACCTTCACACGCGTGCCAAAAGCAACCGTTCGGTGCGCAGCCGTGAAATCAGACGGGTTGAACATCTCTCCACTGGCGGTGCGGCGTCCGGCTAGTTCATTGCCATAATAGCTGGCATGGCCGCTGCCCAGATCGGCGTCAGCGGTGGCTTGGGCCGCGAATGGGGACGCTGCGATAAGAGCTACCAAAAGAATTCTGTGTAATTGCATGGCATCAATTCCTGCGGCAAGCCTTTGGCGGACCGCGGTTTCGCTGTCCAGTCTTCCGCGTTATGGTGCTCCTGCATTGCGACATTCGGTTCCCGATTGGCAACCCCGCCCGCCTTGGTTAAGTGCGCTGCATGTTCGTTCGCCGCCTTTGCCACTTGCTTGGCACAATCTCCCTAGTCATGGCCTCGCAAGCAGCATTGGCCGAATCGACGCAGCAGCAATGGTTGACCCTGACCGGCGATTTGGAACTGGACGCGAACGACAGCGTCTCGGCCCATGTGATACTGCGCTCACAGCCGGATTCGTTCGATCTGGGCCAGCGTTTCATCCGGCTGGGTTATCGGCACGACTTGAACGACGATGTCAGCCTGTCGCTGTCCTACGCTCATGTCTCCACAGAAGTTTCCGGCGGCAGCGACCCAGTGCAACACCGGCTGGCGCAAGGCATTTCCTTCCCACTGGTGCACGAAGTCGATGTGCGCGTACAGCTCGAAGAAGTGTTCGGAGTGACCGGAAGCAACGACGTGGGTGTCCGCTTCCGACCGCGTGTTCGTTGGCGCCACGACCTGAACCAGAGCGGCAAGTTGGAGCTGCAACTGAGCGACGAACTCATCTTCGCATTGAACGATACCGATTTCGGCCAGACCAGCGGCTTGACTGCCAACCGTGCTGGCGCCGCGGTGCATTTCGATGTCGGCGACCATTTCGGCATAATGCCGGGCTATACATGGCAGTTGGTCAATCGCTCAGGCGGACCCACGCGGAATGACCATATATTGGGTCTAACGCTCGAAGCGCATTATTGAGCGAGAAGAGCTAACCGCACTGCGCGCGGTGCAGCAGTTTCTGGTCCGCCAGAACCAGCGCCATCATCGCTTCGACAACCGGGGTGCCGCGAATGCCAACGCAGGGGTCGTGGCGGCCCTTGGTGACGATCTCGGTAGCCTCGCCCTCGCGGGTCACAGTGTCGACCGGGGTGAGAATCGAACTGGTCGGCTTGAAACCGACGCGGCAAACAACTGGCTGACCAGTCGAGATACCACCCGCAATGCCGCCAGCATTGTTGGCAAGGAAGACCGGCTGGTTGGTTCCGGGGCGCATCGGATCGGCATTTTGCTCGCCGCGAAAACGTGCGGCTTCGAAACCCGCGCCGATCTCGACGGCTTTGACCGCATTGATACCCATCATTGCTGCAGCAAGCTCGCTATCGAGCTTGGCATAGAGCGGCGCACCCCAGCCGGGAGGGACGCCGGTTGCCACGCATTCAACCACCGCGCCTAGCGACGACCCCGCCTTACGCGCTTCATCGACCAGTTTCTCCCAGCGACCGGCGGCCGCCTCGTCAGGGCAGAAAAACGGGTTCTTGTCGATCTGGCTCTTTTCGAAATTGGCGCGGTCGATCGCATCGCCGCCGATTTCGACGACATAGGCGAGGATTTCGACTTCAGGAATGACCGCGCGCGCCACAGCCCCTGCGGCAACCCGCGCAGCAGTCTCGCGCGCAGAGCTGCGCCCGCCGCCGCGATAGTCGCGAAAGCCATATTTGGCATCATAGCTGTAATCGGCATGGCCGGGGCGATAGGCCTTGGCGACTTCCGAATAATCCTTTGAACGCTGGTCGACATTCTCGATCATCAGGCTGATTGGCGTGCCGGTGGTGCGGCCCTCGAAGATTCCGGAAAGGATGCGGACCTGGTCGGGTTCTTGCCGCTGTGTGGTGAATTTGCTCGTGCCCGGTCGGCGCTTGTCGAGGAAGGGTTGGATATCGGCTTCGCTGAGCGCTATCCCCGGAGGGCAGCCATCGACCACCGCGCCCAATGCCGGCCCGTGGCTTTCGCCCCAGGTGGTGAAACGGAAAACATGGCCGAACGTGTTGAAACTCATCTTACCTCTCGGGCCCGAAAGCCGGTGCATAGCGTGCGCGGCCGCTTTCGGGAAGTCGCACGCTTTTGTCCAGTAAAAGCGCCATGAAATGCGGGCCGGCAAAGGGCGAGGCGAAGGGACGTGCGGCCTCTGCGCTATAGCCGAAGCGCGGATAATAGTCCGGATGGCCAAGCACGAAGCTGATCTGGATGTCTTGCCCATGCAACATCTCAAGTCCGCGCCAGATCAAGGCCGACCCGACCCCGCCGCTGTGCAGATCAGGTAATACCCCGACCGGTGCCAACCCGGCTCCCCGCAACGGCACACCGTCAGCCTCAACCTCCATGCGACTGAACAAAGCATGGCCGACAATCTGACCGTCTATTTCGGCGACCAGCGAAACCAGCGCATCGCCATCGGCATGGATATGGCGGACCAGATCTGCTTCCCCCTGATGACCGAAGGCTGTGCTGGCAAATGCCGCTCGATGCACAATGTCGACCGCATCGAAATCGGCCGGTGTAAGCAGACGGATGATCATGCGTCTTCGGTCGGCTTCACCTTGACCCTGCGGTATTTGGCCTGTTCCTTGCCGATCCAGGTGCGCAAGGCGCGGTAGATGATGACCGCAGCAGCCACCGCCAGCAGCCGTCCGGCATGCGGATGGTTGTAGGCACCGCCAAAGCGCCCGCCGAAAACAAAGGCTGCAATCACGAATAGGAAACCTGCCGCCGAGACAAAGCCGTCGAGCACGGGCGGCAGCCCTTCCCAGAAACGCTTTGCATGCAGATAGCCGAACAGGCCGACTATAAATGCAGACCCGACTAAGAGGAGAACCAGTTCGTTGCTATGCCCTTCGAACATTCTCGCCCTCCTTTGCGGAATCAGCCTAGCGCGATATCAGGAGCATCCTCCTGCTTCATGCCCACCGTATGGTAGCCTGCATCGACATGATGCGTCTCGCCGGTAACGCCTGCTGACAAATCTGACAGGAAGTACAGCGCCGAGGCACCGACATCGTCGATGGTGACATTGCGGCGCAGCGGCGAGTTATATTCGTTCCACTTTAGGATGTAGCGGAAATCGCCGATACCCGATGCAGCGAGCGTCTTGATCGGCCCCGCCGAAATTGCATTGACGCGGATGCCATCGGGCCCGACATCGTTGGCTAGATACTTCACACTGGCTTCGAGAGCCGCCTTGGCAACGCCCATGACATTATAATGTGGCACGACCTTTTCGGCGCCATAATAGCTCAGCGTCAGCATTGATCCGCCACCCTTGCCGGTTTCAGGGTCGAAGGGCACCATCATCGCCGCGGCCCGCTTGGCGACGGCGGTGAAGCTGTAGACGCTGATATTCATCGTCATCAGGAAGTCGTCGAGCGTGACGTCGAAATATTTGCCGCGCAGCGCATCCTTGTTGGTAAAGCCGATGGCATGGACGACGAAATCGATGGTGGGCCAGCGTGCCGCGAGTTTTTCAAACGCTGCGTCGAGATTGGCCATGTCCGAAACATCGCAATCGATCAGGAAATCGCAGCCCAATTGCTCTGCGAGCGGGCGGACGCGCTTTTCCATGACTTCGCCCTGATAGCTGATCGCCAGTTCGGCACCTTCGGCCTTCAGCCGCTGCGCGATGCCCCATGCGAGCGACTTGTCATTGGCGAGGCCCATGATGAGGCCGCGTTTTCCTGCCATCAAACCGGTCATGTATCGGTGAACTCCTGATTGTCTTTTCCTGATCCCGGACCACCCCTTAGGCCATTTTCGGTGGCGTTGGCCAGAGCGGCGTTGAGTTGCGCGCCTGTGACCATGCCGAGGCCAATCAGGTAAAAGAAAATCAGTGCGATCATCACCCCGGCCAGGCTGCCATAAGTCAGATCGTAATTGGTGATCGAAGACACGAACCAGGGTAGCACCATCGTGCATCCCACCCACCATCCGCTGACCAGCACCGCACCCGGCCATTTGGGGTAAAGCCGCCCGCGATATTTGCGCGGGGCAAGGCCGCGATAAATGGTGTAAATAGCGAGGAAGAGAATGGCGAATGGGATGATCCGGCCCCAGGCGAAATAGTCCGCCGCGCGTTCGGCCGCAGGGATGAAGCGATAGACAAGTTCCTCGATCGTCACGACCAATACCTGCGCCGAAAAAGCCATCATTGCCAGGATCACAGCCGCCACGATCACCACAAAACTGCCCAGACGATATTGCCAGAACCAGCGCTCGGGTTGGGTCCCGTAAGCGCGGTGAAGGACGTCGCGGATCGTCTCGATCAGGCTGGTGGTGGTCCAGAGGCTGACGATGGCGCTCAACCACAACAGCGGCCCTGATCGGGCGGTCATGGCGGCATGCACTGGTTCGGCAAGCGCCGCCTCGACGCTTTTGGGGACGGTTTCGAAAAAGGCGTCGATCAGCGCCAGCCCGGATTCTGTCTGTCCAAGACTGCCCGCTATGGCGGCGGCGACGATACAGAAGGCAAAAAGCGCGACAATCGATAGATAGGCGAAGTTGCCTGCATGGACGAAGCCATCGCTGTAGACACCCACGACGACACGGCGCACGACTTCCTTGGCCTGATGTAACGGATCGAGATGGTGAAACCACTCAACCTCGCTCTCGGCATGCGGGCGCGGATCGTGCGCGCGCGCCTCGGGCGAGAGGGGGGAGTGCTCAGACACCAAGGTCGGAACGGATGCCGGGTTCGTCGGGAAGGGCTTCGGCAAGCGTGGCCAGCGCGGCCATGTCCGATGGCAGGCGGATGTGCAGCGTCACCAACTGATCCCCGCGCTCTCCACCTTTCTTCGCAAAACCCCGGCCCTTGATGCGCATGGTAGTACCCGATTGCGCACCGGCAGGAACGCTGAGCATTACCGCACCGTCGATGGTTGGCACCTTTACCTTTGCACCTTTGATCGCTTCTTTCAGGCTGAT
Organism: Sphingorhabdus pulchriflava; assembly: GCF_003367235.1. GTDB lineage: Bacteria > Pseudomonadota > Alphaproteobacteria > Sphingomonadales > Sphingomonadaceae > Sphingorhabdus_B > Sphingorhabdus_B pulchriflava. The sequence goes on from NZ_QRGP01000002.1 coordinate 286,258, forward strand.
CGGCAGTTCTAGGCGGATATTGTCTCCGTCACGCTCGTAAAAGGGGTGCTTGCCGATTTTGAGCGTCACCATCGCGTCGCCATTGCCGCCGGGGCCTGCAGCGCCTTTGCCGGGAATACGGATCTGCTGTCCGCTGACGGCTCCCGCAGGAAGTTTGAACTCGACCGTCTTGCCGTCGCGAAGCGTGATCCGCTGGGGTTCCAGCTTGGCTGCATCGGTAAAGGCGACGAGATGTTCGTAGGCTATGTTCGCGCCCTTGGGCGGCGGCCCAGGTTGAGGCCTTGGACCACCCGGGCGAGCGCCCGCGCCTCCGCCGAAAAGGCCATCAAAAATGTCGCCAAGATCGATGCCGCCGCCAAATTCAAAACCGCCCTGTCCGGGGCGCTGCCCGCCGGCGCTGAACGGGCTGCCGCCGCCAAAGCCCGCACCAAAGGGGGAGCGCGGCTGGCCGTTCTCATCAATTTCACCGCGATCATATTGGCCGCGCTTTTGCGGGTCAGACAACAGGTCATAGGCATGCGTCACCTCGGCAAAGCGCTCGGCTGCCTTGGGATTGTCCTGGTTCCTGTCGGGGTGCAGTTCTTTGGCGAGCTTGCGATAGGCGCTTTTGATCGCCTTCTCGTCTGCGCCTTTCGAAACACCCAATATGGAATATGGATCGGCCATTCTCGTCCCTGTTTATTTGCGTCCCTGTATTAGATTGGCATTACAGCGCACTGAGTCAACTCGGCGCAACAGCATTTTCGACGCTTTTTCCAGCAAATGTGCGCAACAAGAGATAAAGCACCAGCCCCAGCGGACCGAGAAGGAAGATGAACGGTAGCACCAGCAGCTGTAACCAGCGGGCAATGCCACGCCTGTCGGCGTTACGCGCGGCCCAGATGCCGACGAACAGGTCGAAGGCGAGATAATGGATCCAACCGATTGTTGCGCCGCCTTTGCTGTCGAAAAGGCCCATCACGCCCGCGAGCGAGGAGAAATCCTGCGAACGCGGCCCTGCGGCATCAAGTGTCCCGCTCATCAGCCCGACTATGAGCACCGTGTAGGTCGCGGCCAGTAGCCCGCAACCTGCCATGAACAGCAGAGGCAACACTTGTTCGCGCTTCGGTGCCAACAGCAGCAACAGCCAGCAGACCATCGCATAGATGTTGGTCACCTCAAAAATCGTCTCCCACGGCATTTGCATGGCAGTCCCCCCTTCCTTGCAGGCGCAGTCTAGCCTATCGGGGCGATATGGAAAGCCAAGATCCCTACGTTATTTTCGATAGCTGGTTCAAAGAGGCACGCGAAAGTGAACTCAACGACGGCAACGCCATGGCCCTGGCGACGGCAGACGCAAATGGCCATCCTTCGGTGCGGATGGTCTTGCTCAAAGGCCATGGCCCTGACGCAGACGGCAAAGGCGGGTTCATTTTCTACACCAACCTTGAAAGCCGCAAAGGTGGCGAACTGGCCGCAAACCCCCATGTCGCCTTGCTGTTCCATTGGAAGTCTCTCCGCCGCCAGGTCCGTATCGAAGGCCCGATAACGCAAGTCAGCGATGCAACGGCCGACGCCTATTTCGCGAGCCGCGCACGCGATTCCCAATTGGGGGCATGGGCGTCCGACCAATCCCGTCCGCTCGATAGCCGCGCGACGTTCGAGGCGCGTTTTGCCGAGGTCAAAGCGCGCTTCGAAGGGCGGGATGTGCCGCGCCCTCCGCACTGGACCGGGAATATCGTTAGCCCAACCCGCATCGAATTTTGGCAGGACCGCGAATTCCGCCTCCACGAGCGCTGGGTGTTCGATTGCGAAGGCGATGGCTGGCGCACGCAAATGCTGTATCCGTAACAAAAATTTTCCGTTCGTGTCGAGCGAAGTCGAGACACGCGGAGTTGGCGTGCACCCTATGGGCCTCTCGACTTCGCTCGAGGCGAACGGCTAAAGGAAGCAAATGTCGCTTAATCACAACCACCATCATCACGAACATGGTTCGATGACAGCGAAAGCCGCGATTGCCAGTGTGGCAATGGCGCTTTTCCTGACCGTGCTCAAAAGCTGGGCGGCGATTGAGACCGGTTCGGTTGCTCTGCTCGGTTCGCTCGCCGATACCGGCTTCGACCTGCTGGCTTCGCTGTTGACCCTGTTCAGCGTGCGCTATGCAGCTCTACCGGCGGATGACGACCATCGTTTCGGCCATGGCAAAGCAGAGGCCTTGTCTGCGCTAGTGCAGGTGATGCTGGTGACCGTATCGGCGCTGTTTATCGGTTGGCGCGCGGTGGTGCGTTTTAGCGACGGTGCACCAACCGAGCATCCCGAAATGGGCATCGGCGTCTCGCTGGTCGCGATTGCGGCAACGCTCGGGCTGCTCGCCTATCAACGCCATGTAATCAAGAAAACCGGCTCGGTCGCGATCCATGGCGACCATTTGCACTATCAAGGTGACTTGCTGCTAAACATCGCGGTCATTGTAGCACTCGCGCTTGATGCTTTTCTGAGCGTGCGCGGCGCCGATCCGTTGTTCGGCATCGCAATTGCGCTCTGGCTGCTCTGGGGCGCCTGGCGCGCCGCCAGCCTTGCGCTCGATCAGCTGCTCGACAGGGAGTGGCCGCTCGAAAAAAGACAGCGGTTCATCGAAGTCGCGATGCGACATCCCGAGCTGAAGGGCATTCACGACATGCGCACGCGCTCGGCGGGCGCACATGATTTCTGCCAGTTCCACGTCTGGGTCGATCCGAACATGACCGTGCTGCAGGCGCATGAAGTGATGGACGAGATTGAGGCTGAACTGATGCGCGAATTTCCCGGTGTGGAGGTGCTGATCCATCCCGACCCCGAAGGGCATAAGGACGAACTGGGCTATATTCCGAGCGAGACGATCGAGCACCAGGATGACGAGCATGAGCATCACCACCACTAGACCCTTCAAACAGGTCGATGTTTTCACGGTCGTAGCATTGAAGGGAAATCCGGTGGCGGTGATTCTTGATGCCGTAGGGCTGTCTCCAGATCAGATGCAGGCTATCGCCAACTGGACCAACCTGTCGGAAACGACCTTTGTCACACCCGCAACCGACGCAGCGGCGGACTATGCAGTCCGCATATTCACCCCCAAGAGCGAACTGCCTTTTGCCGGGCATCCGACGTTAGGGACGGCGCATGCCGTGATCGAGGCGGGTCTGGCTATTCCCAAAGACGGCAAGGTGGTGCAGCAATGCGCGGTGGGCCTTGTCGAGGTTAGTGTTGTTGGCACCGGATTGTCCTTCCGCTTACCGCGTTATGCCTATGAAGAGGCCCCCGAGCAGGAAAAACTTGCTGCAGCGCTTGGTGAAGGCGCAATCAACGGCGTGCCCGAAATCGTCAATGTCGGCCCGCGCTGGGTGATTGCCGAACTGGCATCGGCGGGGGTTGTTGAACAATTGCAACCCGACCTGCCGATGCTTGCAGATTATGACCGCACCCAAGCGACCACCGGGCTTACGGTCTATGCCGAAAAGCCGGATGGCGACATCATCGTCCGCAGCTTTGCGCCTGCCGACGGCATCGCCGAGGACCCCGTTTGCGGCAGCGGCAACGGTGCGGTAGCCGCATTTCGTATGAAGGCTGGCCAGGTTTCCGCAGGCAGCAGCTATACAGCCAGCCAAGGCCGTCAGGTTGGCCGCGATGGCCATGTTCGCATACGGATAGAAGGAGATGCCGTCCATGTCGGCGGTGACTGCGTCACCGTCGTGGACGGCACCTTCGGGATTTGATCGCTTAAGCGACCGTCACCGACTGGATCACGCCGGGTTCGCGCGGCGGCTCGCCCTTGGGCAGTGCGTCGACATTTTCCATGCCTTCGATCACATTACCCCACACGGTGTACTGACGATCGAGGAAAGTCGCATCGTCGAACACGATGAAGAACTGGCTGTTTGCGCTGTTCGGATCCTGGGTGCGGGCCATAGAGCAGGCGCCGCGAACATGGGGTTCATCGTTGAATTCCTGTTTCAGGTTCGGCTTTGACGAACCGCCCATGCCGGTACCGTTAGGGCAGCCACCCTGCGCCATGAAACCGTCGATCACGCGGTGGAATTTCACGCCATCGTAAAAGCCTTCCTGCGCCAGTTCGACAATGCGTGCGACATGGTTGGGGGCAAGGTCAGGACGCAGCTTGATTACGACATCGCCGGTCGAAAGGTGCATGGTGAGTGTTTCGGCCATTTGGGAATCCTTTTCGTTGAAACTTTGCCGCCGCAATAGGCTCCAAAGGGCAAAAGTAAATTGCATTTTCGCGGGCGGGGCGTAGGAGAAGCGCGGTCGCATCAATCAGCAGCAAAGGGGGAACGATGACTGCCGAATCCGATCCTGACTTCCCCCAAGTCGAAACCGCAGAAGAAACCCTCGACGAAGACAATCGCTTGAAGGCGGACTTCGTCCGGCTGGTGCTCGACGCGGTTGAACGCGGCGACACCGAAGAAGCCTATCGGCTCGCGCAGCCGCTGCACGCTGCCGACATTGCCGACCTGTTCGAGCTGACCAAGCGCGAGGATCGTGCCGATCTTGCCATCGCGCTGGGTGACTTGCTGAGCGCCGATGTGCTCGCCGAAATCAACGATTGGGTGCGCGACGATATTGTCGATGCGCTGCCTGCCGCGCAGATCGCCGACCTCGCCGAGCAGATGGAGACCGACGACGCGGTCGCGATGATCGAGGATCTGGAGGAGGAAGAGCAGCAAGCCGTCCTCGCCGAACTCGACCCCGAAGACCGGGCGGTCATCGAAGATGCTCTCTCCTATCCGGAAGAATCCGCCGGTCGTATCATGCAGCGCGAACTGGTCGCGGTGCCCGAGCATATCACCGTCGGCCAGCTCATCGATTATCTGCGCGACAATCAGGATCTGACCACCGAATTCTGGGAAATCTTCGTCGTTGATCCGGCGCACCGTCCGATCGGTACTTGCCAGCTGAGCTGGATATTGCGCACACCGCGCAACATTTCGATCTCCGATGTGATGAAGCGCGAGCAGACTTTGATCCCGGTCGATATGGACCAGGAAGAAGTCGCGCTGCGCTTCCAGAAATATGCGCTGATCTCCGCCGCTGTGGTCGACGATGCCGGGCGGTTGGTCGGTGTGATCACCGCCGACGATGTCGTCCACATCGTGCAGGAAGAAGCAGGCGAAGATATCTTGCGCCTGTCGGGTGCGGGCGAGGGCGACATCAACGAGCCGATTGCCGACAGCTATAAAGCGCGCGTCCGCTGGCTGATTGCCAATCTGGGCACCGCGATGGTTGCTAGCTTCATTATCGCGCAGTTCGGGGCCGCCATCGAAACCATGGTCGCACTTGCGATTTTGATGCCGATAGTCGCCTCGATTGGCGGCAATGCTGGGACACAGACGCTGGCAGTAACGGTGCGCGCGCTCGCCACCAACCAGCTGACGCAATCGAACACGGTGCGATCAATCTGGCGTGAGATTCGTGTCGCACTGCTGATTGGGGCGACGGTGGCGGTGATTGCGGGTTTGGGGGCAGGGGTCATATTTTCGAACTGGACATTGGCGGGCGTTATCGGTGCTGCCATCCTGTTCAACATTACGATTGCGGGGCTTTCAGGCGTTGTCATTCCAGTCGTGCTCGACCGTCTCGATCAGGACCCCGCGGTATCGAGCTCGATCTTTGTGACGATGATCACTGACTCGATGGGCTTTCTGATTTTCCTCGGACTTGCGGTGTTTGCCGGTCTTGCGGGCTAAGCCCTGCGCTCCCAGATAGCGGCCATGGCACTCCATATGACCAAAATTGCCTTTGGTGCCGAAAGCCCGGCGCATCTGCGCCAGCGGCTGGAAAGCTATGCCGAGGCGGGCGAAATCCGGCTGACCACACGCTATTTGCCGAAACGGCACGAGGAAATGGCGGGTGGCTCGCTCTACTGGATATTGAACCACACCCTCGTCGGCCGCAGCCCGATCCTTGGCTTCATGGATAACGGGCAGGGGCGTACATGGATCCGCCTGCGTCCCGAACTGATCCCCGTCCGCTCAATCCCCAAACGCGCGCATCAGGGCTGGCGCTATCTGGAAGACAAGGATGCGCCGCCCGATCTGGGGTCGGCGGGCGCTGATGCCCGCGATGAAATGCCATCCAAGATGCTGGGCGAATTGATGAAAATGGGGCTGGTGTGATTGCATTCGGTCGGGACCTCGCCTAGCCAGCCCCTACCGGAAGACATTGGGGGAATATAAAATGGCAGACGCGGCACACGAACCGGATCATAGCGACAGCGGATTTCCGAGCCTGTGGGGTGGTCTAGGTTGGGTCCTGTTGTTTTTGTTCCTTCAGATCGTCGCCGGTGTCGCTGCGCTGGGCATTGCCATCGGCATCGACAAAAGTGGCCGCGATGCCATGGAGCTTGCTCGCGATCTATCGTTTATTGCCGGTCCGACTATCATCTCGCTGATTGCCTCGAGCGTTGTTCTGCTCGGTTTGTTCTGGCTGCATTTGCGCAAAGAGGATCGTGCCACACGGATTGGCCTGACGCGCTGGAGCAGGCTCAGCTTTTTGCAAACTGTTGGTCTGGCTATCGTGCTCATCGCCCTTGGCCTCGCCTTCAACCACCTCTACGCCACTTATGTCATTCCCGACATCAAGGTGCAGGAATCGCTGCGTAAGATGTTCGAAGCGCTGCCCGATACGCCATTCAACATGGTGATGCTGTTCGTCGCCATCGCCATCATCGCTCCTTTGCTTGAAGAAATCCTGTTCCGCGGGCTCGTCCAAAATGCGCTCGTGAAGCGGTTGCCGGCCTGGGGTGCGATATTGGGTGCGTCGGCCATCTTTGGCGCGGTGCATATGGATTATCATGCCTTTCCCGCCTTGATGATGATGGGTGTGGTCTTCGGCATTTTATACCACAAGACAGGCTCGCTCAGGGTCAATATCGTCGCGCATATGCTCAACAATGGCGCTGCACTACTACTCACCTAGCGTTCTGCAATCGCTTTCCAGGCGGCAGCGAGCGATTCGATGCCTGCCCGCAGTTCTGCGAAACGCAATGGATCTGGGTTGGCCAACCGATCTTCGAGTTCGCTCGCGAGGGCGGCATAGAGGCCTGCCAGCGTTTCGGCCAATTCGCCTGACTCAAAATTGAGTCCTGCCCTGAGTGCTACAATGATGGAGCGCGCCCGATGGGCTTGCGGGTCGAGGAGCAAGCTGTCGCATTTGCTGGCCTGCACCGTCAGTATGTTGATACACAAAAGCAGTTCGTCGTAAAGTAGTGCGACCAAATGATGTGGATCGGCGCTTTCGATCTGACTGCTGAGCGCCAATGTCCGGTAATGCGCGCTAGCTCTGCTGTAGTTGGGGTTCAGCATAGCTTATGAATCGTTCGACCAAAGTTTGATTTGCTGTTCGAGGTAGGACTGCGTTGCCTTGAAAGCCGCAAGTCGGGCGTCAAGGCCGGCATATTGCTTTTCCAGTCGCGCTTCGAACGCGTCTTCGCGCGCCTCCATCTTTGCACGGTTTTTGGCGATGGCTGCCGCTTCGCTTTGCAAGGCTTTGCCAAGGCTGTCGATCAAGCCACCCGATGCCACCGACGCATCGCGGATTTCATCAAGAGCATAAGCAAGGCCGGGATCGGTGCTGTTTGTATGAACCGCATCGCGCGGCGGGTTGAATAGAGCCTCGACTGCATCAGGATTAGCCGCCAACGCGCCGTCGAGCTTTGCTGCATCCAGCACAAGGGTGCCGCTGCGGTCGGTTTTGATTCCAATGTCCGACAGGCTGTTGATCCCGGCATTGCCGGTCAACGCCTTGCTGACAAGTGCAGCCAGCTGCCGGTCGAGCGCTCGTAAATTGCCCGCGCCACCGATTGTCTGTCGCGCCGCTTTCAGGCTGGATTGTAACTGGTTAAAGACTGAAACAAAGTCGCCGATAGTCTGCTTGAGCGCATCGGCTGGACGTATGCTGCCCAGCGTTATCATTTCGCCAAATGTCGACTTTTTAAGTGTCATCGCGACCCCGGGCACGAGGTCGCTAATGATATTGCCCGGTCGGCTATATTCGACACCATCGACACGGATGACAGCGTCCAATGCAGATTGCGACAGTACCAAACCGGTGGAGACTAACGCGCTAAGCGCCGGTTCAGCACCAGCATCAGCCGTAAGCGCAAACGCTTTGGCCGCGCCGACCTCGCCTTTCAGTACCAGTCGCACTTGGCCTTGGTCAGATACAAGGCTCGCCCGAACCCCGCTGTCGCTCGCGTTGATCGCATCGGCAAACCCTGTGAGACTGTTATTGCCGGAACTGATGGCGATGGCATAGGCATTGCCGTTCACGGTCAGCGTCACATTGCCGGTTCCAACCGGATTAGCCGCCGATGCGACCAGGCTGCTTACGGATGTTTGCGCACGTGCCAACTGACGGATTTCGATCTCGGCAGACAGTTTCCCGAGTTGAGAACCTGCTAGGGCGGATGCGACCAGCGCGCTGTCGTTCGAGGTTGTCGGTTGGCTGCTCAGGCTGCCGGTCTGTACCAGATTGCCAAGCGTATCGGCAAAACTGTCGAGGTCGGCACGTGCTTGTGCAATCGCGCTGATTTTGGTCTGAGATGTTTTGGCGAGCGTATCAAAGCGTTCCACTTTGGGTGCGCGCGACGCAGCGGCCAGATCACTGACAAGCTGGCTTACATTGATTCCCGATCCAAGCCCGAGGCTGTTGGCTATATTTCCGATCATGACAATTTCCTTCACCCGAATAACGGCATGAAGGACGTGATCTTTAATCTTCGATACGTTGACCATGCACATCGAAACGCTGGGACCTCGGCACATCAACAACAGGAGGTTGTATCTGCGCCGCAAGTTCGCTGTCGAGCCGGAAGACAAAGGCAAGGATTACGGCAACCGCCTGATACAGATCTTCGGGGATGGCTTGTCCCGCGCGCGTCGTGAAATAGATCGCACGGGTCAGCGACGGATATTCGAGCATAGGAACCGCACGATCGAACGCCAGTTGACGCATCGCCAGAGCGACCTCGTCGCGGCCACGGGCCAGGACTAGCGGGGCAGCGTCTTTGCCCGGCATATAGCGCAAAGCCACGGCGAAATGCCGTGGGTTGGTCAAAACAACGCTCGCCTCGCCCATTGCCTTGCGCGCGGATTGACTGAGGATTGCTTGTTGGCGGGCAGTTTGTGCGGCTTTCAGTTCAGGGGCGCCTTCGCTTTGACGCAGCTCTTCCTTCACCTGTTCGCGCGACATGCGCAGACGGCGATTGCGCTGAAAGATTTGTAACGGCACATCGATCAGCGCGAACAGGGCCATAGCGGCTGTCAGTGCGAGCAGGACCGATGCAAGACTGCTACCCAATCGCGCTGCTGCCGACGCCGGATCGGCAACAGCGAGCGACAATAGAATGTCCAGCTCCCGATCGATCAGCCACCAACCCACCCCGCCAAGGACTGCGGTTTTGGCCAGCGCCTTGATCAACTCAATGGCACCGTGCAGTCCGAACATGCGCTTGACGCCGGCCAACGGGTTCAACCGGCTGCCTTTGGGCTCCATCGCCTTTGCCCGCCAACCCAGCGAGCCAAGCAGAGCAGGCCCGGCAATCGCCGCGACCAGACTGGCGAGCAACAGACCGGCAAATGGCAATGCCAAAGGGGTTAGCAAATGCGTGAGCCGGGCAGAAAAGTCGACTGCCCTTATGCTCTCCTGCCCAACCGAAAGTCCCTTTTGCAGCATGTCAGCCGATGCACCCACCAGCCATTTCCCCGCCAACATAAGCCAGCCCGCCCCGGCGAGCATCATCAGCGCAGTTGCCAGCTCGCGCGAAACCAGGACATCGCCGTCACGTGTCGCATCCTGTCGCCGTTTCGGTGTCGCCGCTTCGGTTTGCTGGTCACGGTCAGGTGGTTCCGCCATAGCTCAGCCTAGCCCGAGCGACTGCGCCTGCCGCAGGGCATCAAGGATTATGCGGCCAAGCGCTTCCGCCATCACCGGCGTTGCAATTGCGAGCAAGATTATCCCCGCAGTAAGTGTCGCGGGAAGGCCCACCGAGAACAGATTGAGTGTCGGCGCCGCGCGCGAAACCATTGCAAAGACCGCCTGCACCAACAGCAATGCGGAAAGAACGGGCATCGCGACGGCAATCCCACCTGCAAAAGTCAAGCCGCCAAACTGGACAAGGCCACTCAACGCTTTTGCCGAAATCCAGGCCTCGCCCGGAGGCAGGGCGCGATAGCTATCGACGACAATCTCGGCGAACAGCAAATGGCCTTCACCTGCAAGGAACAGGAACAATGCCAGCATTGACAGATATTGGCCGATGGCGGGGCTGGGCTGGCCGGTTGCAGGGTCAGCCATGGCCGCAAATCCGATCCCCATCATGTTGCTGATGATTTCGCCTGCGAGCAATGCGCAAACAAAGCCGATCTGCAGCGCAAAGCCCATCGCCAGCCCGAGCAAGGCCTCTCCGGCAATCAGCAGTAATCCAGAGAGCGAGGTCAAGCCGTCGACCGGAATCGCCGGTTGCACCATAGCTGCAGCAGGCAAGCCTAGCGCCATCGCCAGCACCAGACGTAACTGAACGGGCACATTGCCGGCACCAAAAAACGGGGCGGCCAGCATGGCAGCGCCTGGCCGGATCATCGCCAGTAACCAGATCTGCAGGTTTGCCTCAATGTTGCCAAAGCCGAATTCCATCACGGATCAGCGCAGCAACAAAGGGATCCGCTCGAATATCTCGCGCGTGAAATCGGTCAGGAGCAGCATGATGCTGCCCCCGAAAATTGCTAGGCACAGCGCGACGAGCAGCAATTTGGGCACAAAACTCAGAGTCTGTTCGTTGATCGAGGTTGCTGCCTGTACCATACCGAGGAGCACCCCGGTGACCAGCGCCGGGATCAGGATTGGGGCGGAGGCCAGAGCGAGCACCCACAGTGCCTGTTGTGCGATGCTGATGAAGAAATCCTGCTCCATCTATCCTCCTGCAAAGGACGCCGCGAGCGATCCCATGGTCAAGGCCCAGCCATCGACAAGGACGAACAACAACAATTTGAAAGGCATCGAAACAATGGTCGGCGACAACATCATCATGCCGAGCGACATCAATGCCGATGCCACAATCAGGTCGATGATAAGAAAAGGCAGGAAGATCAGGAAGCCGATTTGAAACGCGGTCTTCAGCTCACTGGTCACGAAGGCGGGCAGAAGTATTGAAAAGGGGATATCGGTCGGGCTGGCAAAGGGTGGTGATTTGGCCAATTTGGTGAACTGCGCCAGATCGTTGCTGCGCGTTTGCGCCGTCATGAAACCGTGCAATGATTTGCCCGCTCGACCTACCGCTTCTTCAATGCCGATCTGCTGTTCGCCATAGGGAGTGATTGCTGCTTGGTTGATCTCCGACATTACCGGCTGCATTACGAACAGCGACAGGAAAAGGCTCAGGCCAACCAGCACTTGATTGGGTGGCGTTTGCTGCAATCCCAAAGCATGACGCAGGATCGACAGCACGATGATGATCCGCGTAAAGCTCGTCATCATCAGCACCAGCGAGGGCAATATCGTTAGCAGCCCCATCAGCAGCAGAATCTGCAGCGATAGCGAAAGCGGGCGACCGTTGCCTGCGATTTCGATTAACGCCCGATCCATTGCCCCGCCGCTCGGCTGTGCCATCGCCTGCGCCGGGAGTAGCAGAAAGAATGCGGCGATCAGAGCGGCGGGGATGAGCAAACTAAGGCGCATCGAATTCACCCCTGTCGTCGATTGCAAGCGATGTAACGCCGGTGCGTGTAATCGCGACCAGCAACTGCTTGCCGCCGAATTCGAGAACCGCCAGTTTTGTTCCAGCCCCAATCGGTCGCAATTCGGCAATGCGGATCAATTGATCCCGTGTTGGCGCAACCGGCATGCCGATCTGCAATCGCTTCCAAAGCCATAACGAGCCCCACGCGAGCGCCCCTACCAGTGGCAGCAACAGCGCCAGACGCAGCAGATAGTCGAGGATCACGGATTTCTCTCCTGACCGGAATAGGCGCTGTCCGCAGAAACCAGCTGGGTAATCCGGATGCCGTAGCGACCATCGACCGCAACAATCTCTCCACGCGCTATGCGGCTGCCATTGGCGCATATGTCGAGGGGTTCATCGGTCTGCCGGTCGAGTGCAACTACACTGCCTTCATCCAGCGCGGCCAGCTCGGCCAGCGTCATCAGCGTTGACCCAACCTCAACCGAAAGGCGAATATTCACTCCAGCCAACAAGTTGAAATTTTTCGCGGCGGTCGGCGCACTGGGGCCGCGCCGCGGGGCTTCACTCATATCGCTCATGCGGGGGTTCCTTTGCCTAGCTTATCGATGCGAAGGGCGACATTCCCCTGCATCTCACCCAAGCTGGCTTGGGCAAAAAGCATGTTGCCAACAGTAACCGGTACAGTTTTCGGCATTGCAATGGGCAGCACGTCGCCGATCTTCAGTTGCATTAGTCGCGCCAACGGAATCTCCGGGTGTGCAAGCACCGATCGGACGGGCAAGGGGACATGGCCCGCATGCGGATGCAAACTAAGCTGCAAATTTCTAGAATCTGTGGACCGGGCGATGGATTTGACGGATTTCCCCGTACCCAATGTTGACAACATATCGGTCGACATAGCCAGGCTTAAAGCCGCTATTTCCGCCTTGCCGATCGCGATATCGAAATTGACGCAGTGGAACATGGCTTCTGGCTTTTCATGAGCGATGTCGGTCGGGTTGAAATGGGCAGCACCCAGTGCAAGGTCGATTGGCGTGCCATCGGGCCATGCACCTAACACTGCCCTGGCGAGGGCATCACCGAGCCGCCGGGCAAAGCGCAGCTGCGTGGCTGTTGGCGCGGCGAATAGCTCCGGCGCAGCGCCGTCACCGCCGTAAAATTTTCCGAATGCCACGTCGAATAAGCTGCGCGGTACCCGCATATAGGCGGCTCCTCTGCCATTCTGGTCCACAAAGCAGGCCCACAAGGCTGGGATATCCTGCGCCAGCCAGTCGCCAAGGCACAAAGTATCCTGGCTTGCTTCAGTCGGTTCGATCGCATCGACGCCGCGGCTACAAAGCAATTCGCAAAGCGTTGCGCGTAACCGCCTTTCCGAAAAACCACTGCCCAAGAACGCGTTTTTGCCGGTAGTGGGCCGGATCAGCGACATTGGTTGGATGTCAGGAACGGACAGCGTCATTGGATCACCAGACTATTGAAATAGACATTGTCGATGCCGCCAAAGCCTTCCTTTTCGCGCAGCACGCCATTGATGGCGCGCGCCAATTCGCGCTGGAGCAACTGCTTACCCTGCGCGGATGAGAGCACGGCTGGGTCCTGTTCGGACAAGATCATAAGAACGGCCGAACGGATCGGTACATCCTGACGTTTCACATTTGCGACGACTTTGCCGTCATAATAGGTGGCCAGGCTGATGCCGATCTGGATGAATCCCGAGCCATCAGAAAGATTCGCGGTGAAAGGCTGTTCAACCGGGATATAGGTGATTTCATATTTTGACGGATCGACCTTGAACCGATCATTCGGGACGGATACGGTTCCTACTTTCAGTGGTACCTCTCCCTCCCCTTCGCCTGCGGGAGCCGGTTCAGCGGGTTCGGCGCTGCGGACAACCAGTTTCGGCCAGTTTGGATCTTCCCGCTCCGTTTTCTTCGTAAAACCACCGGTGGCATAGATACCGGCACCCGCACTGCCTGCGGCCAGCAACAGTCCGGCAAATAGCATCAGTGTCAGCTTCTTTTTCCCGCCCCCCT